>NZ_JBFAQR010000043.1:0-63022 GCF_040678815.1 Kitasatospora sp. NPDC049285 | reverse complement strand
TCCGCGACAGCGGCCCGCTGCCGGCGAGATCACCCAACGCCTGCGCCAACACCCCGCCCAGATGCGCGTGGTCCGCGCCCACATGCCCCCAGTTCAGACCGCCAGCAGCGCCACGCCGCCGCCGTGGCGGACCGGGTCCGCCTGAGCGCCGCCGACGACGCCCTCGCCCCGGAGCGCACCCGGCTGACCGCGGCCCTCGCCGCCGAGTCCCTCGCCCCGCTGCGCACTCTGCACCGCACCGCGAGCGCCTCCCACGCCGCCGCCACCGCCCAGGAGGCCGCCCGCCGCTCGGCGTTGGCCGCGCTGACGGCCGACGCGCCCGTCCTGACGGCGGTCCACGCCGCCGCACCCACCGCACTCGCGGTTACCCAGGGCCAGCTCGCCACCGACCCGGCGAGTCCGATGCCTCCGCAGGCCGGCCCGGACCCGGCGACCGTCAGTGCGGCCCCCGCGACCGACAGCCCGGACTCGGCGGCCGTCGACATCCCCCGGGCCCGCACCGCGCCGCCGCCCGCGGTCCTCCCCCCGCTGTCGGCGCTCCCGTCCGCCGCTCCCGCCGAACTCGCCGCCGCCGAACGGCACTTGCGCGCCGAGTCGGGCCGGCTGGAAGCCGCCCGCGCCGACGAGGACCGGCACCGCCGGCTGACCCGGGAGCGCGCGGACCTGATCGCGGAGCGCGACCGCGCCGAGGAGCTGGCCGAGGAGTCCGAGGACTGGCTGGTCGACTACGAGGACCGGCTGAAGCAGCTTCACACGGAACTCGACGAGGCCCGCTCTGCCCACGCCCTGCTCACCCAACTGGACGCGCAACGAGCCGACTTGACGCTCCGCCACGAAGCCGCGCAGCAGCACCGCCGACTGCACGCCGCCCGCACCGCCGCCGAGGCCCGCACCACCGATCTGCACAAGGCCTTCCTGGACGCCCGCGCCCACACCCTGGACCTCCAGGAGCGCCGCCTGGCCGGGATGGCGGCCGAGTTGGCGGAGGAGCTGGCCGACGGTGCGCCCTGCCGGGTGTGCGGCTCCGCCGAGCACCCGGCCCCCGCCCGCCCGTCCGCCAGCCCGGTCACGGCCGCGGACGAGCAGCGCGCCCGGGACGCCCAGCACGCCGCCGAGCAGCGGTTCAATGCGGCCCAGGCCGAACTGACGGCCCTGCAGGTGGACGAGGCGGCTGCGGCGGCCGCCTCCGGCGGCCGTGCGGTCGCCGAACTCGCGGCCGAGATCGCCGAGTTGGCGGAGCGGTGGCAGGCCGCCCGGCAGACCGCGGAGCGGCTCGTCCCGCTCGGCCAGCAGGTGGAGCGGCTGGAGCGCGAGCGGGCGGCGCGGGCCGATCGGCTGCGCCAGGCGGGCGAGCGCAGTGCCGGGCTGGCGGGGCGGCTGGGCACCGTGGTGGTCGAACTGGCCGAGCTGGCCGCGCGGCTCGCCGAGGCGCGCGGTGACGCCCCGTCGGTCGCGGCCCGCGCCGCGGCCCTGGACCGGCTGACCGGAGCGGTCGCCGACACCCTCGCCGCCGCCCGAGCCGCCGCCGAGGCCGCGACCCGGCTGTCGGAGGCCACCGAGGCCTTCGCCGAGGCCGCCCGGTCGGCCGGCTTCGCCGACCCGGCCGCCGTCGAGGCCGCCCACCTGCCCGCCGCCGAACGGGAGTTGCTCCGCCAGCGGTTGCAGGCCCTGGACACCGCGCTGGAGCAGAACCGGGCCCGGCTGGCCGATCCGGACCTGCTGGCGGCGAGCCGACTCCCGCCTGCGGCACCGGCGGTGGCCCGGGCCGCCGAGGAGGACGCCACCGCGGCACTGCGCCGGGCCGCCGCGGAGCACCGGTCCGCCGCCGACCGGGTGGAGGCGCTGGCCCGGATCGGCCGCACCCTGGTCTCCCTCGCCGCGACCTTCGCCCCGGTGCTCGACGCCCACGCCCGGATCAGCCGCCTGGCCGGGCTGCTGGCCGGCGCGCCCGCCGAGAACGCCCTGCGGATGCGCCTGGAGTCGTACGTGCTGGCCGCCCGGCTGGAGCAGGTCGCGGCGGCGGCCAGCCACCGGCTGCTGAAGATGTCCGGCGGCCGCTACACCCTGGTCCACAGCGACGGCCTGGTCTCCGGCAACCGCCGCTCCGGCCTCTCCCTGCACGTCGTCGACGCGTGGACCGGGCGCGAACGCGACACCGCCACCCTCTCCGGCGGCGAGAGCTTCTTCGCCTCCCTCGCCCTCGCCCTGGGCCTGGCCGACGTGGTCACCGACGAGGCCGGCGGCATGCCGTTGGACACCCTGTTCATCGACGAGGGTTTCGGCACCCTGGACGAGAACGCCCTCGAAGAGGTGATGGACGTCCTCGACTCCCTGCGCGAGCGCGACCGCGCGGTCGGCATCGTCAGCCACGTCGCCGACCTGCGCACCCGGATCCCCGCCCAACTCCTGATCCGCAAGCACCGCCACGGCTCCACCGTCCACCACACCACCCGCGCCGACGCCTGAGCACCGCCCGCCGCCGACCGCTCCCGGCGGCCGGTCGCCGCTACCGCGCCAGGAAGTCCGCCGCGCGTTCGCCCCAGGCGCGGACCTCGGCGAGGTCGCGGGCGACGTGCAGCTCGGCGGCGGGGAGCAGCTCGGCGAGGGCTTCGGCGGTGGCGACCGGGTGGACGGGGTCGGTCTCCCAGGCGAGGAGCAGGGTGGGGTGGACGAGGCCGCGCAGGGCCGCGGGTTCGGGGAGGTCGGCCCCGGCGGCGGCCCGCAGGATGGCCGGCATCAGCGTGTCGGGGACGTCGAACTCGGTGGGGAAGGACGGGACTTCGGCGAGGACGGCGGGCGGCCCGGCGAGCCGGGCGGCAGCGCTGAGTGCGGCCTTCCCGCGGCGTTCGATCAGTGTGGCGGCGGCCCGCAGCCCGTCACGGCGGGCGGCGCGGGCCTGCCAGGCGACGGCGGGGGTGGCGAGCACCAGCCGGGAGAACCGTTCGGGCCGGGCGAGGGCGGCCCACAGGACGGTGGCGGCACCCATCGAGGAGCCGAGCGCGGCGACCGGCCGGTCGGGCGAGAGGTGGTCGCAGAGCGCCAGCAGGTCGGTGGCGAGCGCGGGGTAGGCGTAGTCGGCTTCCACCGGCCGCCCGGTGGACTCCCCGTGGCCGCGGGCGTCGTACTCGACCAGCCGGTGGGTCCGGGTGAGCGCGGACCAGTCGAACAGGTCGGCCCGCCGCTCGTGCCCCTGGCTGGAGAACGCCCCGTGCGCGTAGACGGCCAGCGGCCCGCGCCCCGCGGTGCGGTAGGCGAGCGTCGCGTGCGGGCGGTCGAACAGGCGGGTCGTGCGCTCGGACTCGGACATGCCGCGAGGCCCTTCGGGAGAGACGACCGGTCAACGGGGCCGATCATCACCGCCCGCGCACGGCCGTGTCCAACCATCCCGGTGCCGGCCGGTCCCGCCCCGGCGCTGACGCCCCGTCAGCCCGAACAGGCCTGGCGCTGCGCCTGCTGCCAGGTGCAGACCGGGCAGAGCGTGCTGCCGGGGGTACCGGCCGGGTACTCGGTCCGCTCGCCGCACAGCACGCAGGAGGCCCGCTCGCCCGGCCCGCCGTCCTGCAGCCCGCGCCGGGCCTCCTCGGGGTCGGATCCGACCTCGCACACCTGCTCGTGCTCGTGTTCGTCCACAGCCATGCGACCAGCCTACGGCGTGGGCGCCGGCTGCCGGTGCTCCGCGAGTCCCCGCAGCGGCACGGGGACGGCGGGAGGGACGACGGACGGGGCGTCAGCCGAGGAAGGAGAGCCGCAGGAGCCGGTCGGGGTTGTCGCCGTTGGTGTCGATCAGGACGACGGACTGCCAGGTGCCGAGGGCGAGGCGGCCGCCCACCACGGGGAGGGTGGCGTGCGGGGCGACCAGGCCCGGTAGCACGTGGTCGCGGCCGTGGCCGGGGCTGCCGTGGCGGTGCTGCCAGCGGTCGTCGGCGGGGAGCAGCCCGCGGAGGGCGGCGAGCAGGTCCTCGTCGCTGCCGGCGCCGGTCTCGATGACGGCGATGCCGGCGGTGGCGTGCGGGACGAAGACGTTGAGCAGTCCGTCGCGGCCGTCGGCCACCTCCCGGAGGAAGGCGTGGCAGCGTTCGGTGACGTCGAGGGCGCGTTCGCTGCGGCCCGTGGTGATCTCGAGGGTCTGGGTGTGGAAGGTGTCGGCCATGGCCCTCATCCTGGCCGATCTTGGGCCGCCGCCCGAAGGGGCACCCGGCGAGTGCCACCCGACCGCCACGGGTCACGCCAGGCCGCGCCACCCGACGCCAGCCCGCGCAAGGCCCACCGGCCCGCGCAAGGCCGTATGCCGGGCCTGCCCGGCCCCGGTCATCCGCCGCCGCCCAGGCGTCAACGCCGAACGCCCGACGGACCCCTGGTCCGTCGGGTGGTGGCGCGGGCGGCCGGGTTCCGGCCGCCCGATCGGTGCCGGGGGCTCAGCCGCGGCCGCCGAACAGGCTGCGCTTGAGGCGGCGCAGCGGGGCCATCAGCGAGACCCGCGCCATGCGGCGCGGCGTCGCCGTGGGGGCTCCGGGCCCACGCGGCGTCAGTTCTCTTATCAGGCCGAGGGCCTCGGCCGTCTCCACCGCCGGAAGGGCGGGCGCGCCGAGCACGGCGAGGTGTCGCTCGATCCGGCGGCCGGTCGCGCCGACGCCGCACTGGATCGCGGGCACTCGCGCTCGCGTCCGCACTTGCATCTGATCCATCTGATTCCCACCCCTACGAGGCGCCAGGGCCGTGAGGCGAAGACTATCCGGCTATGACGGCCTTCACACAACCGTCCTGGTGTTCTGCCACCGTATCGTGCGAACGGAAGTGACGCTCCACCAGACGACCGTGCGATCGGTCACGAGTGCGCATCGGTTGCCGTCACACTTTCGGCACACCAACGGTCTTCTCCCAGCATGGGGGTGACTCGCCGTCAGGCGCTGCGGCGGCCGGATGCGTTGCCCGGGCGCGCCCGGGCGGGGCCGGTGCGCCGGGCGCACGAACGGGCCGGCGGCTCACACCAGTTCGACCGGGCGGGGCGGGTCGGTGTCCCGGGGCGGGTCGAGTACCGCGGAGACGCCGTAGCCGCAGAGGCCGAGGCCGAGCAGGGCGGTGAGCACCAGGACGGCGACCCAGGCGGCGGGCTGGTGCCAGGCGACGTGCGCGCCGTAGCGGATCAGGCCGGCCAGTCCGAGCAGGCCGGTGAGGACGAGCGCGGCCATGCCGCTGCGGACCCGGCGCAGCTCGGCCTCGCGGCTGGCGAGCAGCAGCGCGACGCCGAAGGCGAGGGCCCAGGCGCCGAGGGCGCGGACGTCGATCGGGCGGGCGGTCCACGGCCAGGTGGGGGCGAGCGCGGCGGAGCGCAGGCTGAGGACGGCGCCCAGGCCGGCCAGCAGCAGGCCGCCGCTGACCATCGGGGCGGCGACCCACCACGGCGGCCGCGGCGCACGGGCGGGGGCGGGGCCGCGGGTGAGGAGCTGGGCGGTGAGGGCGACCAGGCCGATCGGCAGGGCGGCGAGGTGCACGGCGAGCCAGCCCCAGGCGCCGAGGAAGGCGATCAGGGAGCCGCCGTCGAGGTGCAGGCTGCCCCGGTCGGCCAGGGTGGCGGCGAGCATCAGCACCATCAGCACCGCGCTGGCGGCGGTGACCACCCGGACCTCGGCCCAGCTGCCGGCGCGGACGGCGAGCAGCAGCATCACGCCGGCGCCGCCGTAACCGGCGCCGAGCAGCACGGCGGTGACGGGGGACATCGCCCAGGCGAACAGGGTGTCGGTGGACCCGGCGGCGGGCCACAGCGCCAGGAAGGTGTAGCCCGCGCCGGCCGCGAGCGGTCCGAGCATCAGGGCCTTCAGCACCGGGCTGACCGGCCGCCCAGGCGGTTGCTGGCCCATTTCTCGCACACCCCCGTTGTGAGACGTGGCGTCAATATAGGAGCGGCCCGCCGCACCGGCAATGGCCTGCGCAGATCGCCCGGATCCGGGTCCGGCCCCCCCGCGGCACCAAGAGTTCAGAAATTGAACACAGACGAGGGATTGACGGGGCCGTAACCTCCAAGCAATATCTGTATCGACACGGAAACGCGGGCGACACCCGCACTTCTCTGATCGGATGCGTTCGAGTATGAACGGATCATCCGACTATGTTGTCTGTACTTCCGACCCCACCAAGAGTCACTGTCCGGCCGTCTCGACGCTGCGGCGGCCCGACTCCAACGTGGTGGACGGACCGGCGGTCGATCGTTGAGGGTCGGTCGGACCGCCAAACCGGGCTGCCGGTGCCGCCGCTGGTACGGCGCGGCACCGGCGGTCGCGTTTTCCCCGCGCCGCCGCCCGCCGGCCGCCCGCCCTGCACCCGGGCGGCCGCGGCACCGGCCGCCCCGGAGGGCCCCGAACACTGCTCGGTAGAGTGTGCGGTACCCGGACCCCCGGCCGGAGTCGCCCTTCCCTTCGCGGAGTGAACGCACGTGCCACCCCTGCTCAGCATCGTCCTGCCCGTCCACGGCGTGGAGCGTTTCCTTCCGCAGTGCCTGGAGTCGCTCCGGGCCGACGGCGCCGCCCCCGGCGAGGTCGAGCTGATCGCGGTGGACGACCTCTCCCCCGACGGCTGCGGCGCCCTCCTCGACGCGCACGCCGCCACCGACCCCCGGATGCGGGTGCTGCACCTGACCGAGAACCAGGGCCTGGGCGGCGCCCGTACGGCCGGCCTGGCCGAGGCGAGCGGCACCTACGTCTGGTTCGTGGACAGCGACGACTGGCTGCCCGACGGCACCGTGGACGCGATCCTCACCGAGCTGCGCGCCGAGACCGCCCGCGAGGTCCCGGCCGACGTCCTGCTGACCGACTTCACCCACGTCTACCACGACGGCGGCAGCGAGCCGAACCCCTGGCGGCACGTGCTGGCCGGCTCCCCCCTGGTCGAGGGCTGCACCGCCGCCGAGCACCCCGCGCTGTTCAACGCGGTGCTCGCGGTGTGGAACAAGGTGATGCGCCGCCAGTACCTGCTCGACCTGGACGTGCACTTCGGGCGCGGCTACTACGAGGACATCTCGGTCACCTACCCGCTGCTGCTCGCCGCCGGGCGGCTGCGCTACCTCGACCGCCCCTGCTACCACTACCGGCGCGGCCGCCCCGGCGCGATCACCGCCACCGCCTCGCCCAAGCACGCCGACGCCTTCGCCCAGTACGACGCGATCTTCGCCTTCCTGGACCGCGACGAGCGGGCGAACCGGCTGCGCACCATGGTCTTCGACCGCACCGTCAAGCAGGCGCTGACGATCTACGACACCCCGGGGCTGGTCCCGACCGACCTGCGCGCCGACTTCTTCGCCCGGATCACCGGCCACTTCGCCAAGCACCGCCCGGCCGGCTACCGCTTCCCGTCCGGCGTGCGCGGCGTCCAGTACCGGCTCGCCGCCCGCGGCTCCCGGCTCGCCTACGCCGAGCTGCGCCGCGGCGGGCGGCTGCCCGGCGCGGTCAAGCGCGGCACCCGGGCCGCGGTCCCGGGCGTGAGGAAGGCGGTCCGCAGCAGCGCCCGCTTCACGGCGTACAACGCCTTCCGGCGGCTGCCGATCGACGAGAACCTGGCGGTGTACGCGGCGTACTGGCACCGCGGGTACGCCTGCAACCCGGCCGCGATCTACCAGAAGGCCCGGGAGCTGGCGCCGCAGGTGCGCGGCGTGTGGGTGGTGGAGAACGCCGAGCGGGCCGCCGCGCTGCCGCCGGGCGTGCCGTACGTGATCGTCAACACCCCGGCGTACCTGAAGGCGATGGCCACCGCCAAGTACTTCGTCAACAACGTCAACTTCCCGCACACCATGGCGAAGCGGGTCGGCACGGTGCACGTGCAGACCCAGCACGGCACGCCGCTGAAGACCATGGGCATGGACCTGCTGCACCGGCCCGAGGCCGCCGACGGGATGGACTTCGAGCGGCTGCGCGAGGCGGTGGCGCGCTGGGACTACCTGGTCTCGCCGAACCCGCACACCAGCAAGCACTTCGCCCGGGCCTTCCCCGGCACCTACCAGATCCTGGACACCGGCTACCCGCGCAACGACCGCCTGGTGCTGGCCACGCCCGAGGAGTGCGCGGAGCTCCGCCGCGGCCTGGGCATCGCCGACGGGCAGCGCACCGTGCTGTACGCGCCGACCCACCGCGAGTCCCGCGGCGGCTACCTGCCGCTGCTGGACCTGCCCGCGCTGGCCGAGCGGCTCGGCCCCGGCTGGACCGTCCTGGTGCGCACCCACTACTTCCACGACGGCGGCGCGGGCGACCTGACGACGCCTCAGGGCTCGGCGACGGTCCTGGACGTCTCCGACCACCCGTCGGTGGAGGACCTCTACCTGGCCGCGGACGCCCTGGTCACCGACTACTCGTCGATGATGTTCGACTACGCCGTGCTGGACCGGCCGATCGCGGTGTACGCCCCCGACTGGGAGGAGTACCAGGAGGTCCGCGGCGTGTACTTCGACCTGATGAAGGAGCCGCCGGGCGCGGTGGCCGCCGAGCAGGACGCGCTGGTCGAGGCCTTGCTGGCGGGCGACCCGGAGCCGGAGGCCCGCCGGCGCTTCCGCGCGCGGTTCTGCCCGTGGGACGACGGCCGGGCCGCCGAGCGGGTGGTCAGCCGGATCTTCCCGGTCCGCAAGTGACCGCGTCCCACCAGGTGGGACGCACCATTCCCACCTGGTGGGCGTGACATATCTCGCAGCCGCGCCCGGGGTCCGAGTGGTGGACGGGGCGCGGGGTGGATGTCGTAGTCTGCGGTTCTCCGAACGGCCAGGGAGGGCCCGTGATCTACCCCCTTACCAAGCTCGTCCTCAAGCCGCTCGCCAAGGCGCTGTACCGGCCGGTGATCGAGGGCCTGGAGAACGTGCCGCGCAAGGGCGGGGTGATCCTGGCCAGCAACCACCTGTCCTTCGTGGACAGCGTGGTGATCCCGCTGACCGCGCCGCGCCAGGTGTTCTTCCTGGCGAAGGCCGAGTACTTCACCGGCACCGGCCTCAAGGGCGCGATCTCCCGGGCGTTCTTCACCCACGTGATCAACGCCGTCCCGGTGGAGCGCGGCACCTACCGCTCCGCCGCCGCCTCGCTGGACCAGGCGCTGGAGATCCTCCAGGACGGCCGCGCGTTCGGCATCTACCCGGAGGGCACCCGTTCGCTGGACGGCCGCCTCTACCGCGGCAAGACCGGTGTGGCCTGGCTGGCGCTGACCGCCGGCGTGCCGGTGGTGCCGGTCGCCCTGGACGGCCCGCAGCACATCCTGCCGGTCGGCAAGCGGATCCCCCGGCTGCGGAAGATCACCGTGAAGTTCGGCGCGCCGCTGTACTTCGACGAGCTGCACGGCCAGGCCCGCTCCGCCAAGGCCCGCCGCCAGGTCACCGACGAGGTGATGGCCGCCATCCACGAGCTCTCCGGCCAGCAGCTGGCCGAGGCGTACAACGAGACCCCGAAGGCCGCCTGACGGCCCGACGGCCCCGCCGCGCTCAGTGCGCGGCGCTCGGCACCGGCAGCGCCTCCCGGCGCAGCAGTGCCGCGTAGCGGCCCTCGCGGGCCACCAGCTCGTCGTGGCCGCCGAGTTCGACGATCCGGCCGTGGTCGAGGACGGCGATCTGCGCGGCCTCCCGGATGGTGGAGAGCCGGTGCGCGATGGTGATCGTGGTGCGGCCCGCGGCGAGGGTGTCCAGGGCCTGCTGGACGGCGTGCTCGGTCTGGTTGTCCAGCGCGCTGGTCGCCTCGTCCAGGATCAGCACCGGCGGGTTGCGCAGGATGGTCCGGGCGATGGCCAGCCGCTGCTTCTCGCCGCCGGAGAACCGGTAGCCGCGCTCCCCGACCAGGGTGTCGTAGCCGTCCGGCAGTTCGGCGATCATCTGGTGGATCTGCGCGGCGCGGGCCGCCGCCACCAGCTCCTCGTCGCTCGCGTCGGGCTTGGCGAAGCGCAGGTTGTCGGCCACCGAGGCGTGGAACAGGTAGGTCTCCTGGGAGACCACGCCGACCGCCCGGGACAGCGTCTCGAACGACAGCTCGCGCACGTCGACCCCGTCGATCAGCACCCGGCCGCCGGTGACGTCGTACAGCCGCGGCACCAGGTAGGACAGCGTCGACTTGCCCGACCCGGTCTCGCCGACCACCGCCAGCGACGTCCCCGCCGGGACGGTCAGCTCGATGCCGCTCAGGGTCGGCCGGTCCTGGCCGCTCTGGTACTGGAACTCCACCTGCTCGAAGCGGACGTCGCCGCGGATCTCCGCGAGGTGGACGGGGTTCTCCCGCTCGGCGATCTCCACCGGCAGGTCGAGGTACTCGAAGATCCGCTGGAACAGCGCCAGCGAGGTCTGCACGTCCACGCCCGTGGACAGCAGGCTGACGGTGGGTCGGAACAGGCCCTGCTGCAGGGACACGAACGCCACCAGCGTGCCGAGCGAGACGATCGGCGCACCGGCCGCGCCGGTCAGGCCGGCCGCCCAGTAGATGATCGCCGGCATGGCCGCCATCACGATGCCGATCGTCGACATCCGCCAGCGGCCCGCCATCGAGGAGCGCACCTCCAGCTCGGCGAGCTGGTCGGACTGGGCGGCGAACTCCTTGGTCAGCGAGTCCGAGCGGCCCATGGTGCGGCCCAGCAGGATGCCGCTCACCGACAGCGACTCCTGCACCGCCGAGGAGAGCCGGGCCAGTTGGCGCTGCCGCTCGGTGGTGATCTTCTTGCGCTCGCTGCCGACCCGGCGGCTGATCCACACGAAGACCGGGAGCAGCAGCAGCGAGACGATGGTCAGCCGCCAGTCCAGGGCGACCATCGCGACCACGGTGGCC
Source organism: Kitasatospora sp. NPDC049285 (assembly GCF_040678815.1). Classification (NCBI taxonomy): domain Bacteria; kingdom Bacillati; phylum Actinomycetota; class Actinomycetes; order Kitasatosporales; family Streptomycetaceae; genus Kitasatospora; species Kitasatospora sp. NPDC049285. The sequence continues at coordinate 52,253 of NZ_JBFAQR010000043.1, read as the reverse complement.
ACCACCGCGGTCAGGTTCGACACGAGCGAGGTGGCCGTGGAGGTGACGGTGGCCTGCATGCCGCCGATGTCGTTGGCGATCCGCGACTGCACCTCGCCGGTGCGGGTCCTGGTGAAGAAGGCCAGGCTCATCCGCTGCAGGTGCGCGTAGACGGCGGTGCGCAGGTCGTGCATCACTTGCTGCCCCACCGTGGTGGAGATCAGCGTCTGCAGCACGTTCAGCACGCTGGTGACCACCGCGGCGGCGATCATGCCGAGCGCGAGCAGCGTCAGCAGTCCCGTCCGCCCCTGCGGTATCGCGGTGTCCAGCACCGCCCGCAGCAGGAACGGCGTGGCCACCGACACCACCGCCGAGGCCGCGACCAGCAGCCCGACCACGCCGAGCCGGCCCGCGTACGGGCGGAACAGCCGCAGGATCCGCCCCACCTGCGCAGGCGGCTTCTCCTCGCCCTGCTCGCGCACGGGCGGTTTCCAGTCGATCCGGTCGGGACGCAAGGGCGGCCTCCAGGGCAGCGCGGACGGTGTGCTCGGCGACTTTACAGAGCAATACTCACCATTAGCAAACCTAAGCTTTCCGGTATTCCCGGCCGGCCGTCGTCGACACCTTGCCCAGTCCGCCCACCGGCAGCAGGCGGGCCAGCGCGACCGCGAGCTTGTAGCGCTTGCCGGGGACGGACAGCGGACGGTTCCGGGCGAGGTCGCGCAGCGAGTCGTCGACGACGCGGTCGGCGGCGAGCCAGCCCCAGGAGGGGATGGAGGAGGTGCCCATGCCGGCGCGCTGATGGAACTCGGTGCGGGTGAAGCCGGGGCACAGGGCCTGCAGGCGCACGCCGCTGCCGGCCAGGTCGCGGGCGATGCCGAGGGTGAAGTTGACCACCCACGCCTTGGTCGCGCCGTAGGTGCCGCGCGGGACGAACGCCGCCACCGAGGCCACGTTGATCACCCCGCCGCGGCCGCGCTCGCGCATCCCGGGCACCGCCGCGGTGGTGGTCCGCAGCACCGCCTCGATGTGCACCTTGAGCATGTCGAGCTCGTCCTGGACGGGGACGGCCAGGTACGCGCCGCGGTGACCGAACCCGGCGTTGTTGACCAGCAGGTCGACGGGCCGCGCGGCGTCGCGCAGGCGGTCCTCGACCGCGCCGATGCCCGCGTCGGTGGCGAGGTCGGCGGTCAGCGTCTCGACCTGGACGCCCCACCGGTCGGCGAGTTCGGCGGCGGCCTTGGCGAGGCGCTCGGTGTCCCGGGCGACCAGCACCAGGTCGCGGCCGTCCCGGGCCAGGCGGTCGGCGAAGGCGGCGCCGATTCCGGCGGTGGCGCCGGTGATGAGAGCAGTCGTCATGCGCCGACCGTACCGGGCGGTAGCCCGGGGCCGCATCGACCGCCCGGCGGACGGACCGGTCGGCTTTTCGGGCGACACTGCCGGGCACGACGGCGCGTCCCGCGGTGGCGTTGGTCGGATGACCCTACGGTGTCGGGCAGCGCCGCTGGTCCCACACGGCGCCCATCCCCCCTGGAGAACCGATGCTCGTTCAACCCCTTCCGCGCTCCATAGAAGTCGCGCCGCCGGCCCGTCACCGACCCCGTCGCTCCTGACGGCCGACGGCCGGCACCGCCTTCCTCCCTCCCGGGCCCGCCCCTCTCCACGGGGCCGGGCCCGGTGCGCGTTTGCGCGGCCCCGAAGTGAACCCCGGTCGTACTGGCCGGTAAGTCATCGCGTCCAATCCCTTGACGGCCCGTCATCAACTCAGGATTCTCGGGTGGGACCGGGTGTGAAACGCACCCGTTTCGCACCCTCTCCCATCCCCGCCTCAACCAGCCGAGGTGTGAGCATGAACGGGCACCACCAGGCCAGACGCATCGTCATCTCCCTGCTGTCGCTGATCCTCGTGGCGGTCACCGCCACGCTCGGCGCTCCCGGCCGCACCGCGCAGGCCGCCGACGGGTGGTGGAACCCCACCGCCCGCCCCGTCCCGGACTCGCAGATCAACGTGACCGGGCAGCCGTTCGGCGGCACCGCGGCCGACGGCAGCGTCCGCGGATTCGTGGACGCGCACAACCACCTGATGTCCAACGAGGGCTTCGGCGGCCGGATCATCTGCGGCGCCACCTTCTCCGAGCAGGGCGTCGCCGACGCCCTCAAGGACTGTCCCGAGCACTACCCGGACGGCTCGCTGGCGCTCTTCGAGAACGTCACCGGCGGCGCGAACGGCCACCACGACCCGGTCGGCTGGCCGACCTTCAAGGACTGGCCGGCCCACGACTCGCTCAGCCACCAGCAGGACTACTACGCCTGGGTGGAGCGGGCCTGGCGCGGCGGTGAGCGGATCCTGGTCAACGACCTGGTCACCAACGGGCTGCTGTGCTCGATCTACCCGTTCAAGGACCGCGGTTGCGACGAGATGGACGCGATCCGCACCGAGGCCGCCAAGTCCTACCAGCTGCAGTCCTACGTCGACACCATGTACGGCGGCCCCGGCAAGGGCTGGTTCCGCATCGTGACCGACTCCGACCAGGCCCGACAGGTCGTCGCCCAGGGCAAGTTGGCGGTGGTGCTCGGCGTGGAGACCTCCGAGCCGTTCGGCTGCAAGCAGATCCTGGACGTCCCGCAGTGCGACCGGGCGGCGATCGACCGCGGCCTGGACGAGCTGTACGCGCTGGGCGTGCGCAGCATGTTCCTGTGCCACAAGTTCGACAACGCGCTGTGCGGGGTGCGCTTCGACGAGGGCACCACGGGCGTCGCGGTGAACGCCGGCCAGTTCCTGTCCACCGGCACCTTCTGGACCACCGAGCAGTGCACCGGCCCGCAGGCGGACAACCCGATCGGCCTGCCCACCGCGCAGGCCCAGTCGATGCTGCCCGCCGGGGTCACCCTGCCCACCTACGGCAGCGGCGCCCGGTGCAACACCCGCGGGCTGACCGACCTCGGCGAGTACGCGGTGCGCGGCATGGTGCAGCGTCACATGATGCTGGAAGTCGACCACATGAGCGTGAAGGCGGCCAACCGGGCGTTCGACATCCTGGAGTCGCAGGCCTACCCGGGCGTGCTGTCCAGCCACAGCTGGATGGACCTGCAGTGGACCGAGCGGGTCTACCGGCTCGGCGGCTTCATCGCCCAGTACGACCACGACGCGAGCGCGTTCGTCGCCGAGGCGCACCGCACCAAGGCGCTGCGCGACCAGTACCACGTCGGCTACGGCTACGGCACCGACCTGAACGGCGTGGGCGGCTGGCCGGGCCCGGTGGGCGCGGGCGCGCCGAACGCGGTGAGCTACCCGTTCCGCAGCGCCGACGGCGGCTCGGTGCTGGACCGCCAGGTCACCGGCGACCGGGTGTGGGACGTCAACACCGACGGGCTGGCGCACGCGGGGATGATCCCGGACTGGATCGAGCAGATCCGGCTCAGCGGCGGCCAGGACGTGGTGGACGACATGCTGAAGGGCGCGCAGTCCTACCTGACCACCTGGCGGGCCACCGAACACCACGACCCCGGTCGGGAGTTGGCCACCGGTGCGAGCGCCTCGGCGAGCTCGGCCGAGTGGAACCCGTTCACCTCCTACCAGCCGGGCCGGGCGCTCGACGGCGACCGGTCCACCCGGTGGGCCAGCGACTGGAGCGACGACCAGTGGCTGCAGGTCGACCTCGGCGCCACCCACTCCGTCGACCGGGTCACCCTCGACTGGGAGCGCGCGTACGCCCGCGGCTACCGCATCGAGGTCTCCACGGACGGCGCCACCTGGCGCACCGTCTGGTCCACCACCGCGGGCGACGGCGGCCTCGACACCGCCGCCTTCACCCCGACCCAGGCCCGCTACGTCCGCTTCCACGGCACCGCGCGGGCGACGAACTGGGGCTACTCGCTCTACGAGCTGTCGGTGCACGGCGTCTGACGGCGCGAACGACGGTGGGACGGTCGGCCTCTCTCCAGGCCGACCGTCCCACCGTCGCGTGGTGACGGACCGTCACTCCGCTTTGCCGGCCCGCACGTCCTGGTCTGCCTGCCCGCCCGCGCCGACCGGGCGCAGCCGGGTGTCCGCGGTGGCCTTCAGCTCCGGGGCGAGGCGGGCGACGTCGCGGGAGCCGACCGCGGCGATCAGACCGGGCAGCATCCAGCGGATCGGCTGCATGCCGCGCAGCCACGCCTGGGCGTAGACGTGCGCGGAGCGGCGGCCGATGCCGGCCACCAGGCGGTCCACGGCGGGCTCGATCGGGTAGGTCTTGTTCGCCGGCCAGGGGAGCTTGGCGCGCATCTGCCGGAGCACCGCGTCCTGGTCGGCGCCGCGCACCATGTCGGTGTCGGTCCAGCTCAGGTAACCGACACCGACCTTGACGCCCTGGTAGGCGACCTCGGCGCGCAGCGCGTGGGCGAAGGACTCGACGCCCGCCTTGGAGGCGCAGTAGGCGGACATCAGTGGGGCGGGGGTGAGCGCGGCGAGCGAGGCGATCTGCAGCAGGTAGCCGCGGCTCTCGGCGAGCGCGGGCAGGAAGGCCCGGGCGGTGGCCACCGAGCCGAGCAGGTTGACCTCGATCACCCGGCTGTAGGTGCGGTGGTCGCTGTCCAGCATCGGCCCGCCGAGGGCGATGCCGGCGTTGGCGACCACGGTGTCGATCCGGCCGTAGCGCTCCTTGATCCGCGCGGCGGTCTCGGTCAGCGCGTCCAGGTCGGTGACGTCGGCCTCCCAGGCGGTGGCGTGCTCGCCGCAGCGCGCGGCGACGGCCTTCAGCTCGGCGGGCTCCAGGCCGAGCAGCGCCACCTTGGCGCCCTGCTCGGAGAGCTTGCGGGCCATCAGCGCACCGAGGCCGCGGGCGGCTCCGGTGACGACCACGACCTGCGAGGACAGCGGCGGGGTCATGCGATCTCCTCCACGGCGGCGGACGGGGGGTTGGCGGGGCCGGACGGGCCGGCGGCGGCCGCGCGGTCGGCCGGCGCCGCCAGGCGGTCGGCGACCAGTGCGGCGATCCGGCGGATCTCGGCGGCGACCTCGGCGGGCCGCTCGACCGGGCTCATGTGGCCGGTACCGGGCAGTTCCAGCAGGCCGCGCGGATCGGCCAGGCCCGCGACGATCCGGCGCGCCAGCACCGGCGGGGTGAGCTTGTCACAGGCGCCGGCGATCACCGCGGTCGGCGCGGCGATCCGGGCCAGGCCGGCGTGCACGTCGAGGGTCTCGAGCACCGTCGCCCACTGGTACCGGACCCGGGTGGGGCAGGCGTGCACCACCTGCGCGCAGGCGGCGACCCGGTCGGCGGGGGTGGCGGGGCCCATGGTGGCGTACTTGAGGGCGGCCCGGGAGACGCCGTTGACCGGGCCGAGCGGCAGCCGGGAGCGCAGGATCTGCCGGTGCAGGAAGCGGCGCAGGCCCTTGGCCCGGACGGCGGGCGGCAGCACCGCGAGCTCGTCGACCAGGTCGCCGGCGCCGGTGTTGACCAGCACGTTGGCGGCGGTCCGCTCGGCCACCGCGGGCCGGTCGCCGGCCGCCATGATGGTCATCCCGCCCATGCTGTGGCCGGCCACCACCGCGCGCCGCCCGGCCGGGACGGTCGCGGTGAGCACGGCCTCCAGGTCGTCGGCGAGCTTCGCGGTGGAGTAGCCGGCCGCGCTCGCCGGGGCCGGGCTGCGGCCGTGGCCGCGCTGGTCGTAGGCGACCACCCGGAAGTCGGCGGCGAGCCGGTTGACCACCGGCGCCCAGAACGCGGTGGCGCAGGTCCAGCCGTGCGAGAGCACGATCAGCGGCGCGCCCTGGGGGCCGTACTCCTCGACGTTCAGCTCGGCGCCGTCGGCGGAGCGGACGGCACGGACGACAGCCGGGACGGGCAGCACGCAGTCGGCGGGGACGGGCGGGTTCACGCGGTCACCGCCTCGGCGAGGGCGGGGCGCGCGGCGGGGGCGGTGCGCTTGATCAGCTCGTACTCCTCGAGGTCGACGCGGCGGGTGGCGCGCCGGAAGGCGGTGGTGGAGGCGGGCCACAGCACGGTGTTCTTGCCGCCCTCGTCGAGGTACCAGCTGCGGCAGCCGCCGGTGGTCCACACGGTGCGGCTCATCCGGTGCTGGAGTTCCAGGTTCCACTGGCGCTGGGCGCGCTCGGTGGGCTGCATGGCGGTGGCGCCGACCGCGTCGAGCGTGGTGAGCGCGTCGATCAGGTAGTTCAGCTGGGACTCGATCATCAGGATCATCGAGTTGTTGCCGAGCCCGGTGTTCGGGCCGATCAGGAAGAACAGGTTGGGGAAGCCGCGCACGGTGGAGCCGCGCAGCGCCTCCATGCCGTCCTTCCACGCCTCGGCGAGGGCGGTGCCTCCGACGCCGAACACCCGCTGGGCGATCGGCAGGTCGGTGACGTGGAAGCCGGTGCCGAAGACGATGGCGTCCACCTCGTGCTCGCTGCCGTCGGCGGCCACCAGGGTGGAGCCGCGCACCTCGCGCAGGCCGGCGGCGACCACCTCGGTGTTGGGGGCGGCGAGCGCCGGGTAGTAGGTGTTGCTGAGCAGGATCCGCTTGCAGCCGATCCGGTAGTCCGGGGTCAGCTTGGCGCGCAGCGCGGGGTCGGCGACGCCCTTCTTCAGGTGGCGGACGGCGACCTGCTGGACCAGGCGGAGCAGTCCGGGCCGCCGGACGAACGCGTCGACCTGGAGCTCGCGGAGCACGAACAGGCCGGCCCGGCGCAGCAGCGCGCTCGGCGGGAGCGCCCGGTGCAGTCGCCGCTCCAGCGCGGTGACCTCGCGGTCGGCGCGCGGCAGAACCCAGGCGGGGGTGCGCTGAAAGACCGTCAGCCGGCCGACCTGCGGCTGGATGGCGGGGATGATCTGGGCGGCGGAGGCGCCGGTGCCGACCACGGCGACCCGCTTGCCGGTGAGGTCGTAGTCGTGGTCCCAGCGGGCGGTGTGGACGACCTTGCCAGGGAAGGCGTCCAGGCCCGGCAGGTCGGGGATCTGCGGGTCGGCGAGCGGCCCGGCCGCGGAGACCACGGCGTCGGCGGTCCAGTCGCCGACCGCGGTGCGGATCCGCCAGCGGGTGTGCTCCTCGTCCCAGCGCAGTTCGGTGACCTCGGCGCCGAACCGCAGGTGCGGGCGCAGGCCGAAGGTGTCGGTGACCTTCTCCAGGTAGGCGCGGATGTCGGGCTGGCCGGAGAACACCCGGGGCCAGTCGGCGTTCGGCGCGAAGGAGAAGGAGTACAGGTGGGACGGGACGTCGCAGGCGCAGCCCGGGTAGCTGTTGTCCCGCCAGGTGCCGCCGACCGAGTCGGCGCGCTCCAGGATGACGAAGTCGGTGATCCCGGCCCGGCGGAGCCGGACGCCGGCGCCGAGTCCGCCGAAGCCGGAGCCGATCACGGCGACCCGGACGTGCGGGGCCGGCCGCTGCCCGGCGCCGGCGGGCTTGGGTGGCTGCTTGGTGCGGGGTGCCATGCGGGGGCCTCCAGGCGGGGGTGGGGGTGCAGTGGCGGTGCTGGAGCGGGGCCGGTGCGCCGGGTGGTGCGGGCGGGACCCCTGAATGCTGCCAGTAATCACTGGCGCGTTTGGCAGAGTAGCTCTTGTTGACACCGAGTGGAATAGCGCGGGCGCAGCGTTTCTCGGCGGCCCGGCCGGCCCTATGCTGACCGGCGTGGCGGAGATCGAGAACGACCAGGCGCACCCGCGCGAGTACCGGGTCGCCGAGCTCGCCGAGGCGGCGGGCGTCAGCGTGCGCACCGTCCGCTTCTACCGCGAGCGCCGCCTGCTGCCGCCGCCCCGCAAGGAGGGCCGGATCGCCTGGTACGGCGAGCAGCACCTGGCCCGGCTGCGGCTGATCGCCGAACTGCTGGAGCGCGGCCACGCGCTGAGCGGCATCGCCGAGCTGATCGGCGCCGGCGAGGACGGCCGGGACGTCGCCGAGCTGATCGGCCTGCAGGCCGCGCTGGTCGCGCCGTGGTCCGACGAGACCCCCGTCCACCTCGACTGGGACGAGCTGCACGCCGCGTTCGGCGACCAGCTCACCGAGGCCAACACCGCCGAGTCCATCGCCCAGGGCTTCATCACCGTCGAGGACGACGGCATCACCCACATCAGCCGCCGCCTGATGGACGCCACCGTCGCCCTCACCGACGAGGGCGTCCCGCTCGCCGCCGTGCTGGCCGTCAGCCGCCGGGCCCGCGAGTACGCCGACGCGATGGCCGACATCTTCGTCACCCTGATCAGCGACCACCTGCTCGGCGGCCTCGCCCGCGTCCAGGACCTCACCCCCGCCGAGGCGGCCCGCCTCACCGAGCTGATCCAGCGCGTCCGCCCCCTCGCCCGCGCCGTCAACGACGCCCAGTTCACCCTGGCGATGGACCGCCGCGTCCGAGCCGAGTACGACCGCCTGAACCCCACCTGACCCACCGTCGGACCACCAGCCGCCACACGGCCCGTCACCCCACCCACCACCCCGTCCCGAGCGAGCACCCTCCCGCCCCACCCCCCTCTCGCATCACCCCACCTGCCGCCTGGACCTCACTGCGTCCCGAGCGAGCACCCTCCCGCCCCACCCCCTCTCTTCACCCCACCTGCCACCTGGACACCATGCCTCCCGCACGGGCGTGCGAGAGTGGGTACGGGTGGAAGGAGCACGGGCGTGCTGATGGAGAAGGTGGCGGAGATCCTCGCCGAGGCTTCGGCGATTGCGGTCGAGCCGCGATTCCGGGCGCTGGCGGCGGGCGAGGTGATGGAGAAGGCCCCCGGCGAGGTGGTCACCGTCGCCGACCGGGAGGCCGAGCAGATCATCGCCCGGCGGCTGACCGAACTGCTGCCGGTGCCGGTGGTCGGCGAGGAGGCCGTGGCCGCCGACCCTGACCTGGCCCGCGCGCTGCACGCCGAACCGGCGGCCTGGCTGGTCGACCCGGTCGACGGCACCAAGAACTTCGTGGCGGGCAAGCCGTCCTACGCCGTGATGGCGTCCCTGGTCCGGGCGGGCCAGACCGTCGCCGCCTGGATCTGGCAGCCCGCCACCGCCACCGCGTACGCCGCCGAGCTCGGCTCCGGCGCCTGGCGCAACGGCGAGCGGCTGGTGCGCGACCGGGTCGGCACCGGGCCCGAGAAGTGGACCGGCATCGTCAAGAGCCGCTACCTGGCCCCGACCATGCACCGGCGGCTGCTCGCCAACGCCCGCGCCCTCGGCCCGCTCGACCCCGGCCAGAGCGCCGCGGGCATCGAGTACCCGCGGGTCGCCACCGGCGAACTCGACTTCATCCTCTACTGGCGCACCCTCCCCTGGGACCACGCCCCCGGCTCGCTGCTGATCACCGAGGCCGGCGGCCGCTCCGCCCGCTTCGACGGCTCCCCCTACCGGCCCGAGGCCCCGGGCGGGCAGGACGGCCTGCTGGTCGCCGCCGACCCCGACCAGTGGGAGCGGCTGCGCACCGTCCTGCTCGCCGGGATCTGACGACGCCTCGGCCGGAAGCGGCTACCAGAGCACGGGCAGCCGCTCCGGCAGCCGCTTGATGAACCCGTCCCGCCAGGCCAGCTGGTCCGCCGGGACGGCCGGCCGCAGCTCAGGCAGGCGCTGCACCAGCGCGGTCAGCGCGATCTCCGCGTGGGTGCGGCCGAGCGCCGACGCCGGGCAGAAGTGGCGCCCGCCGCCGAACGCCAGGTGCGGGTTGGCCGGCCGGTCGAAGTCGATCCGCTCCGGGTGCGCGAACACCGCCGGGTCGTGGTTCGCGCCCTCGATCAGCACCAGCACCAACTCGCCCGCCCGGACCAGCACGTCGCCGAGCTGCAGGTCCGCCAGCGCGATCCGCGGCAGCGCGTCGCCGATCGACAGGTTGTAGCGCAGCAGCTCGTCCACCGCGCGCGGCGCGAGCCCCGGCTCCCGCCGCAGCCGCTCGGCCAGCTCCGGCCGCTCGCACAGGTAGAGGACCGCGTGCAGCAGGAACGAGGAGGTGGAGACCGCGCCCGCGCCGAACAGCGACAGCGCGACGGTGGCCAGCAGTTCGTCGTCCACCCGCTCGGCCGCGTCCGACGAGCGCCGCAGCGCGGCGAACCTGCCCAGCAGGCCCTCGGTCGGCTCGGCCTTCAACTGCCGCAGCATGTAGTCGAGATCCTTGTACCAGTTGGCGGCCGAGCCCTCGAACGGGACCGGGCTGGTCAGGAAGGCGACGTCGATCCCGGCCATCAGCCGGCGCCAGTCCGTGGCCGGGATGCCGAGCAGCCGGCAGTGCAACGCGGCCGAGTACGGCTCGGCGAAACCGGTCCGCAGCTCGCCGGGCGCGCCCTCGGCCTGCAGCGCGTCGATCAGCCGGTGCGCCTCGGCCTCCAGCCACGGCCCCAACTGGGCGTCCGCGCGCGGCGAGAGCGTCTTCATGACCGCGTCGCGCAGCCCCGCGCTGGTGATGTTCCCCATGTTGTCGACCACCTCCGCCGGGATGGTCAGCGCGTACTGCCGCGGCACGCCCGGGTTGGCGGTGTCCTTGAGGCTGAACCGCTCGTCCTCCAGCACCTGCCGGGCCAGCGCGTGGCTGGACACCAGCCAGGCCGGATCGCCGGTGAGCGTGCGTACCCGGGCGACCGGGCGCTCGGCGCGCAGTTCGGCCACCTCGGCGGGGACGACGTCGCCGCGGCGGGCGAGCGGGAAGGTGAACTCGGTGGGCATGAGGTGTCGCTTCCTTTGCTGGTACGGGTGATTGACCGACCGTCAGGCGACGGCGCGGGACGCGGCCACGGCGGGAGTGACCACCGCGTAGCCCTGTCCGGGCGCTGCCCGGAGTCCCTCGGTGCGGCCGAACAGGACCGCGGTGAGCGGGAGTTCGACGTGGTACGCGGCGATCGAGGTCGGTGCTCCGAGCAGCGCCGGGGAGTCCAGGAAGAACGGCAGTTCGGCGGCGATGTAGTCCACCGCCGCGGCGAGGTGATCGGGCCGCGGCGCGCTGTCGTCCGTCCCGCGGGCGGCGAGGAAGCCGCGGGCCATCCGCTCGGTGGCGGCGCGGAACTCGCCGTCGGTGCGCAGTGCTTCGGCGGCCCGGGCGGACAGCCGGCGGTAGACCGGGTCGTCGAGGAACTCCGAGAGCAGGTGGATTCCCACCCGGGTGCGACCGGCCTCGGCGACGCCGCGCTCGATCCGCCGCCGGGTCGCCTTGACCTCCTTCTCGGCCCGCCGCCGGGCGTGTTCGGCGTCGTACCCCGCCGCGGCGAACTGCGCGTCGACGCTGACGTCCGCCTGCACGACGTCCACCGCCGCGAAGAAATCGCGCCCCCAGTCCACGAGTTCGGCAATCCGCGCGGCGCTGAAGTAGCTGTTCCCCGGACTGACCCCGATCAGCAGGTGGTCACCGCGGGCGAATACCGACCGGCACCGGGCCGAGAACGGCAGGGCCTCGAAAGCGGTGTCACGGCATGCCAAGGAAACCGCAGAAACGCGGTCACGCATGGTGGAGCCCCCTTGTGCCGCAAGTCCCTGTGGAGCCGTGCGCTCCCGGTGTGGCGGCGACTACGCGAAGCTACCGCCCGGCGCGGCCGGAATCACAAGCGGAAAGCAGGGGTTGACGGAAATCCGGCCCTCTTGGCTGAATTCCGGTGGACAACCGGAGAACAGGTGTGTTCACGGACCTAGAACGCACAACGCCGGTGCCCGTAAGGTAATGTGACGGCACTTCAGAATACGCCAGTGGAGGATTGTCCAGCGAATTCCGTCAAGGAGCGGGCGCCCTTGGTCAGTTCGCCCGAGGCACCCGGGGCGTCGAGGGCGATGCGCAGCGCAGCCACCGGTCGGCGGCGCCGGGGGTCGGCTGGGCCGGGCCGCGGAGGTCGGCTGCCGGCTGCCGGCTGCCGGCTGCCAGTAGCGTCGATCCGCTGGTCCGCGACGAGAGGGCACGCGCGGCACCGGGAGCACACAGGCGGCTGACGCCCGGTTGTGGTGCCGCGTGCTCCCGGTCTCAGCGGACCGCGTGGCCCGCCTCCGTGACGGCGGCCAGGACCTCCGCCACCTCCTGCTCCGTCGTCCGCGGGTTGAGCAGCGTGAGCTTGAGCCGGACGCGGCCCGGTCCGCTGCCGGGGAGCTCGGTGCGGCCGACCACCGCCCGGCCCGAGCGCAGCAGGAGCCGCCGCAGTTCGGCGTTGACCCGGTCGGTGTCCGCCGCGTCCGCGTCGGCGGGGCGGTGGCGGAACACCACCGTGCTCAGGATCGGCTCGCAGTGCAGCTCCAACTCCGGCGACTCCTCGACGAGTCGGGCGACGCTGCGGGCGAGTTCGTGGCAGCGGTCGACCAGCTCGCCCAGGCCGGCCCGCCCGAGCGTGCGCAGGGTGACGGCGAGTTTGAAGGCGTCCGGGCGGCGGGTGGTGCGCAGCGACTGGCCGAGCAGACTGGGGTAGCCGGCCTCCTCGTCGTCGGCCGGGTTGAGGTAGACCGCGCGGCGCGCCAGCGAGGCGTAGGTGCGGGCCTCGCGGACCAGGAAGACCCCGGCCGCGGCGGGCTGCCAGCCGAACTTGTGCCAGTCCAGCGAGACGGAGTCGGCCCGGTCGAGGCCGTCGAGCAGCGGCGCCAGCCGCTCGGAGAACAGCGCGCCGCCGCCGTACGCGGCGTCGACGTGCAGCCAGGTCCCGTGGCGCGACGCCAGGTCGGCGATCCGCGGCAGCGGGTCGATGCCGCCGGTGTCGGTGGTGCCGGCGGTGGCGACCACCGCGATCGGGGTGACGCCCTCCCAGCCCGCCTCGGTGAAGGCGTCGGCCAACGCCTCGGGGACCATGCGCAGTTCGCGGTCGACCGGGATGGCGCGGACGGCGCGCTCGCCCAGCCCGAGCAGGGCGGCCGCGCGCTGGACCGAGAAGTGCGCGACCTCGGAGGCGAAGATCCGCGGCCGGACGGCCCGCGGCAGCCCGTTCAACTCGACGTCGGGGCCCAGGCGTTGGTCCCGGGCCAGCATCAGCCCCATCAGGTTGGACTCGGTGCCGCCGGTGGTCAGCACCCCCGCCGCCAGCTCCGGTTTGAAGCCGACCAACGCGGCGAGTTCGCCCAGCAGTTCGGTCTCCAGCGCGGTGGCCGCCGGGGCCTGGTCCCAGGAGTCCTGCGAGGGGTTGAGCGCGCTCACCGCGAGGTCCGCGGCCACCGCGACCGCGAGCGGCGGGCAGTGCAGGTGCGCCGCGCAGGCCGGATCGGCGGGGTCCGCCGCCCCGTACGCCAGCAGCTCCACCAGCCGCCCGAGCGCCCCGTCCCCCTCGGCCTCCGCCAACGCCACCCGCACCGCCGAGGCCACCTCCCCCGGCTCCCCGCCGACCACCGGCCCGCCACGCCGCGCCGCCCCCGCCGCCAGCGCCCCCAGCACCTCGGCCACCAGCGGCCGCAACGCCTCCGCCCCGGCCACCCCGCCGGACAGCTCCGTCAATCCGCTCACGTGGATCTCCCCACTTCGGTGCTTGATCGATTTGTTGACAAGGAGTCAGAAACGGCTCCGCCGCCGGCAGGGCGCCTCCCCCCGCCCGACCCTGCTACGCCGAAGGCGTCTGCATCGCGTGCTCGATCGCGTCGCAGAGCCGGTCGAGGACCGCGTCGGCCTGTTCGTCGGTGATGGTCAGCGGCGGGAGCAGGCGCAGGACGGCGTCGTGGCGGCCGCCGAGTTCGACGATCAGGCCGCGGGCGAGGCAGGCTTCGCGGACCCGGACGGCGAGCCGGGGGTCGGCGGGATGGGCGCCGCAGGTGTCGGTCTCGGCGGTGGGGTCGACGAGTTCGACGCCGAGCATCAGGCCGCGGCCGCGGACGTCGCCGATCACCGGGAGCCGGTCGCGCGCGCCGTCGAGGCGGGCGGCGATCCGCGCACCGACGGTCTCGGCCCGGGCGACCAGCCCGTGGGCGGCGATGTACCGCAGGGTCGCGGCACCGGCCGCCATCGCGAGGGTGTTGCCGCGGAAGGTGCCGGTGTGGGCGCCCGGCTGCCAGGTGTCGTACTCCTCGCGGTAGACCACCACCGCGAGCGGCAGGCTGCCGCCGATCGCCTTCGACAGCACCATCGCGTCCGGCATGATCCCGCTGTGCTCGACCGCCCACATCGCGCCGGTCCGGCCGACCCCGGTCTGCACCTCGTCGACGATCAGCGGGATGCCGCGTTCCGAGGTGATCCGCCGCATCTCGCGCAGCCAGCCGTCGGGCGCGGGGACGACACCGCCCTCGCCCTGCACGGCCTCCAGGATCATCGCCGCCGGCGGCAGCACCCCGCCTGACGGGTCGTCGAGCAGCCGCTCGGTGTACGCGACCGAGAGCTCGGCGCCGCGTTCGCCGCCGACGCCGAACGGGCAGCGGTAGGCGTACGGGTAGGGGAGGCGGGTGACCTCGCCGCCGCTGGGGAGCGGGGCCTTGGCGGCGAGGTTGCCGGTGACGGCGAGCGCGCCGGCCGTCATGCCGTGGTACGCGCCGGTGAAGGCGAGGGCGCCGCGGCGGCCCGTGGCGGTCTGCATCAGCTTGAGCGCGGCCTCGACGGCGTCGGTGCCGGCCGGGCCGCAGAAGTGGATCCGCGCCTTCTCGGCGAACTCCCGGGGAAGGCCGGCCAGCAGCGTGGTGGTGAAGTCGTCCTTCTCGGCGGTGGCGAGGTCGAGCAGGTGCAGCGGGGCGCCGCTGTCCAGGGTGCGGCGGATCGCCTCCAGTACCACCGGGTGGTTGTGGCCCAGCGCCAGGGTGCCCGCACCGGAGAGGCAGTCCAGGTACCGGCGCCCGTCCGCACCCTCCACGGTCATGCCGTTCGCGCGCACCGGGACGATCGGGAAGGACCGGGCGTAGGTGCGGGCGGCCGACTCGCGGATGCGCTGGCGGCGCAGGATCGCGTCTCCGGCCGGGGCGGCGGCGGTGCCGACGGTGAGGGTCACAGCGGAGCTCCCTTAGAAAAGTTAGGTAAGGCTAACTTTACTGCCGGATATCCGGACGCCCCTGCTGCCAGGGCGATTGATCACTCGTCCGAGTGAGACCGCTCCCCCACTCCCTCAACGAGCCGGGCCCGGAGTGGTAACGGCCCTTCCCGAAGTACCCTGCGAGCCATGACCACTCCGCCCTCCGACGCCGCACCGGCCACCGCTCCCGGGGACGGCGCCGCGCACCGTCGCGAACTCGCCGAGACCCGGGCCTTCTTCGCCGAACGCGCCGCCCGCTGGGACAGCAAGTACCCGGACGACAGCCCCCGGTACGCCGCCGCCATCGCCGACACCGGGCTGACCCGCGGTCAGTTCGTGGTGGACGCCGGGTGCGGCACCGGTCGCGCCCTGCCGCCGCTGCGCGCCGCGGTCGGCCCGGAGGGCACCGTGCTCGGTGTCGACCTCACACCCGAGATGCTCGCCCAGGCCGCCGCCCACCGCGCCGACGCCGCCCTCGTCCAGGCGGACTGCGCCCGCCTCCCGCTGCCCGACGGCGTCGCCGACCTGGTCTTCGGCGCCGGTCTGATCTCCCACCTCCCCGGCCCGGTCACCGGCCTGCGCGAGCTCGCCCGGATCACCCGCCCCGGCGGCCGCCTCGCCCTCTTCCACCCCCTCGGCCGCGCCGCCCTCGCCGCCCGCCAGGGCCGACAGCTCACCCCGGACGACCTACGCGCCGAACCCCGCCTGCGCCAACTGCTCACCGCAGCCGGCTGGACCCTGCACGACTACACCGACCAACCCGAGCGCTACCTGGCTCTCGCCGAGAAAGCGGTGCGGTAAGGGAGTTGACGCAGCATCGGCCACCCGCCACGACACCGCCTGTGCCGCACACCAGGGCCGACAGCTCACCCCGGACGACCTGCGCGCCGAACCCCGCCTACGCGAACTGCTCACCGCAGCGGGCTGGACCCTGCACGACTACACCGACCAACCCGAGCGCTACCTGGCTCTCGCCGAGAAAGCGGTGCGGTAAGGGAGTTGACGCAGCATCGGCCACCCGACGCGACGCGGTCCGTCAGCGTGCGTTCCACCGGTAGCTGAGCTCCGGGCGGCCGACCTGGCCGTACTGGGGCTCGCGGTGGGCGAGTCCGGTGGTGACCAGGTGTTCGAGGTAGCGGCGGGCGGTGATGCGGGAGACGCCGGTGGCGGTGGCGGCGGCGCCTGCGGAGAGGCCGTCGGGAGCCTCGCGCAGGGCGGTGGCGATGGTGTCGAGGGTGGGCGCGCTGAGGCCCTTCGGGAGGCTGCTCCGGTCGGTGGTGCGCAGCAGGGCGAGGGCCTGGTCGACCTCGTCCTGCCCCGTGGCGTCGCCGTCCCGCCCGAGTGTGGCCCGGTAGCGCGCGTACTGCCGGAGCCGGTCGGCGAGGGCGGCCGAGCCGAAGGGCTTGAGCAGGTACTGGACGACACCGACGGTGACGGCCTGCCGGACCATGGCGAGGTCGCGGGCGGAGGTGACGGCGATGACGTCGGCGGTGTGCCCGGCGGCGCGCATGCCGCGGCAGAGCTGGAGCCCGTGGCCGTCGGGGAGGTGCAGGTCGAGCAGGACCAGGTCGACGGGGGTACCGCCGTCCCGGGCCCGGTCGAGGGCGCGCATCGCGGCGGCGCAGGAGTGCGCGGTGGCGGTGACGGTGTAGCCGGGGGTGCGGCCGACGTAGCGGGTGTGGGCGTCGGCGGCGACCGGGTCGTCCTCGACCACCAGCACGTGGATGGTCATGCGCCCACCCCGCCCACTGCGCCCACCCCGGCCGCGCCGTCCGCCGCTCCACCGTCCGCGCCGGCAGAAGCCCCACCGTCCGCGCCGGCCTGCCGCTGTCGCGCCGGCGCCGCCGGGAGCGCCAGCGGGAGGCGGACGGTGAGCACCGCGCCGTGCTCCTTGCCGACCTGCACCTCGCCGCCGTTGCGGTGGGCGGTCTGGGCGACCAGGGCGAGGCCGAGGCCGCGGCCGTGCTGCTTGGTGGTCCAGCCGCGGCGGAAGACCTCGTCCGCGGCGCCGGGGTCGATGCCGGGGCCGGTGTCGGCGACCCGGAGCAGCAGGTGGCCGTCGGCGGTGCGGGCGGTGACCTGGACTTCGGGGGCGGCCTCGGCGGCGTTCTCGATGGCGGCGTCGACGGCGTTGTCGATCAGGTTGCCGAGCAGGGTGACCAGGTCCCGGGGGGTGAGCCGGGCCGGCAGGACGCCGTCGTCGATGCGGCTGTCGGGGGTGAGGATGAGGTCGACGCCGCGTTCGGCGGCCTGCGCGGCCTTGCCCAGCAGCAGGGCGGCGAGCACGGGTTCGGCGACCGCGCCGACCACCTGGTCGGTGAGCCGCTGGGCGAGCGCGAGTTCGGCGGTGGCGAACTCCACGGCTTCGCGGTGGCGGCCGAGTTCGATCAGCGAGACCACGGCGTGCAGCCGGTTGGCGGCTTCGTGGGTCTGCGCGTTGAGCGCCTCGGCGATTCCTCGGACGGTGTCCAACTCACCCGTCAGGCCCTGGAGTTCGGTGTGGTCGCGGAGGGTGACCACGGTGCCGAGGCCCGGTCCGACCGGGGAGGTGTTGACCAGCACGACGCGCTCGGCGGTCAGGTGCACCTCGTCGCGGACCGGCTCGGTGGCCTCCAGCGCCCTGGTGAGCGAGCCCGGAAGGTCGAGTTGACGGACCGTCAGCTCGGTCAACTCTCCGTTCAGGCCGAGCAGTTCGCGGGCGGCGTCGTTGCAGAGCAGCACCCGGTGGCGGCCGTCCAGCAGGACCAGTCCCTCGCGGACCGAGTGCAGCGTGGCCTGGTGGTACTCGTAGAGGTGGGCGAGCTGGTGGGCGTCCATCCCGTGGGTCTGCCGGCGCAGCCGGGCGGCGAGCAGGTAGCTGCCGGCGCCGCCGAGGGCGAGCGCGGCGGCGGCGACGCCGACCAGGGCGAGCAGCGGGGTGCGCAGCCGGGCGGAGATGTTGTCGACGGTGATGCCGGCGCTGACCAGTCCGACGACGTGGTGCGCGTCGTCGTAGACGGGGGTGACCACCCGGATCGAGGGGCCGAGGGTGCCGGTGTAGGTCTCCTGGTAGGTGCGGCCGGCCAGCGCCTGCTCGATGTGGCCGAGGAAGGGGCGGCCGATCTGGGCGGGGTCGCGGTGGGTCCAGCGGATGCCCTGCGGGTCCATCACGGTGACGAAGTCGACGCCGGTGTCGACCCGGACCCGCTCGGCGTAGGGCTGGAGCACCCCGCTGGGGTCGGGGCCGGTGGCGGCCTCGCGGACGGTGGGCGCGTCGGCGACGGCGAGGGCGACGGAGGTGACCTGGTGGCGGGCGGAGTCCTCGGCGCGCTGCGCGGTGAACAGGTAGGCGAGGACGGCGCCGCCGGCCACCACGGCGGCGACGATGACGATCTGCAGCGCGAACAGGCGGCCGGCCAGGCTGCGCCGCCGCCGGCGCTGCGCGGCGGGTGCTCCCCGGGAGGTGCCGTTCGGGTCCATGTCGAACAGTGTGCCGCGTGTCCGGGACCGGACTCCACGCCCGCGACGGTCGGGGTGCCGCCCAGCGGGTCACGTGGCGGTGAAGGCCGGGTGCTGAACCCGGCGTGGCACGGCGTGCGTGAACTCTATGTACGCAAACGTGACCTGGCTCACTCGGGCTCGGATAGTCGTGCCCGGCCCACCACCCAGGGCCGGGCGCCCTTCCCCCCGAGGGCGCGAGGACTTGCACGGCGAAGGAGCCGCACCATGACGTCGACCGGGTCGAGAAGGGCCGATCGCACCCACTACCTGTACCTGGCGGTGATCGCCGCGGTGGTCGCGGGCATCGTGGTCGGGTTGGCCGCGCCGAAGTTCGCGGTGGAGCTGAAGCCGGTGGGCACCGGCTTCGTCAACCTGATCAAGATGATGATCAGCCCGGTGATCTTCTGCACCATCGTGCTGGGCGTGGGGTCGGTCACCAAGGCCGCGAAGGTCGGCCGGGTCGGCGGCCTGGCCCTCGGCTACTTCCTGGCCACCTCGACCGTGGCGCTCGGCATCGGCCTGCTGGTCGGCAACCTGCTGGAGCCGGGCAGCGGCCTGCACCTGACCGCCGCGCTGGCCAAGTCCGGCCACGCGCAGGCCGCGGCGGGCGGAGCCGCCTCCACCGCGGACTTCCTGCTCGGCGTCATCCCGACCACCCTGGTCTCGGCGCTGACCCAGGGGCAGGTGCTGCAGACCCTGCTGGTGGCGCTGCTGGTCGGCTTCGCGCTGCAGGGCATGGGCGCGGTCGGCGCCCCGGTGCTGCGCGGGGTGGAGCACCTGCAGAAGCTGGTGTTCAAGGTGATGTCGATGATCATGTGGGTGGCCCCGATCGGCGCCTTCGGCGCGATGGCCGCGGTGGTCGGCGCGACCGGCACCGCCGCGCTGAAGAGCCTCGCGGTGATCATGGTCGGCTTCTACGTGACCTGCGTGCTGTTCGTGGTCGTGGTGCTCGGCCTGCTGCTGCGGCTGGCCGCCGGGGTCAACGTCTTCACCCTGCTGCGCTACCTGGGCCGCGAGTTCCTGCTGATCCTGTCCACCTCCTCCTCGGAGAGCGCGCTGCCCCGTCTGATCGCCAAGATGGAGCACCTCGGCGTCAGCCGCCCGGTGGTAGGCATCACCGTCCCGACCGGGTACAGCTTCAACCTGGACGGCACCGCGATCTACCTCACCATGGCGTCGATCTTCATCTCCGAGGCGATGGACAAGCCGATGTCGATCGGCGAGCAGCTCTCCCTGCTGCTCTTCATGGTGATCGCCTCCAAGGGCGCGGCCGGTGTCACCGGCGCGGGCCTGGCGACCCTGGCCGGCGGCCTGCAGTCGCACAAGCCGGCCCTGGTGGACGGCGTCGGCCTGATCGTCGGCATCGACCGCTTCATGTCCGAGGCCCGCGCGCTCACCAACTTCGCGGGCAACGCCGCCGCCACCGTCCTGATCGGGCACTGGACCGGCGAGCTGGACCGCACCCGGATGGCCGCGGTCCTCGCCGGCGAGCTCCCGTTCGACGAGGCCGCCGAGGTCGGCCACGACGTGCCCCACGTCCCGGCCCAGCCCGCCGCCCCCGCGGTCGAGCACACGGCCTGACGCGCCCTCGCCCCCCGGCTCCCCCGTCCTCACCCCCCTGCGAGGACGGGGGTCGCGCGTCTGCGCCCGCTCCCCGCTCGTCGACGGCCGCTCAGCACGGGTCGGCGGTGCTGCCGGAGAGCGCCCAGGCCAGGCCGGTGGCGGGGTCCTCGACGGCGAGGTGGACCGGCCAGAGTTCGTCGGCGGGGTCGGTCCAGGCCAGGCAGCGCAGCCGGGCCACCAGGGCTTCGACCTCGGTCCGGGCGGGGTGGCGTTCGCCGGTCATCGCGGCGAGCACCTGCCAGACGGCGAGCCGGCCCTGCGCGGCCCCGCGGTCGGGGCGGGCGGACGCGAGGTGGACCAGCGCGGGGTAGGCGGCGGCGAACGGAAGCTCGCCGCCGGTCACCCGCCCGGCCGGGACGAATTGCGCGGCGGCGTCGGCGGCCCGGCCGCGGACGCACACGGCGGCGGTCCAGCCGGCCAGCCCGGCCAGCAGCCTGGTCGCCGTCTGGCCGATCAACCGCTGCCCTGGATAAGGGAGTTCGATGACGGTCAGGCCTTCGCGGGTGGGCGGGACGGCGTGCAGGGCGCGGCGGGCGCCGCCGGCCGGCAGGTACTCGCGGACCCGGGTCTCCGGCTCCCAGCCGCCCTCCTCCCAGGGGCGCAGGCCGTAGGGCACCCCCACCTCGTCGGTGCCGGCGGGCAGTTCCTCGCCGAGCAGCACCCGGGTGTGCCGGACCAGCCGCCGGATCGGCGGCGCGGTGAGCAGCCCGTCCAGCCGCCACCAGGGGTGCCGGGTGGCCAGCACCTCCCACAGCGGACCGGCGTCGTGGTCCCCGGCGGTGGCCGGCGCGCCCGGCCCGCCGTCGTACTCGAACAGTCCGACCCCGACGAGTGCGGGCGCGCCGTACGCGACCAGGTGACCGAGCGGTCCGGCCAGCGGGTCGCCGAGCGCGCGGGCCGTCCGGAACCGCGCCAGCAGTTCCGGCCACCGGCCCTCCGCGGCCAGCCGGCGGCCCGACGGCCCCCACCCGTACCCCGGCGGCCGCGCCGGCTGCGAACCGTTCTCGACGATCATCTTTTCAATGTACGACCGCCCGCGGTCGCCGCCCTGACATCCCGTCGGTCACGGAGCGTCGCGCCCGGCGGCGGGCGGCCGCCGGTCCATCAGGCCGAGCCGGTACGCGGCGGCGACCGCCTGCGAGCGGTCGCGGGCGCCGAGCTTGCCGAGGATCCGCTTCACGTGGGTCTTCACGGTCGACTCGGCGAGGTGCAGCAGCGCGGCGATCTCCGCGTTGGGGTGGCCCTCGGCGGCCAGCCGCAGCACCTCGCGCTCACGGGCGGTGAGCGCCGCCAGCGGGCCCTCGGCGGGCGGGGGTACGGGGTCGGGGCGCTCGAGCAGGTGGCCGAGCAGGTCGCGGGTGACCGCCGGGTCCAGCGCCGCCTCGCCCGCCGCGACCGCCCGCACCGCGTCGATCAGCCGCTCCGGCGAGGCCCGCTTCAGCAGGTACCCGGCGGCCCCGGCACGCAGCGCGCCCCAGACGTACGCGTCGTGGTGAAAGGTCGTCAGCACCAGGACCCGCGGCCCGAGTCCGGCCAGCCGGGCGGTCGCGGTGACGCCGTCGCAGCCGGGCATCCGGACGTCCATCAGCACCACGTCGGGCAGCAGCCGCCGGGCCAGCCCCACCGCCTCCAGGCCGTCGGCGGCCTGCCCGACCATCTCGATGCCCTCCGCGCTCTCCAGCACCACGGCGAGTCCGGCGCGCAGCAGGGGGTCGTCGTCCGCGAGCAGCACTCGCACGGGCCGGCCCGCGCCGGCCGGGCTCATCAGCCCTTCCCGAGCGGGAAGGTGACGCGCAGTCGGAAGCCGCCGTGCTCACCGGGCAGGTGTCCGCCGGCGCCGTGGTCGACGGCCCCGCCGAACCTGGCCGCGCGTTCCGCGATGCCGCGCAGGCCGCGTCCGGGGCGGTAGCCGTCCGGCGGTCCGGCGCCGTCGTCGCGGACCTCCACCACCGCGGCGGCGCCCGCCCGGCCGATCGACACCGCGGCCCGCGCGGCGCCGGAGTGGCGCAGAGTGTTGGTGAGCGCCTCCTGGACGATCCGGTAGGCGCAGCGGTCGAGGTCGGCGGGCAGCTCGGCGGTGTGCCGGACCGTCACCTCCAGTCCGGCCTGCGCCATTCGCCCGGCCAGCCGCGGCAGTTCGGCCAGTCCCGGCTCGGCGGCCGTGTCGTCGCCGGACGCGGTGCCGGATGCGGTGCCGCTGTCGCCGCCGCCGTCGCTGCCGCGCAACAGGCCGAGGACCCGGTCGAGTTCGCCGAGCGCGTCCTGTCCGGTGCGCTCCAGTTCGCCGAGCAGCTCGCGGCCGCGTTCGGGCGTCCGGTCGAGCACACGGCGGGCGGCGCCGGCCTGCACCAGCATCAGGGTGAGCGAGTGGCCGAGCAGGTCGTGCACCTCGCGGGCGATCCTGGTCCGCTCCTCGGCGAGCAGCAGCCGACGGGCCCGGCTGCGCTCGGCGGCCTGCGCGGCGAGCCGGTGGGCGGTGGCGTAGCCGAACGCCCAGGCGGCCAGCCACACCGTCAGCACCCCGATCGGGAGCACCGGGGCGGCCTCCTGCGCGCCGGTGAAGTACCCGGCCATCCCGGCCACCACGATCGGCGGCCCGAACAGCGCCCGCCCCCGCCCGGCGTACCGGCCCAGCGCGTACGCGCCGAGCAGGTTGGCGTACGGCGACACCGGGCTGGGCAGCACCGCCAGCGACTCGGCGGCGAGCGCGGCGGTGCCCACCAGGTACGCGGCCAGCGGGGCGCGGCGGCGCAGCGCGACGGCCGCGGTCAGCACGGCGGTGAGGGCGAGCGCCGCGGGCATCCGGGCGCCGATCCGCTCGGCGGCGCCGAACCGTTCGACCAGCATGGCGGCGAGCAGGGCGACGGCGGGGACGGTGTCGGCGAGCC
This sequence comes from Kitasatospora sp. NPDC049285, assembly GCF_040678815.1. NCBI lineage: Bacteria > Bacillati > Actinomycetota > Actinomycetes > Kitasatosporales > Streptomycetaceae > Kitasatospora > Kitasatospora sp. NPDC049285. The sequence goes on along the minus strand of NZ_JBFAQR010000043.1, from coordinate 29,455 downwards.
GCTCCCGCCCGGCGGGGCCGAGCCGGACGGCCGGGCCGGGAGCGGCGGGGGTGGGGTGCATGGGCCCGTCCTCGGGTCTTCGGGGTCTGCCGCTGCGAGGCTAGCCAGCGCCCGTGCCCGCGGCGCCGGTTCTCGGGGGTTTCTCCGGGTGCGCTCCGGGTCGCTACCCCAGCGGGGGTACGCCGGCCGACCCCGCTGCGGGGACGCCGCCGGCGGCGCGCCGTCCCTAGCGTCGGCGGCATGGAAATCCCCACCGCCCCACGGCTGTTGCCCCGCCACCGCGTCGGTCTCGGCGTCGTCTTCCTGCTCGCCGCGGCGATCGCCCTGCTGTCCGCCCGCTACTTCGCGCTCGACCCGGACTCCTTCCTCCCGGAGCAGCGCGACACCTACCTCGCGCACGAGGTCCCGCTGCTGTTCCACATCGGCGGCGGCACCGGCGCGCTGCTGCTCGGCCCCTGCCAGTTCCTGCCCCGGCTGCGCGCCCGCCGCCCCGCCGTCCACCGCGTCCTCGGCCGGCTCTTCGCCCTGTTCGCCGCCGCCACCGGTGTCGGCGGCCTCCTGCTCACCCCGTACGGCCTGTTCCGCCCCGCCGCCCCACTGGGCTTCGCCGCCCTCGCCGTCGGCGTGCTCACCACCGTCACCCTCGGCGTGACCGCCGCCCGGCGCGGCCGGATCGCCCGCCACCGGGTCTGGATGGTGCGCTGCTACGCCCTGATCTTCACCGGCGTCACCTTCCGCCTCTGGCTGATGCTGCTCGGCGCGGCGGGCGTCCCCTTCGAGCAGGCGTACGTCAGCGGTGCCTGGGCCGCCTGGCTGCTCAACCTGGCCGTGGCGGAACGCCTGTTGCGCCCGCGCACGTGAGGCCCCGTCCGCCCGTGCCCACGACGCGGCCCGCTACCTCAGCGACATCAGCGGCATGTGGGTCCGGACCGTGCGGGTCGAGGGAGGCTCCGTGAGTCACGTCCTCGGCCACGGCGCCTTCACCGTCAGCGACGGCATTCGGGCCGCCCTCGCCGACGCCGTCCACGCGCAGCCGCTGAACTCCTGGCCGGTCGCCTCCCGTCTCACCTCCTGGCTCCGGGCGATCGCCCGGCACCAGGCCGACCAGTCCGAGCCGCCGCACGTGGAGTGCGTCAGCTGACGCCCCGTCAGCTTCTGGCCTGGGCCAGCAGCCGCGCCGAGTGCACCTTCCCGGCGTGCTCGACCAGGCGGATGAGCACCTGCTTGCCGGAGGCCCGCTCGCGGGCGTCGCAGACCACCACCGGGGTCTCGGAGTCCAGGTCGAGGGCGCGGGAGACCTCGACGGGTCGGAAGTCGCGGGTGCCGGCGAAGTGGTTGACGGCGACCACGAAGGGGATGCGGCGGTGCTCGAAGAAGTCGACGGCGGGGAAGCAGTCGGTGAGGCGGCGGGTGTCGGCGAGGACGACCGCGCCGAGGGCGCCCTGGGCGAGTTCGTCCCAGAGGAACCAGAAGCGGTCCTGCCCGGGGGTGCCGAAGAGGTAGACGGCCAGGCCCTCGCGGATGGTGATCCGGCCGAAGTCCATCGCCACCGTGGTGGTCGTCTTCCGCTCGACCCCGCCGAGGTCGTCGACGTGCCGGCCGGCCGCGGTGAGCTGTTCCTCGGTGCGCAGCGGCTTGATCTCGCTGACCGCGCCGACCAGCGTGGTCTTGCCGACGCCGAAGCCGCCCGCGACCAGGATCTTCAGCGCGAGCGCGTCAGAGAGCGCGGAGTCCATTGATGACCTCCTGGAGGATGTGCTCGTCGGGGAGCAGGGCCGGTGGGACGGGTCGGCTGACCCGGATGTGGTCGGCGTCGAGGAGGTCGCCGAGCAGGACGCGGACCACGCCGACCGGCAGGTCGGTCTCGGCGGCGAGTTCGGCGACCGAGAGGGCGTTGCCCCGGCACAGGGTGAGGATGGCGGTCTGTTCCGGGCCGATCGGCAGCGCGGCGGGGTCGGCGACGTCGGTGACCACCAGCGCGATCAGGTCGAAGGCCTGGCCGGGGCGGGTGCGGCCCTTGGTGACGGCGTACGGGCGGACCATCGGCCCGGCGTCCTCGTCGTACCACTGGACCGGGCGGTCGGGTGGCGGCGGGTAGCCGAACGGGGAGCCGGGCAGGTAGCGGCGGGGCGGGTAGGCCACGGGGTCACCCCTGGTAGGGACTGCGGGGTGCGGCGTGCAGGTGTTCGCCGACCCGGCGGACCAGGCGGGCCATCTCGTAGGCGATGAGGCCGAGGTCGGCGTCGGAGGTGGCGAAGACGGCCAGGCAGGTGCCCTGTCCGGCGGCCGCGACGAACAGGTAGCCGTGCTCCAACTCGACCATGGTCTGTCGTACTTCGCCCGCCTCGAAGTGCCGCCCGGCGCCCTTGGCGAGGCTGTGGAAGCCGGAGGCGACGGCGGCCAGGTGCTCGCCGTCCTCGCGGCTGAGGCCGGTGGAGTGGCCCATCGACAGCCCGTCGGCGGAGAGCACCACGGCGAACCGGACCTGGGCGGTGCGGGCGACCAACTCGTCGAGCAGCCAGTTGAGTTCGCCGGTGGGGTGGGTGGTGCCGATCATCGGGCGTCTCCTCGGTTCTCGGAGTGCGGGGCGGGGGCGCTGCCGCGCGCCCAGCCGCGCTGGAAGGCGGCCATGGCGTCGCGGGCCCGCTCGGGGTCGCGGTCGACGGGCCCGGCGGGGCGCTGCCCGGGCGCGGGCGGTTCGGGGGCCTCGCGCAGTTGCGGGGCGAGGCTGGCCTGCCGTACCCGGCGCGGGAGTTCGTCCTCACCGGCGGCGGGCACCGCGATCGACGGCAACGCCTGCGCGGGAGCCGGCGGCGTCGGCACGTCGACGCGCTGCGACGGCACCGCCGTCGGCGCGAGCGGCACGGACCTGGGCTGCACGGACGTGGGCGGCACCGGCGCGGGCGGCACGGGTGCTGGCGGAACAGGTGCGGGCGGAACAGGTGCGGGCGGCACCGGCCCGGGTGCCAACTCGGCTTCCAGGACGGCGGGTTCGCTCGGCCGCAGGTCGAGCATCTCGGTCGGCAGCAGCACGACGGCGGTGGTGCCGCCGTACGCGGAGGGCCGCAGCGCGACCTTGACGCCGTGGCGCTTGGCGAGCCGGCTGACCACGAACAGGCCGAGGCGGTCGCTGTCGAAGAGGTCGACCTGTTCGCTGGCCTCGATCCGCCGGTTGGCGTCGGCGAGTGCTTCGGGGCCCATCCCGAGGCCGCGGTCCTCGATCTCCACCGCGTAGCCGTTGCCGACGAGTTCGCCGCGGACCAGGACCTTGGTGTGCGGCGGGGAGAACCCGGTGGCGTTCTCGACGAGTTCGGCGACCAGGTGGGTGAGGTCGGCGACGGCGGGGCCGGTGACGGCGGCGTCGGGCATCCGGTGGACCTCGACCCGGGGGTACTCCTCGACCTCGGCGACGGCGGCCCGCACCACGTCGGTGAGCGGGACGGGCTTGCGCCAGGCCCGGCCGGGCGCGGCACCGGAGAGGATGATCAGGCCCTCGGCGTGGCGGCGCATCCGGGTGGTGAGGTGGTCGAGCCGGAACAGGTCGTCGAGCTCGGCGGGGTCCTCGGTGCGCCGCTCCATCGCGTCCAGCAGGGTGAGTTGACGGTGCACCAAGACCTGGCTGCGGCGGGCCAGGTTGACGAACACCCCGGAGACGCCGGAGAGCACCTCGGCGCGTTCCACCGCCGCGGTGACGGCGGCCCGCTGGACGGTGTCGAGCGCGCGGTGCACCTGCCCGATCTCGTCCGCGCCGTGCGGGCGCAGCGGTGCCTCGCGCTCCACGTCGACCTCCTCGCCGGACCTCAACCGCCGCATGGTGGCGGGGAGTTTTCGTCCGGCGAGCTCCAGCGCGGAGTTCCGCAGGCCCTGCAGTTCGGTGACCAGGCCGCGGCCGATCTGCACCGAGACCAGCAGTGAGCCGATCACCGCGAGCAGGCCGAGCAGCACGGCGGTGCCGGAGGTGCTGAACAGGCCGAGCGCGTACGGGTCGGAGCGTTCGGCGGCGGCTGCCCCGGCCTGCTGCTCGATGCCGGCCAGCGCGCGGGCGACGGCGTCGGCGGCCAGGTTCCACCGGTCGGCGGGGACGGCGGCGAGGGCGGCGCGGCCGTCGGCGGCGGTGCGCACCGCGTCCTCGTAGCGCTGGAGTTCCTGGTAGTCGGCGCCGCCGGTGACGGTGGCGAGGGCGGCCCGGTCCGCGCTCGGCAGGTCGCGCGCGGCGGTCTGCTCGAACTGGCGGCGGGCGTAGGCGGCGGCGGTGAACTCGCGCTGCTGCTCGTCGGCGAGCCGGCCGGAGGCGACGGCGGCGCGCAGCAACGCGTCCTCGCGGGCGAGCAGTTCGCGGGAGCGGGCGAACTCCAGGAGCACCCGGGCGTCGGCGGCGACCCGGTGGTCCTGGAGTCCGCCGAGCGAGCCGGTGACGGCGAGCGCGTCGTCGACGGCGGTGGTGTAGGTCGCGTAGGCGTCGGCCCAGGCGGCGGTCCGGGCGAACAGCTGCTCCCGCAGGGCGGGCAACCCGGCGACGGCCCGGCCGAGTTGGTCGAGCCGGGCGGCGGCCTCGGCGCCGAGGCCCTCGGCGTCGGCCCGGTTGTAGCCGTCGGCGAGGACGAGCGGCGCGGCGGCCCGGTCGGTGGCGCCGGCCGCGCTGCGCAGCTCGGCCTCCCTGGTGGCGCCGGGTCCGGCCAGTAGCTGTCCGGCGGCGGTGCGTTCGGCCTGCAGGGCGGCGACGGTGCGGTCGACGGGGGTGCGGACGGTGGCGTCGACGTCCTTGATCCGCAGCAGGTCCCAGACGTCCCCGGCGGCGGTGATGGTGGCGAACGACCACAGTGCCATCACCGAGATCACCGGGACCATCAGCACCGCGACGATCTTGGCGCGCACGGTGCGCGGGCGCAGCCCGAGGCGGGGGCCGGGGACGTCGGACCGCACGGCGGTCTCCCGGGCGGGCGGTCCGGCGTGGGCGCCGCGGCGCGGGGTGCCCGGTCCGGAGCGGGCGGGGCCGCGGGAGGTGCTGGGGGCGGGCGGTCCGCTGCGGGAGGTGCCTCGGCTTGGGCGCATCGTGGGGGCGGCCTTTCGGGGTGGGCTCCGGGGTGCAGTGACGTTTCGTCAGGCGGTCTGGTCCGGGGTGCTGCGCGGTGACGTGCCGTCGGCCGGCGTGCGACGGTCCGTCAGGCGGCGCGGCCGAGGTCCTCGACGGCGATCTCGCCGGCCTCGCGGTAGGCGGCGCGCTCCTGCGCGGTCGGGGAGAGCGCGACGAAGGCGGAGGTGAGGAAGAGGAAGGAGCCGAGGCCGACCGCGAGCGGGAAGATGAACTGCATCGGGGTGGCGCCGCCGAGGTCGCTGCGGGCGGGCACCATGTGGACCTGCACGGCGGCCATGCCGGTGTAGTGCATGCAGCTGACCGCGATGCCCATCACCGCCGAGGCGGCGCCGGCCGCGAACACGTTGCGGATGGTGACGGCGGCCCACAGTGCGGCGGTCGCGGCGGCCACCGCGATCAGCACCGACAGCGCGACCGTCCCGGGCCGGTACGCGAGGTGTCCGTGGATCCGCACGGCGGACATCCCGAGGTAGTGCATCGCGGCGACCCCGACGCCGGTGGTCAGGCCGCCGAGCAGCAGGCCGCGCCCGCGGTGCGGCCCGTACCCGACGGCGAAGACGCCGAGGCCGACCACGGCGATCGCGACCAGCAGGCTGAGGACGGTCAGCGGGACGTCGTAGCGCAGTTCGGTGCCGTCGACGGTGAAGCCGAACATGGCGACGAAGTGCATGGTCCAGATCCCGGAGCCGATGGCGGCGGCCGCGGTGAGCAGCCAGTTGCGCCGCGCGGCGCCGGTGGCGGTGAGGGCGCGCAGGGTGCAGCGCAGGCCGAGCGCGGCACCGGCGCAGGCCATCAGGTAGGAGAGCGTCGGTGTGATCCAGCCGAAACTGAAGTGGTTCATCGTTCCCATCGGGTGCCTCCGACGGCGGGTGACATATGCCACCTGCCCATGCTCTTTCGGTCTCGGATGGGCTGGACGCTACCCAGAGTTGAGAGATGGTCACCGGAAGATGTGAAAAGCACCCCGCAGTATGGGGAGATTGTGCTCAAATGGCCCGGAGTGGTCTGTCCGTGTGGTGTGCCGGAGATCGCCACGGGGCGTCAGGAGCCCGCTGACGAGGGAATATTCGCTGTCGCACGGTCTGCGGCGGCCGATAGCATCCGCCTGCTCACCGCCGTACCGCTTCCGCAGAGGATCCTCTTTGTCCATACCTTCGCCGTCGTCCCCGCCTGCCGCCGACGCGATCGTCGCCGGCCCGGCCTCCGACCCGGCACCCGAACTCTCCTGCCGCTTCTGCGGTTCGACGCCCGCCGTGGACGTGACCGTCCGGGGCCACATCGGCTTCCTGGTCATCATGAAGTTCCTGAAGCTCCGCGGCCCGTTCTGCCGCGACTGCGGAACGGCGTCCGTCCGGGAGATGAGCGCCGACAGCCTGTGGCAGGGCTGGTGGAGCATCGGCTCACTGCTGTTCAACCCGTTCGCGCTGATCTCCAACCTGGTGGCGATGCGCCGGATCCGCCGCCTGGCGCCCCCGCTCCCGGGTGCCGCCGGCACGCCGAAGCAGCCGGGCAAGCCGCTGTACCTGCGGCCGGAGATCGCCGGCCTGCTCGCGCCGGTCCTGATCGTCGGCGCGATCGTCCTGGTCTCCCAGGGCGACCCGGACTACGCGGACGTCGGCGACTGCGTCCGCAACAGCGGCAGCGTCCTGATGCCGGACGTCAAGGTGGTCGACTGCGGCGGCTCGGACGCCCAGTACCGGATCGTCGGCCGCACCGAGAACGCCGACGACGCCGCCTGCAAGCCGTACCCGCAGACCGACGCCAGCTACGTGGTCAAGGGCGGCCGCACGACCTACACCCTCTGCCTCGCCCCGGTCACGCGCTCCTGACCCGCCCATCCACCCGCTGCCCGCCCCGGAACCCCGGCGCGGGCAGCGGGCGTTCGAAGCCCTAGCGCCGGGTCAGCCGCAGGCGGACCGGGCCGTGTGTCTCCAGGGTGATGCCCTGCCCGAGCGGGACCTCCTGGTCGATCGCCTCGACCTCGAACTCCCGCAGCAGCACGCCCAGCGCCAGCACCGACTCCAGCATCGAGAAGTGCTGCCCGATGCAGGCCCGCGGGCCGCCGCCGAACGGGAACCAGGCGTAGCGGTGGCGCTGCGCCTCCCGCTCGGGGGTGAACCGCTCCGGGTCGAAGCGCTCGGGGTCCTCCCAGTGCGCGGGGTGACGCTGCGTCACGTACGGGGAGACCAGGACGTCCGCGCCGGCCGGGATCTCCACGCCGCCGATCACGGTGGCCTTGACGGCGCGGCGGCCGATCGACGGGGCGGCCGGGAAGAGCCGCATCGCCTCCTTGAGCACCTGGGTCAGGTAGGGGAGCTTCGGGTAGTCCTCGGCGGTGGGACGGCGGCCGCCGCCCAGGACCCGGTCGGCCTCCTCGCGGGCCAGCCGCTGCTGTTCGGGGTGCTTGCCGAGCAGGTGCAGGGCGAAGGTCAGCGAGGTGGCGGTGGTCTCGTGGCCGGCCAGCAGGAAGATCAGCACCTGCTCGCGCAGTTCGGTGGCGTCCAGCCGGGTGCCGTCCTCGTCCCGGGCCTCGGTCAGCAGGCTGAGCAGGTCCTCGCCGCCCTCGGCGGCGCCGTCGGCGGCGCGGCGCGCGATGATCTCGTCGCAGACCGCGTACAGCCGGCGTTCGGCCTCCAGCGCCTCGCGGTGGCCGGGGAGCGGCCACTCGCGGGGCAGCCGGACCGGGGACATGCCGCGGCCCCGGACGAAGGAGCCGAGCACCGGGAAGCTGGTGTGCACGGTCTCCACGGCCTGCTCGACGTCCTGGCCGAACAGGATCCGGGCCACCGTGCGCAGCGCGAAGCGGGACATCTCGTCGGCGGCCTCCACCTGCCCGTCCGGGAGCTTGGCCCAGCGCTCGACCAGCGAATCGGCCTCGACCGCGATCGCCTCGGCGTAGTTGTCGACCCGGCGGCGGGTGAACAGCGGCTGCACCAGGCGGCGCTGGCGCAGGTAGTCCTCGTCCTGGGAGGTGAGCAGGCCGTTGCCGAAGCTCTGCCGGATCTCGCCGTAGAAGACGTTGTCCTTGCGGAAGTTGGCCGAGTCGGCGGCCAGCACCTGCTGGGCGCCCTCGGGCGAGAAGACCATGTAGACCTCGACGCGCAGGCCGGGCGGGCCGGCCCACAGCCGCACCACGTCGCCGTGGTCGCGCCGGGCCGCGAGGTAGGTGGCCAGCGCGTCGCGCTTCAGGTCGAGCAGCGAGCCGATCAGCGGCAGTCCGGGCGGGCCGGGCACTCGGGTGGCAGTCGTCATGGAACCCCCTCCTCCAGCGGTCGAACCCCCGTGCGCGAAGGGTTCGCTGACTACTCGTCAGTATCACCTGGGCGGCGGCTCGTGGCGAGGGTAGCCTCGGTGGCCGGAACGGACGCTTGAGCTATTGCACATGCGGCCCTTAAGTTCCGCTTAAGCTCGCTTGTGCGATGAGACAGCAGTCCTGGGCCCCGCAGCTGCGGCACTATGATCACACCGTCTCCACCGGATTCGACTCAGCCTCCGCCTCCGTCTCGACCAGGGGAAACCGCCCATGCGCAGCGCCAGAAGCCTCCTCGCCGCCTCCGCCGTCCTCGTCCTCGCGGCCGGCCTGACCGCCTGCAGCAGCAGCGGCGGCACCGGCACCTCCGCGGCGGGCTCGTCCGCCCCGTCCGCTCCCAAGGTGACCGGCACGGTGACGGTGTTCGCGGCGGCCTCGCTGAAGGAGTCCTTCACCGAGCTGGGCAAGCGCTTCGAGGCGGCCTACCCGGGCACCAAGGTGACCTTCAACTTCGGCGGCAGCTCGGCCCTCGCGCAGAGCATCGTCTCCGGCGCGCCAGCCGACGTCTTCGCCGCGGCCAGCCCGGCCACCATGAAGACCGTCACCGACGCCAAGCTCGCCGGCGGCGACCCGAAGGTGTTCGTCCGCAACACCCTGGAGATCGCCGTCCCCAAGGGCAACCCCAAGCACATCACCGGGCTGAAGGACCTGGCCGGCGTCAAGACCGCGCTGTGCGCCAAGGAGGTGCCGTGCGGCGCCGCCGCACAGACCGCGCTCAAGGCGGCCGGCGTCAACCTCACCCCGGTCACCCTGGAGCAGGACGTCAAGGGCGCCCTCACCAAGGTCGAACTCGGCGAGGTGGACGCCTCGCTGGTCTACCAGACCGACGTGAAGGCGGACGCCGCGAAGATCGACGGCGTCGACTTCCCGGAGGCCGCGCAGGCGGTCAACGACTACCCGATCGCCACGCTCGCCAAGGCCCCCAACGCGGACGGCGCCGCCGCCTTCCTCGGCTACGTCAACTCCGCGGACGCCCGCAACGTGCTCACCCAGGCCGGTTTCCAGGCGCCGTGAGCACCGCCCGTACCACCACCGCACCACACCCCCGGGGCCGGCGGCGGCCCCGGGGGACCTCCCGCACCCCCGTCGCGCTGCTGCTGCCCGCGCTCGCGGGGCTCGCCTTCCTGGTGCTGCCGCTGCTCGGACTGCTGGTCCGGGCCCCGTGGAGCGCCCTGCCGGAGCTGCTCACCAGCGCCGAGGTGTGGCAGGCGCTGAAGCTCTCGCTGCTCTCCGCCACCGCCGCCACCGGCGTCTCGCTGCTGCTCGGCGTGCCGCTGGCCTGGCTGCTGGCCCGCACCGAGTTCCCCGGCCGCCGGCTGGTGCGGGCGCTGGTCACCCTGCCGCTGGTGCTGCCGCCGGTGGTCGGCGGCGTCGCCCTGCTGCTGGTGCTCGGCCGCAACGGCATCGTCGGACGCTGGCTGGACTCGGCGTTCGGCCTGACCCTGCCGTTCACCACCGCGGGCGTGGTGCTCGCCGAGGCGTTCGTCGCCATGCCGTTCCTGGTGATCAGCGTCGAGGGCGCGCTGCGCGCCGCCGACCCGCGCTACGAGGAGGCCGCCGCCACCCTCGGCGCCTCCCGGCTGACCGCCTTCCGCCGGGTCACCCTGCCGCTGGTCGCCCCCGGCATCGGTGCGGGCGCGGTGCTCGCCTGGGCGCGCGCGCTCGGCGAGTTCGGCGCCACCATCACCTTCGCGGGCAACTTCCCGGGCCGGACCCAGACCATGCCGCTCGCGGTCTACCTCGCCATGGAGTCCGACCCCGAGGCCGCGATCGCCCTCAGCCTGGTGCTGCTCACCGTCTCCATCGCCGTCCTCGCCGGGCTGCGCGACCGCTGGATGTCCACACCGTGACCACCCCCTCCCTGGACGCCCGACTGCGGGTCACCCGCGGCCCGTTCACCCTCGACGTCGGACTCGCCGCGCACCCGGGCGAGGTGCTCGCCCTGCTCGGCCCGAACGGCGCCGGCAAGTCCACCGCGCTGCGCGCCCTCGCCGGGCTGCTCCCGCTCACCGACGGCCATCTCCGGCTCGACGGCGCCCCGTTGGACTCGCCGTCCACCGGCCTGTTCGTGCCCGCCGAGCGGCGGCCGATCGGCGTGGTCTTCCAGGACTACCTGCTCTTCCCGCACCTGTCGGCGCTCGACAACGTGGCGTTCGGCCTGCGCTGCCAGGGACTTCGCCGCGCCGCCGCGCGCACCGAGGCGCTCCCCTGGCTGGAAAAGATGGGCCTCGCCGAGCACGCCGGCACCCGCCCCGGCCGGCTCTCCGGCGGCCAGGCCCAGCGCGTCGCGCTCGCCCGCGCCCTGGCCGTCCGGCCCCGACTGCTGCTGCTGGACGAGCCGCTGGCCGCGCTGGACGCCCGCACCCGCCTCGAGGTCCGCGCCGAACTGCGCCGCCACCTAGCCGAGTTCGAGGCCGTCGCGGTGCTGGTCACGCACGACCCGCTGGACGCCATGGTGCTCGCCGACCGCCTCGTCGTGATCGAGGACGGCCACGTCGTACAGACCGGGCGCCCCGCCGAGGTGGCCCGTCGGCCGCGCACCGACTACATCGCCCGGCTGGTCGGCCTGAACCTCTACCAGGGCACCGCCGACGGCCGCCAGGTCACCCTCCCCGACGGCCAGGTGCTGGCCACCGACGACGAGTTGCACGGCCCCGCGTTCGTCGCCTTCCCGCCCGCCGCGGTCACCCTGCACCGCCACCGGCCCGAGACCAGCGCCCGCAACCTCTTCTTCACCACCGTCGCCGGCCTCGACCAGCACGGCGACCGCATCCGCGTCGACCTCGCCGGCCCCCTCCCCCTCGCCGCCGACCTCACCCCCACCGCCGCCGCCGACCTCGACCTCACCCCCGGAGCCCGGGTCTGGGCCGCCGTCAAGGCCACCCAGACCCACGCCTACCCGGCCTGAACCGGCGTCGGACGCCCTGGCCGCCGACGCCCCCATGGCCTGGTGGCCTGGCGGCGCTAGCATCGGCCCCGCACCAGTCGTCCCCGTACCACCGGAGTCCCGTATGAGCGCACCACGGATCGGCGTCGTGATCGTCACCATGGGCAACCGCCCCCGCGAACTCGCCGCGCTGCTGGACTCGGTGGACCGGCAGGACGTCCCGGCCGCGCGGGTCGTGCTGGTCGGCAGCGCCACCCCGCTGACCGACGTCGACCACCCCGCGCAGAAGCTCCCGCTCGCCGACAACCCGGGCTGCCCGGGCGCGCGCAACGTCGGGCTGCAGGCGCTGCTGGACGCGGGAGACGTCGACGTGGTCGTGGAGTTGGACGACGACGGGCTGCTGATCGCCGCCGACGTCTTCCGCCGCGTGGCCGAACGCTACGCGGCCGACGCCGAGTTGGGCATCCTGGCGTTCCGGATCGCGGACGAGCACGGCGAGACCCAGCGCCGCCACGTACCCCGTCTGCGGGCGGGCGATCCGATGCGGGCCGGGCAGGTGACGTCCTTCCTCGGCGGCGGGCACGCGTTCTCCGTCCCGATGCTCCGTCAGACCGGCCTGTGGGCGGGCGAGTTCCGCTTCGGCCACGAGGAGACCGACCTGGCCTGGCGCGCCGTGGACGCCGGCTGGACCATCCACTACGACCCGGCCCTGGTCCTCCAGCACCCCAAGACCTCGCCCGCCCGCCACGCGGTCTACCACCGCTACACCGCCCGCAACCGCGTCTGGCTCGCCAAGCGCCGCCTGCCCGCGCCGCTCATCCCGCTCTACCTCACCACCTGGCTCGTGCTCACCCTCCTGCGCACCCGCTCCCTCCCCGGCCTGACCGCCTGGTTCGGCGGGTTCGCCGAGGGCCTGCGCACCCCCTGCCCGCCCCGCCGCCCCATGCGCTGGCGCACCGCCTGGCACCTCACCCGCCTCGGCCGCCCACCCGTGATCTGACCGGCCCTGCGCCCGTCCGCTGACGGCCGTCCGGGGGCGGCGAATAACCGGTTGGCGCGTACCGGGGGTTCGGCTACGGTGACGGTCGCGGGCGGCTCCGCGGCGTGCTTCCTTCTCTTCCCCCCTGCCAACCAGCAGCGCGCCCCCTCTCCGTCGCATTCTCCTGTTCGTCCTCCGTGGGGGGATCCTTCCGCATGCCCCGAGCCATCACGGCTCCCTTCGACGTGTCCGTCGACCTCGATCTCGGTTCCTTCCTGTTGCGCCGCCGCTCCGCCGTCGCGGTCGATCCCGGCGCACTGCGCCCGACCGCCGACCCGCGCAATGCCCGCGGCCTGCAGGCTCTGGACGCCGACCTGGCCGAACGCGGCTACCTGCTCGGCTCCGAACTCCGCACCGCACTGGCCCGGTTGACCCCGCTGGCGCTGGCCGACCTGGGCACCCGGCCTGACCGCCCCCGGTGCCCGGGCCGTCAGGCCTGGCGCAGTGCGGCCGTGCCCGCGACGATGATCGCGAGACCGCGTTCGAAGCGGCGGTCGTAGTCGGTGAACAGGGCCGCGCTCGCGGCGGCGGCCAGCGGGTGGGCCGGGCCGATGCGTTCGGCGCGGGCGGCCGGGTCGTAGCCGGGGGCCTGTTCGCCGGGCATCGGGTGGACGGCCTGTTCCTCCCCGTTCCCCCGCGACCTCCCCGCCGCCGTCCCGGTCGTCCGCACCCCCGCCTACGGCCCCGGCCTCTTCCTGGTCCGCCCGGACGGCTACCTCGGCCTGGCCACCGAGAACCCGGCCGACCTGGCCGACTACGCCCGCGCGGTGGGCCTGTCGGCCTGAGCGCCGCGGATGCCGGCAGCGGGCGGACGACCTGCTGCCGGCACCCGCACCCGCTCGCGTACAGTGACCGCATGCACGTGGGCGTCCTGCCACCTCCCGCCGTCTGAGCGGGCGGCCGGCCACTTCCTGAGCCAACCCGGGCCGATGCCCCGGGCCGGTCGGTGCTGCCCGCACTCGGGACCACCGACCATGACGGCCCTTCTCGGGAGTACGCCCGTGTCCACGCTGCACTCTGCCCTGCCCGTCCGGCGGGGCCTGCTCTACGTCGCCCTCGCCGCCACCGCCTGGGGCACCGCCGGGGCGGTCGCCGCCCTGCTGTTCCGGCACAGCGGCCTCGGCCCGCTCGCCCTGACCTTCTGGCGTTCGCTCGGCGGCGCCGCCGTCCTGCTGGCGCTACGCCCGTTCACCGCACCGCGCCGCCGCAACGGCGCCGGCCGGACCGCCCGAGCCACCCAAGCCGCCCGGAACGGCAGGGTCGCCCAGAACGGCCGGCTCGGGCGGATCCTGCTCAACGGCCTCGGCCTGACGCTCTTCCAGGCCGCCTACTTCCTGGCCGTCCGGCACACCGGGCTGGCCGTCGCCACCGTGGTCACGCTCGGCGCGGCACCGGTGCTGGTGGCGCTCGGCGGCCGGCTCCTGATGGGCGAACGGCTCGGCCGCGCCGGGGCGTTGGCGGTGACGGGCGCGCTGCTCGGCCTGGGCGTCCTGGTGCTCGGCGGCGCCGGCGACACCGGCGTGCAACTGCCCGGCCTGGCCTGGGCGCTGGCCTCCGCGGCCGGCTACGCGGCGATCACCCTGGCCACCCGCCACCACGCCCGGACCGGCGTCGCCGACGACCCGGCCGACACCACCCTGTGGTCGTTCGCGATCTGCGCGGTCTGCCTGCTGCCGTTCGGCCTCGCCGAGGGCCTGCTCCCCGCGGCCGGCGCCGACCTGCCCGGCACCGCGCTGCTGCTCGGCTACCTGGCGACCGTGCCGACCGCTCTCGCCTACGCGCTCTACTTCGCCGGCGCGGCCGCGATCCGGGCCGCCACCGCCTCGGTGATCGCCCTGATCGAACCGCTCAGCGCCACCGCCATCGCCGGCGCCTTCCTCGGCGAGCCGCTCACGCCCGCCACCCTGACCGGCACCGCCGTCCTGCTGCTCTCGGTCACGGCCCTGGCCCGCGCCGAGCTGCGCAGCACCGGACAGCGCACCGGGCCGCGGGCCGCCTGACCCTGCGTCAAGGCCGACCGACTCGGCGTCAGGCGGTGCGGAACGCCGGGTGGTCGGCGACGACGGTGCAGCTGCCGGGGGCGATCTCGGTGAAGCCGGCGTCGCGGACCACCGGCAGCGAGCCGTCGGTGAGGGCGGGCCAGGCGTCGGCGGGAGCGGTCCTGACGGCCAGTCGGAAATCGTTGTCCGCCCACTCCTTGCGCTGCGCGTCGTCCAGCCGCCACCAGGCGAGCTGGGCGGCGTGGCCGGTCTGCGCCATGGTCTTGCCCGCGCTCATCTCCAGCTCGGGGTTGAGCCACAGCACCGGGACGCCCTCGGGGGCCGGGCCGGGGTCCGCGGGGTCGTCCAGGTCGGTGCCGGAGACCTGAAGCTTGGCGAGCTCCTTGGGCCAGCCGTCCAGCGGGATCGGCGGGAAGACCCGCACCTCGGCGCTCTCGCCGGTGACGGTGATGCCGGGCAGTTCGCCGGCCTTGCGCCACTCGCCGCCACGGGCCCGCCGCACCACCTTGCGGATCCGGGCGTCCTCCCAGGCGGCGATCCGCTCGGCCCACTCGCCGCCGTCCACCGCCCGCTCGTCGGCGAGCAGGGTGAGCACGGCCCGCGCCGAGGTCTCCAGCGCGTCGGTCCGGCCGGGCGGGTCGACCCGCTCCAGCCGGACCACCAACGGCAGCACGAACTGCGGCCGGGCGTCCCGGTCCTCGGCATGCCCGCCGACCGCGGGAAGGGGAACGCCCTCCGCGGGAACGGGAACGCCCTCCGCGGGAACGCCCCCCGCGCCAACAGCAGCCGCGGGTGCATCCGGGCCGGGCGCACCCCCGGCCGGCACGGCGGCGGACGCGGCGGACGGACGGTCGGCGGGGAGGTCGAACGGTGAGCTCACCCCACCAGCATGCCAGTTCAGCGCCGGTAGCCCCGGCCCGGGTCGCGTTCCTCGGCGTCCTCGTACCCGAGGAACCAGCCCTCGGGGTGGGTGGCGCCCAGCAACCGGTCGATGCGCTGGGCGGCGTCCAGGTCGGAGCCGTCGTCCTCCGGGCCGTAGACGCCGAAGAGTTCGTCGGTGCAGCCGTCCCAGTCGTAGTCGTACAGGTCGGCGGGCAGGTCGCCCATCATGTCGGCGACCGACTCCGGCTGGGCGCCGAGCAGGGCGCGGGCGTCGGCCAGCGCGAGGCGCAGCGCCAGGTCCTCGGCGAGGCTGCGCGGCAGCGGCCACTCGCCGAGCGCAAGATCGTCGGCGAGGTCGTCGAAGGCACGGGCGAAGGCCCGGCGCCAGCCGCGGTGCTGGTTCCAGGTGCGCTGCGGGAGCCGGGCGAAGACCGTCCAGTCGGTCTCGTCGGCGACGGTGACCGGGTCCTCGCCGTGCTCGTCGAGGTCCTCGTACGCGGCGTCGGCGAGGCCGATCAGCTGGGTGTGCACCAGGCAGGCGGTGCGCGGGGTGAGGGTCCAGTCGCCGGTGTCGCCGTCGTCCCCGTCGAGCGGGAAGAGTTCGGCGAAGTCGGGCCCGAACTCGTCGGTGACGCTGATCTCCAGCGTCCCGCCGAGTGCCTCGATGCCGGGGATCGCGGCGACCAGGCGGTCGGGGTGCAGCAGTGCCCCGAGGGCCGCGTTCGGGTCCTCGGAGACCTCACGCAGCAGCTCCGCGCGCTGGCCCGCCGGATCGATCCCGGCGAAGTCCAACTCCTCGACCGCCGCCCGCGCGGCAGCCCGCAACGCCGGCCAGTCGGTGATCCGGATACCCAGCACCACCGTGGCCTCGATCTCCTGCGCGCCGGATTCCTCCGCCGCGCCAGGCCCCTGTGGATGATCGCTTCGCTCGCCCATGCGACAAGGTTGACAAACCCGGGCACCGGTGTCCATCAGCTCTCCGGAACCGATCGATCGGACACCCGTCCGACCGGCCCGAGCTGGGCCGACGCGAGGTGCCGGGGCGACCGGTCCGGGCCGCGCCCGGCGTGGCTGCTTGGGCCGGGGGCGGGGGATGCCGGAGGGTGGGGCCCATGGGAAATCTGGACGACTTCGGCGGCGGGCAGGACCCGGCCGGCGGTGTGCTGGTGGTCACCACCAATGACGTGCCGGGCCACCGCGTGGAGCGGGTCATCGGCGAGGTCTTCGGCCTGACGGTGCGTTCGCGCCACCTCGGCTCGCAGATCGGCGCGGGCCTGAAGTCGCTGGTGGGCGGCGAGTTGCGCGGCCTCACGAAGACGCTCGTGGAGACCCGCAACCAGGCGATGGAGCGGCTGGTCGAGCAGACCAAGGCCCGTGGCGGCAACGCGGTGCTGATGATGCGCTTCGACGTCACCGAGGCCGCGGACGTGGGCACCGAGGTCTGCGCGTACGGCACCGCCGCGGTGATCGCGCCGATCGGCTGACCGCGAGGGCCCGGCCGGGGTGCCGGTGCGGTTCGACGCCGCCTTGGTGACCGACCTGGGCACCGACGCGGGCACCAGCGGAACGGTCCGATGATGTGAAGGTCATGAGATGACTTTGTGACGGTCATTTAGTCGGACGGTACGTAATACCGGTTGACACTGCTCAGGGGTGCATTAGAGCCTCGCTGCGGACCATCCCGCGCGACGCCTGGAGCCTCTCGTGAGCACCGCCCTGACCGCCCCCGTCCGCCCGCGCACCCCCCGGGTCGCGTACGCGACCTGCCAGGGCGTCGAGGACGTGGAGATGCTGCCGGTGCTGGCCGCGTTCGCCCGGCTGGGGGTGGTCGCCGACGCGGTGGTCTGGGACGACCGGAGCGCCGAGTGGACCGGCTACGACCTGGTGCTGGTGCGCAGCGTCTGGGACTACATCCTGCGCCGGGACGCCTTCCTGTCCTGGGCCCGGCGGACGGCGGCGCTCACCCGGCTGGCCAACCCGGTGCCGGTGCTGGAGCGCAACACCGACAAGACCTACCTGCGCGAGCTGGCCGCCGCCGGGGTGCCGATCGTGCCGACCGCCTGGGTCGCCCCCGGCGAGGAGCCGGCCGGGTTCGACTGGCCGGAGCTGGTGGTGAAGCCGACGGTCTCCTCGGGCGCCCGCGACACGCTGCGCACCACCGACCACGGCGCCGCGCTGGCCCACATCGCCGGCCTCACCGCCGCGGGCCGCACCGCGATGGTGCAGCCGTACCTGTCGATGGTGGAGGACGAGGGCGAGACCTCGCTGCTGTTCCTGGGCGGGGAGTTCAGCCACGCGGTGCGCCGCGGGCCGATGCTCGGCGGCGGTTTCGCGGACGTCGCGCGCGAGCCCGAGGCCGACCAGCTGGCGCTCGCCGAGCAGGTGCTGGCGACGGTTCCGGAGCGCCGCGAGCTGCTCTACGCCCGCCTCGACCTGGTCCGCACCGAGGACGGTGCACCCGCGCTGATCGAACTGGAGCTGACCGAGCCGCGACTCTTCCTCGCCCTCCACCCCAAGGGCCCGGACCGGCTCGCCGCCGCCGCGACCCGCCTGCTGCCGGGGAACACCCGGCCGCGGCCCGATGTTTCACCCTCGTGACTGTTTACGGTGCAACCATCGCCCGGCAGCAGGACCTCGCCCCGCGGCAGGACCTCGCCCCGCGGCAGGACCTCGCCCCGCAGCGGAACCCCGCCCCGCGGCGGAACCCCGCCCCGCGGCGGGACCTCACCGGGACGGCGCCCGACGCGCCCGCCGAGGTCGACGCCCTGGTGATCGGCGCGGGCCAGGCGGGCCTGTCCGCCGCCTACCACCTGCGCCGGCGCGGCTTCGCCCCGTACACCGGCTTCGTCGTGCTGGACGCGGACGACGCCCCCGGCGGGGCCTGGGCGCACCGCTCCCCCTCGCTGACCATGGCCACCGTGCACGGCTTCCACGACCTTCCGGACTTCGAGCTGCCCGCCACCGACCCGGCCACCCCGGCGCGGGTCGCCGTCCCCGGCTACTTCGCCGCGTACGAGGCCAGGCACGCCCTGCCGGTGGTGCGGCCGGTCAAGGTCCTGGCGGTGCGCGACCAGCCGGACGGCCGGCTGCTGGTGGAGACCGACGCGGGCCGCTGGCTGACCCGCGCGCTGCTGAACGCCACGGGCACCTGGACCCGCCCGTTCCTGCCCCGCTACCCCGGCCGCTTCGCGGGCCGCCAGCTGCACTACGCGGACTACCGCGGACCGGCGGAGTTCGCCGGCCGGCGGGTGCTGGTGGTCGGCGGCGGGGCCTCCGCGATCCAGGTGCTGTCCGAGGTCGGCGCGGTCGCCGAGACGGTCTGGGTCACCCGTACCCCGCCGGTCTTCCATGAGGGCCCGTTCACGCCCGAGTACGGCCGCGAGGTGGTCGCCAAGGTCGAGGAGCGGGTCCGCGAGGGCCTGCCGGTGCGCAGCGTGGTCTCGGTGACCGGGCTCGGCCCGTCGGTCGCCTACCGCCGCGCCGAGCAGCTCGGCGTGCTGCACCGCCGACCGATGTTCGACCGGCTGACCGAGCACGGGGTGGCGTGGGGCGACGAGGAGGTGCCCGTCGACGCGATCATCTGGGCGACCGGCTTCCGCGCCGAGCTCACCCACCTCGCCCCGCTGGGCCTCCGCGCCCCCGGCGGCGGCATCCGGCTCACCGGCACCCACGTCACCGGGGACCCCCGCATCCACCTGCTCGGCTACGGCCCGTCCGCCTCCACCGTCGGCGCCAACCGCGCCGGCCGCACCGCGGTCAACGAGGTCGTCCGCCTGCTCCGCGCCGGAGACGCCGAACACGCCGACTCGCCCCAGCCGGTGGCCCGCTGAGGCCCTGCGAACGGGTCAGTCCTCGGGGCTCTCGTCGCTGACGGGCACCTCGCGGCCGTCCCGGTAGGTGACCGTGCCGAACCAGGACACCACCCACACGGTGAGCCGGCCCGGCTCGTGCACGGTCTCGAACGGGTAGTCGGCCCACTCGCCGTAGGAGGTCACCATGACCTGCTCGCCGGGCTGCAGCCGGTACGCGCGGGCCATCGGTTCGACGAACAGTTCCAGCGGCTCGCCGCCCTCGTTGATCACCATCATCGGGACGGGGTTGCCCAGTGCTTCGATGCCCGCGCGCCCGAAGTCGCCGGCTCTCGGCATGTTCGCGCGCAGCGGGGCCATGAACTGGTCGATCGTCAGTCCCTCGACCGGGGCGGGGACGTCCTCGGGGTCACTTGACATGACGGAGATTCTGCTCGGCGGCCCGAGCGGCCGCGACGGCACCCCCCGGAACCGGTCCGGCGGGCGCCGCCGCGGTCAGCGGTCGTAGTCGACGGTCACCCGGTCGGACACCGGCCGGGCCTGGCATGTGAGGACGTACCCGGCGGCGAGTTCGGCGGCCTCCAGGGCGAAGTTGCGGCGCATCTCGACCTTTCCGTCGCAGACCAGCGCCCGGCAGGTGCCGCAGACGCCGCCCTTGCAGGCGAACGGCAGGTCCGGACGGGCGCGTTGGGCGCCGTCGAGGATCGAGCGGTCGCGCGGAAGGGCGAGGGTGCTGGCCCGACCGTCCAGAACCAGGGTGACCTCGCTGGCGTCGGTGTCGGCCGCCGGCTCCTCCGGCCGCTCCTCGACGATCTCGTCCTCGGCGTGGAACAGCTCCTGGTGCACCCGCTCGGCGGGGACGCCCACTCCGGCGAGCAGTTCCTTGGTGCCGGCCACCATCCCGAACGGGCCGCACAGCCACCAGTGGTCCACCGCCGGGACGTCGACCAGCGCCTCCAGCAGCGCCTTGACCCGGTCGGGGTCGAGGCGGCCGCTGAGCAGTTCGGCGTCGCGGCTCTCCCGGGAGAGCACGTGGACGAGTTGGAACCGCTCCAGGTAGCGGTCCTTCAGGTCGGCCAGCTCGTCGGCGAACATCACGGTGTCGCTGCGCCGGTTGCCGTACAGCAGGGTGACCCGCGAGTCGGGGTGGCCGGCCAGCACCGAGCCGGCGATGGACAGCATCGGGGTGATGCCGGAGCCGGCGGCGATCAGCACGTGCTCGCCGGGCTCGCCCGGGTCGGCGGTGAACGCGCCTGCGGGCGGCAGGACTTCGACCTGCTCGCCGACCGCGGTCTGCCGCACCAGCCAGTGCGAGAACAGCCCGCCGGGGACCTCGCGGACGGCGATCCGCAGCGGCCCGCCGACCGGGGAGCACAGCGAGTAGGAGCGGCGCTCGTCGACGCCGTCGACGATCCGGCGCAGCGTGAGGGTCTGGCCGGGGCGGAAGGCGAACTCCTCGGCCAGCTCCTGGGGGACGTCGAAGGTCACCGCGACGGCGTCCTCGCAGAGCCGTTCCAGGGCGCCGATCGGCAGTTGGTGGAACACCGGGCGGCGGGCGGCCATCAGATCTCCTTGATCCGGTCGAAGGGTTCGCGGCAACTGCGGCACCGCCACAGGGACTTGCACGCGGTGGAGCCGAACCGGGAGAGCTCCTCGGTGTCGGTGGAGCCGCACTGCGGGCACGACACGGCCAGCCGGGTCGGGCCGAGTGCCAGCAGGCCGCCGGGAGTCGGCGATCCGCCGCGGGTGGGCGGGGCGATCCCGGCCTCGGCCAGCTTGCGGCGGCCCTCCGCACTGATCCGGTCGCTGGACCACGGCGGGTCCAGGCGCAGCCGCACCCGCGCCGTCGGGAACCCGGCGGTGTGCAGCCGGGCCGCGACGTCGGCGGCCATCTCCGCGATGGCGGGGCAGCCGGAGTACGTGGGGGTGAGCCAGGCGGTGAGTTCGCCGTCCCGTTCCTCGACCTCGGCCAGCACGCCGAGGTCCGCGAGGGTGAGCATGGGCAGTTCGGGGTCGGGCACGGCGGCGGCGACCTCCCAGGCCCGGGTGATGGTGGTCACCACGTCGCCCCCGGGTGGGCCCGGGCCACCACCTGCAGTTCGGCGAGCATCGGCCCGAGCGCCTCGGTGTGCACCCCGTGCCGCCCGCCCCGGCCGTTGACGAACGCCCGCGGCAGCGTCTGCGGCACGCTCAACGTGGCCTCGCCCAGCACCGCGGCCAGCCGCTCCAGCACCGGCGCGCGCAGCGCCGACGGGTCGACGCCGAGCCGCAGTTCGACCTCGTGCGGGGTGAACAGCTCGTCCAGCCACGGCCACAGCGCGTCCAGCGCGGCCTGCATCCGCTCCCGCGAGTACGCGGTGCCGTCGCCGAGCCGCAGCACCCACGACTCGGCGTACTCGCGGTGGTACGCCAACTCCTTGACGCCGAGCGCCGCGACGGCCGCCAGCACCGGGTCGGCGAACGACGCCAGCCGCCGGTACAGCTCCTCCCGCGCGGTGGCGAACAGCAGCAACCGGGCCACGCACTGCGCGAAGTCGCCGTTCTCCAGCTCCACCAGCCGCACGTTGCGGTAGGCGGACTCCTCGCGCCAGTACGCCAGTTGGTCCTCGTCGCGGCCGCTGCCGTCGGCCTGCCCGGCCCGGGTGAGGAGCCGGCGGGCCTGCCCCAGCAGGTCGAGGCCGAGGTTGGCCAGCGCCACCTCCTCCTCCAACTCCGGTGCCCGGGTGACCCATTGGATCAGCCGCTGGGCCAGCACCAGCGCGTCGTCGCCGAGCATCAGGCAGTACGCCGCGAGGTCGGCCCCGTCGACTCCGGCCGGCAGCTCGGCGTCCACGCCCAGCAACGGGTCGGCGAAGCCGGTGCCGTACGCCCAGCGGGCCTCGCCGTCCGGCTCCGGCCCGGCCTCGGCGAGCGAGAGGTACACGTGGTCGTCGGTCATGTCGCGTTCCCTGCGGGTCGGTTGACGGTCGGTCAGATGTGCGGGACGTCCTCGGGAATCTCGTAGAACGTCGGGTGGCGGTACACCTTGTCGCCGCTCGGCGCGAAGAACGGGTCCTGCTCGTCCGGGGTGGACGCGGTGATCGCGTCCGACCGCACCACCCACAGGCTGACGCCCTCGTTGCGCCGGGTGTACAGGTCACGCGCGGCCAGCAGCGCCATCCGGTCGTCGGCGGCGTGCAGCGAGCCCACGTGCACGTGGTTCAGCCCGCGCCTCGGCCGCACGAACACCTCGTACAGCGGCCAACCCGCCCGGTCCGCTCCGCTCATCGCGCGCTCTCCTTCCGCCCGTGCTTCTCCGCGTACGCCAGCGCCGCCTCGCGCACCCACGCACCGTCCTCGTGGGCGGCGCGCCGCCGCTCCACCCGCTGCGCGTTGCACGGGCCCTGGCCCTTGATCACCTGCTGCAGCTCCGACCAGTCCGGCTCGCCGAAGTCCCAGCTGCCGCGCTCCTCGTTCCACGCCAGCGCCGGATCGGGCAGCGTCACGCCCAGGTGCTCGGCCTGCGGAACCGTCATGTCGACGAAGCGCTGACGCAGCTCGTCGTTGCTGTGCCGCTTGATCCGCCACGCCATCGACCGCTCGCTGTTCGGCGACGCACCGTCCGGCGGGCCGAACATCATCAGCGACGGCCACCACCAGCGGTCCACCGCGTCCTGCACCATCGCGCGCTGCGCGTCCGTCCCCGCCATCAGCGTCATCAGCAGCTCGTAGCCCTGCCGCTGGTGGAAGGACTCCTCCTTGCAGATCCGCACCATCGCCCGCGCGTACGGCCCGTAGCTGCACCGGCACAGCGGCACCTGGTTGCAGATCGCCGCGCCGTCCACCAGCCAGCCGATCACGCCCACGTCGGCGAAGCTCAACGTCGGGTAGTTGAAGATCGACGAGTACTTCTGCCGCCCGTCGACCAGCTTCTCGGTCAGCTCCGCGCGGTCCACCCCGAGGGTCTCCGCCGCCGCGTACAGGTACAACCCGTGCCCGGCCTCGTCCTGCGCCTTCGCCAACAGGATCGCCTTGCGCCGCAACGACGGCGCCCGGGTCAACCAGTTGCCCTCCGGCTGCATGCCGATGATCTCGGAGTGCGCGTGCTGCGCGATCTGCCGCACCAACGTCGCCCGGTACGCCTCCGGCATCCAGTCCCGGGGCTCCACCCGCTGCTCCGCGGCCACCACAGCCTCGAACCGCGACTCCAACTGCGCGAGCTGCTCCACGCGACCCACCTCCCGACTGACCGTTCGGTCGGTTCCATTCTGTACGCGACAGCTACTCTCTGGCAAGGCACCATCCAGGGGCCCGGGGAATGGCGGGGGTTCGTGGCGCCAGGGGTCACAGGGCGCTGCGAGGTCTGGGCGCATGGAGGTCTCCAAGACCGCCAGCCGACTCCAGACCACCAGCCACTCGCCTCGCAGTTCCGCCCCCAGCCCCAAGGGGGGCCGGGAGGTACTCCCAGAGCCCCTGGTCCGTTCCTCCCGAGCCCCTTGCCTAGCGCTCGCGCAGTCGCGGCAACGGCACCGCCAACAACGCCGCCAGCAGCGCGATCCGGGGACCGAGCTGGTCGACGCGGAGGTGTTCGTGGCGCGCGTGCGGCCCGCCGCCCACCGCGCCGAGGCCGTCCAGGGTCGGCAGACCCCTCGCGCCGGCCAGGTTGGTGTCCCCCGCACCGCCCGCGGGTGCGCCGTCGAGGTGCTGGCCGAGCGCCGCGGCGAGGGAGCGGACGTGGCGGAGCAGCGGGTTGCCGGTGCGTTCGGGCCAGGCGGGGCGGCTGGAGAGGACCTCGGTGCTGACGTCGGCGCCGGGGCGGGTCGCGGTGAGGTGGGCGAGGGTGTCGAGGGTGCGCCGTTGCGCCTCGGCGGTGGAGAAGCGCAGGCCGAGTTCGGCTTCGGCCCGGCCGGCCACCACGTTGGCGCGGGTGCCGCCGCTGATCCGCCCGGCGTTGAGCTCGGTGCCGGGCTGGGTGAGGCCGCGTACGGCGACCAGCTGGTCGACGAGTTCGTCGACGGCGGAGACGCCCTCCGCGGCGTCGTTCCCGGCGTGCGCCTCGCGTCCGGTGACGGTGAGCCGGACCCGGCTGGAGCCGCGGCGGGCGGTCTTGAGGCGGCCGTCGGGATGGCCGGGTTCCAGGCCGAGGACGGCGGCGGCGCCGCGCAGGTGGCGTTCGACCAGGCGGCGGCCGTCGGGACTGCCGACCTCCTCGTCGGAGACCACGACCATCCGGACCGGGCGGTGCGGACGCTGCCCGAGGTCGGCGAGGAGTGCGAACGCCCCTTCCAGCAGGGCGAGTCCGCCCTTCATGTCGAGGACGCCGGGACCGCTGAGCCGGCCGTCGTTGACTTCGACGGGCCAGTCGGCGAGGGTGCCGACCGGCCAGACGGTGTCGTGGTGGCCGACCACCAGCAGGTGCGGGAGGTCCTCCCGCTCGCCGGGCCAGCTGAGCACCAGATGGTCCCCGTGGGGTCCGGCCTCGCGGACGGCCTCGGCACCGGTGGCGGCGTAGCCGGCGGTGAGTTCCTCGGCGAGCGCGTCGAGCCGGGGGGCGTCCCCGGACGGCGACTCGATCCGGGCGAGGTCGGCGCAGCGGCGGCGGACGGCGCCGGCCAGGGTGCGGGCGCGGCTGGTGAGTGCCTGCGGAAGGCCGGGCAGGGCGGCGGTGGCCGCCGGTTCGGGTCCGGTCGCGGTCGCGGTGGCGGTGGCGGCACGGGTGTCCACCGCCGGTGCGGTGGTGGCGAGTTCGGGTCCGGTCGGTCGAGGTGAGGGGTCGGCCGGCGCGGCGGGCGCAGTGTCGGTATGCGGTCCTGGGGCCGCGGTATGCGGGCTCACCTCGCACCTCCGGCGGGGCGGCGGACGTGATGGGGTATCCGCGGACGGGCGGACCCGGCGGGGGTTGTGCGCGGCGTCGGGCTCGGCCTCGGCGACCGGTGCGACCTCGGGCTGGGCAACACTGCGTCCTCCTCGCTCGGTCCGCGACCCCGGCTCGGCCCGGGGTTCGGGGACGTCGGTCTCCGTTCCCCGGTGCGGCCGGGCACCGGGCAGGGGGACCGGAAGCGAGCCTAGAAGATTCGTTCGTCTCCCTGCGAGGTGGCCCGGCACTCCGCCCGCCGTGTCGGACCGGGGGCGCACGCCCGGCGGACGGAGTCCTTCGGGGCGCGCACGATGCCCGGGGCCTGGCGCGGCGAGCGGGACGCGATCTTCCGAGCGCGTCCGATTCCCACCTTGGACCCACGGGGGCGGATCGGCAGCACGAACCGCCCACGGACGAGCGAACCCCGTCCGATGGGTGACACCGGATCAGCCTTTGGTACCAGTCCGGAAATCCGTTCGACGGATGCACCGGTCCGTCGCCAGAATCGGCCGCACCGTCCACCCCGTGCCCCTGGCATCCGAACGCCCCGGAGTCCCGCCGTGTCCGCCCTCGCCCTCGTGCCCCCGCCGCCCGCCGCGCTGGACAGCCTGCGCGGCCTGGCCCTCGGCGATGCCTTCGGCGACCGCTGGTTCCACCCGCCCGTCGACGAGGCCTCCGCCGAGTACGCGTCCCGGATCACCCGTCCCGGCCCCTGGCACTGGACGGACGACACCGCGATGGCGCTGGTCCTCCACCGGCACCTCGCGCGCCGGGGCGAGGTGCACCCGGCGGAGCTGGCGCGGGAGTTCGCGGCCGAGTACACGGCGGTGCCGCACCGCAAGTACGGCCCGTCGATGCACCAGGTGCTGCGCGCGGTCCACGACGGCGCGGACCACGTCGCGGTGACCTCCGCCCTGTTCGGCGGTCAGGGGTCGCACGGCAACGGCGCGGCGATGCGGGTCGGCCCGCTCGGCGCCTGGTTCGCCGACGACCTGTCGGTCGTCGCCGAGCAGGCCGCCCGCTCCGCGACGGCCACCCACGCCCACCCCGAGGCCACGGCGGGCGCGCTCGCGGTGGCGCTGGCCGCGGCCCTCGCGGTCCGCTCCCGCGGTTCGGCCGCGCCGTCCCGCGAGGACTTCCTGTCCGAGGTGGCCGGTCTCCTGCCGGAGAGCGAGGTCCGCTCCG
Source organism: Kitasatospora sp. NPDC049285 (assembly GCF_040678815.1). Classification (NCBI taxonomy): domain Bacteria; kingdom Bacillati; phylum Actinomycetota; class Actinomycetes; order Kitasatosporales; family Streptomycetaceae; genus Kitasatospora; species Kitasatospora sp. NPDC049285. The sequence goes on along the minus strand of NZ_JBFAQR010000043.1, from coordinate 3,412 downwards.
GCCTGCGGATCGCCGCGCGGCTGCCGGGAGGCACCAGCGTCCGGCACGCCGCGGTCGTCCTCGGCTCCGGCTTCCAGGTCTCCGCGCAGGACACCGTGCCCTTCGCGCTGTGGTCCGCCGCGAGCTCCCCGGACGACCTCTCCGAGGCGCTCTGGCTCACCCTCGGCGGCTGGGGCGACATGGACACCACCTGCGCCATCGCCGCCGCCGTCGTCGCCGCCCGCACGGGCCTGACCGGCGTCCCGGACGCGTGGCTCGCGGCGCAGGAGCCGGTCCGACTCTGAGTCATCGGGCGGGGCCCCGGGGTGCCCCGGGGCCCTCGAGGACCGTCAGTCGCGTGACCTGCCGAAGACGATCCGGTAGGCGATCAGCAGCACCAGCGCGCCGGCGATCGCGGCGATCCACGTGGGGAGGTCGAAGAAGTGCACGTTGATCGACCGGTGCAGGAACTTCGTGGAGAGCCAGCCGCCGAGGAAGGAGCCGGCGATGCCGATCAGGGTGGTGACGATGATGCCGCCCGGGTCCTTGCCGGGCAGCAGGAGCTTGGCGATGGCTCCGGCGAGGAGCCCCAGGATGATCCAACTGACAATGCCCATACCGTTGCCCATGTCGTTCTCCTGCCCTGAGTCGTCGCGGTCAATCACGTCGTGCCGATGCCCCTGGTGACGCGACCGTACGACCGGCCGGTTCCGGCCATCTCGAACGCATTCCCGCCGCCGCACCGCTGACGACGGCTCAGGGCGGCTCAGGGCGGCTCCACCCGGCGGCTCACCAGCCAGGCGTGCTTGCCGAGTTGCCGGACCCGCTCGAAGCCCTGCTGCTCGAAGAGCTCGACCGTCGCGGTGTACAGGAAGCGTCCCGGGGCCTCCCGTCCGGCGGTGGCCTCGGAGATCGCCTCGACCGATCCGCCGCCGGCCCGGGCGATCAGGTCCAGCGCGCCCTCCAGCGCGGCGCGCGCCACGCCCCGGCCCCGGTGGCGGCGGTCGACGAAGACGCAGCCGATCCGCCAGTCCGGCTCGGCGGGCGCGTCCTGCTCGTACGCCCGGCGGTGTTTGATCCGGGAGACCTCGGCGGGGTCGCCGTACTGGCACCAGCCCTGGGCGGTGCCGTCCTCGTCGAGGACGAGCGCGGCGTGGGCGCGGCCGGCGCGGACCCGCAGCCGTGTGGCGGCGAGCGTGGCCGGGCGGGTGATCGGGTGTCAAGGGTCCGATCACGGCGAGAGATCGAACGCGGCGCGGATCGCGGGCCAGCGCTGCGGGTCGCCGACGGCGGTCTCCAGCACCTGGTAGGCGGTCCGTTCGCAGAGCTCGACGAGCCCGTCGCGGGTGAGGTCGGCGCCGGCCAGCCAGCCGAGCACGGCCTCCTCCATGAAGGCGAGCCAGCCCGCCACCGCGAGGGCGATCCGGGGCGAGGCCTGGGCGCCGGCACCGGTGACCGCGTCGGTGATCCACTGCGCGAGAGTGGTGCGGGCGGCGCGGTGCAGGGTGGCCATCCGGCCCGCGCCGCCGCGGGCGCCGTGCCGGACCACGGCCTGGTAGAGCGTCGGATGGCGCGCCACGAAGTCGATGAACCGCTCGATCCCGGACCGGAGTTGGCCGGCCGCGCTGAGCGCCGGGTCGGGCGCGATCTGCTCCAGCAGCTCCTGCGCGACGAGCTCGACCACCGCGTCGCGGAAGCCGCGCTGCGAGCCGAAATAGTGGAACAGCAGTCCGGGCGAGACGCCGGCCTGCTGGGCTGCGGTCTCCACGGAGACCTCGTCGAGTCCCCGGACGCGCATCAACTCCCGGGCGGTGCCGAGGATCTGCTGCCGGCGCTGGTCCGCGGAGAGCCGCCGCGCCGGAACCTGGGAGGGGGCCATCCGCGCATCGTATTGACTTCCCCGGACGCCTCGCTACTTTTGAGTACTACCGCCGAGCGCCTCGCCGCCGACCTCCCCCGCCACAGCGAGCTGCTGCTGCACCGGCTCCGCGAGGGCGCGTCTCCCGCGAGCCTCGCCGCCGCCCTCACCGCCCGGGCCGCCCTCACCGCCCGGGCCGCCCTCACCGCCCGGGCCGACCTCGACGGCTACACGCTCGCCGCACCCGCCCTGCTGACGCCGGTCGCTCCCCGCCACCCGACCCCGCCCAGCCCCAACTCCCCTCTTCCGCCCGGCCTCTGGGCGCTGACCCGTACCTCGCCTTCCGCGACACCACCGCCGCCTTCGCCGAACTCCTCACCGTCACCTCCCACTCGGCGTGCTGGCTCGACGACGACCTCCCGCACAGCGGCGCCCGCCCGGGCGTCTCCCGCAGCTGACGCGGTCAGCCAACGCCCGGCAGCTCCAAGGGAGTTCGGCCGCTCTCGGCCCAGGTCGCGATGATCGGCCCGGCGGGCGCTCCGCAGGCGCGCGCCAGCAGTACGTGCAGCAGGAGCCGGGCGGCCGTGACGAACAGCAGCGGGGAGGACTCCCGGTCGTAGCCCGCCCGGTCGATCACCAGCCGGCCCGCCGGGAGCGCCCCGCCGTCGAGGTGGGGTCGCAGGCCGGTCACCGGCGTTTCGCCCAGCCAGTCGGGCAGGCCCGGCTGCAGCGCACCGGGCAACAGCCCCGGCAGCGGCGCGAACCGCTCCGGTTCCCCGAGCCCGACCTGCCAGGCCAGCCGGTCGCCCTCCCCCGGCACGAACTCGCCGCCCAGCAGGGCGACGGCCCGCTGACCGCCGTGGTTGCGGTGCAGCTCCAGGACCGCGCGGGCCTTGACCCCCGTGCTGACCGGCCGGGCGGGGACCAGCCCGCCGACCCGGCGCTCGCCCGGGATGCCGAACTCCGGTCGGTCGTCGTCGCATGCCGCCTCGGCGCCGCGCATCCGTACCGCAAACACCTGCAGGTGCCTCACTCTCGCGCCGGACCACGGGCCACGGCACGCGGTCCGATCAATCTGATCAACCAGCCGGACAGTACCCGGCCACGGCGGCCCTCCTTCCCCACCAGGCGGCAACTGCCGTCCGTGCAGGTCCGGTCGAGGCGGCCCCGGGAGAGGGTCTCGATCAGGCCGAGCGTCCAGCACATCGGGCAGCCGCGCAGGGCGAACAGTCCGAGGGGCAGCAGGAGCAGGCTGAGCGGGCCGACCGCGGGGAGCAGGAGGACGGCGGCGGCGAGCGAGCCGAAGCCGACGGCGCCGCGCAGCAGGTGGCGGGGCAGGGTGGAGCCGGCGAAGCCGCGCGAGGTGGTCATCGGCGGTCACCTGCGGCCGGCTCGACGGTGAGGGTGTGCTGGACGGCGAGTCTGGCGCGGTGCAGGCGGGACTTCATCGCGGCCGTGCTGAGCCCGAGGGCGGTCGCGACCTCGCGGCCGCTCCAGCCCCGCAGGTCGCGCAGGACCAGCACGCGCCGCTGGTCGGGCGGCAGCGCCGCGACGGCGGCGGCCGCCCAGGTGGCC
>NZ_JBFAQR010000042.1:0-63904 GCF_040678815.1 Kitasatospora sp. NPDC049285 | reverse complement strand
CAGCATCGCCTCGTTCTTGTCGCGGTTCGGGTCGCCGATGATGACGGCCTTGCCGCCGCCGAGGTCGAGCCCGGCGAGGGCGGCCCCGGAGCCACCGCCCATCGTGCTGTCCGGCCGTTACTGGCCGGACGGGCTGAGCAGCGTTTGGGCGGCGAGCGCTCGACGGCGCTCGTGCTCGATGTCCAACTCTGTGCGCAGCCGGGCGGCCTCCACGGCCGGGTCCGGCAGCGGGGTGAGGCGCTGCTCCGCAGGCACGGCCTCGGCGTAGACGGCGAACTGTCCCTGAGTCGGGGCGGGCACGGCGTAGCACGCCTGCGCTGCCGACTCCCAGGTCGAGATGGCCTTGTGGGCCTTGTCTTGGGCGACGATCCACGAGTGGTGGGCGGCCTGGAAGTTGGGGGTGGTGGACAGGGCGCTCCAGGTGACCTCGACCTGGTGGAGGGCGCGGTCTCGTTCGGCGCGGGTCTCGATCTCGGCCGGCAGCAGCTCCACGAGGGTGTTGTGCCAGCGCAGCGGGAAGTACAGGTCCATGACGAGCTGGGTGGCTTCGTGCTGCTCCTCCTTGCTGCCGCCTCGCGCGGCGATGTCGTGGTGAAGGCGTCGGATCTGGTCCATGTCGGTGTCGGCGGTGCCGGTGATGCCCTTGTACTCGATCGCCTTGAGCACGGTGGTCTCCTGTGTCCGGTCACGGGCGTCGATCCCGTGGGAGTCGAGATCGGTGTAGATCGTCTGGCGGGTGGTGCGAGCCGCCTCGGCGAGCGCCGCGATGTTGCGGTTGCCTGCGCGCCAGGCGCGGGCGACGAGGTCCGCCCGGACCTCGCCGGGCGGTCTGGCCCCCCACGCTCGCAGTTCCGCCATCGTCTGGTCACGCGGAGTACTCATGGCTCCAGGGTGTGTCTAATCACTAGACATGTCAATTCATTAGACACGCGGCGGCCGAGAAGCGTCCCTCCCCGGCGCGATCGCGTTCCCGTAGGCGGCTACGGATGTCTGCGGCATGGTGCAAGATCGTCGCCATGCGTTCGATCGTCGATGCGGTGTTGCTCGGGTGGTGGTGGCCGCTCGCGGTCTCAGTGGCGGTGGTGGCCGCAGAACATCGGCGCCGCGACGCCGCGCCCGACCGGGCCCGTGAGTATGCCGACATGGCCAAGGCCGTCCTCGCACTCTCCGCTCCCGCGTTCTGGCTGCTGGCCACCGGGCGGCAGGACGAGATGGCCGGGCAGCTCATCATGGCGGTCTTGGTCGCGCTGCTCGGCTACGGAGGCGCTGGGTCGGTGGTCGACTACGTCCGAGGCCGGCGGCGCCCGTAAGAACAGGACTGCCCTGGCCGGTTGGCACCAGGCGCTCTCCTCCCGCGGGCGGCTACCGGGCACCTGCGGCATGGTTCACAATGCGAGCGGGAGACTACGGGCAGCGAGGAGCCGAGCATGGGGTGGAAGGACGCGGCAGCCGCTGCCGAGCGTGCCCTGGAGAACCGCGAGGCCCGGCACCCCGACCCCTATCTGGAGCTCCTCCGCCTGGGCGTGCAGCACACCGACGAGGCCGTACAGGTGACTCTGATCGTCCCCGGCGCGATCGTCACCGGCAGGATCGTCACCCTCGACCAGTGGGAGCACTTGATGCTCAAGCAACTCAAGCAGCAGTCAAGTGCGCTGCGCAATGTCGCCGGGAACGCGATGGGGGCGCTGGACGACCGGGCGAGCGAACAGGAACGGCCCCGGCCGGACGAGGACAGCCCCTTCATCCACCTGCGGGACGTGACCTACCGGGCCAGCGGCGTCGAAGTGCCCCTGCCCACCTGGCGTGGACCCATCACCGGACTCGTCGGCTGGACGGTCGGCACCCCCGGGTAGAGCTCCCGGAAATCGGGCTGGCTCCGTCGGTGGTGACCGCTAGCATGCGCACAGGTCGGTCGTGGGCCGAGCAGCAGCCCACGACCGACCGGCCTCCGGGCTACAGCCCTGCCCGGCCGGGCGCCACCCCGTCGCGCCGGAACTCCTCGACGTGAAAGGGCCTCTGACGTGACGGCCAACCTCGACAAGCCCCAGTCCGTGGAGGCCGTGGCGCGGCCGGTCTTCGATCCCGCCGTGCCCGAGCCGGTCGTGCGTATGGTCGCCGACCTGGCCGACGCGGTGCCGCAGTTGCTCGCCGACGACAACGCCGAGACCCTCATCGTCTCGAACACCGAGGGCGGCCGGATCGTGCGCAAGTCCTTCAAGGCCATGGTGTGCGGCGCGATCGTCGGCGGCGCCGCCTGGCTGGCAGAACACTTTCTCGGGCAACCCCTGGCGGCTCCAGACACCGACCTCGGACACCGCACGGAACAGATCGACACCCTGGTGCGCTCCGCCCTCGACCTGTTCCAGACCGGCGGGGCGACCGTTGCCGCCGCGGGCGCGTGCTGCGCCGTCGTCGCGGTCGGCTTCCAGACGTCGCAGAACCGCCGGATGGACAAGGCCCTCGGGCAGGCCCGCGGACTCTACGTCCACCCGAGCTGGCTCAGCGCCGACGCCGTCCAGCTCCTTGCCCGGGCGCAGCAGGCCGCCGACACCGTGCTGCGCTCCCGGCTGCACACGCAGGACATGGAGGGCCTGGGCGCCGCCAACCGCGTGCAGCTGCCGGAGCGGATCTGGTCCATCGCCCAGTCTCTGCACCGCTACAGCCAGGCCCGGGTCGCCAGCGCCCGAACGGGCGGCGACGAGGCGACGACGCTCCAGGAGCTGCTGACGGGGGAGCAGGCCGCCCTGGACATGGTGCGCTCCGCCCTCGAGGAGCAGGTCTTCGCGCTGGAGGCGTACGCCCGCCGGGCGCAGGAGGTCGACCAGATCGCGGCCGAGCGCAGGGCGGTGGAGCAGGTGGAGGCGCGCAGCGAGGCGCTCATGGACCTGGTCGCCGAGACGGCGGCGTCCGAGCTCGCGGTCGGCGAGATCAACCCGCTGACCGAAAAGGCCTCCGCGGTGGCCGTCTCGCTCGCCGAGGCGCTGGCGGCGGCCAAGGACGCAGCTACCGCCGCGCTACCGCCCGGCCGGTAGGTGGCGAGAGGGCGTCCCGCTTCAACGTGCCGCCCACACCGGACAGTCGACCGTGTGCCGCGTGAGCACCAGGACCGTGCCGCCGTCCATCACGCTCGTGCTCAGCGTCGCCGCGCAGCAGGCGGGCCGACCTTTGGCCGGCATCGTCTCCCGGGCGCGCCCGCTGACGGCGCCGTTCGGTGGCAGCGGCAGCGGCGCCGGGGTGGCGCCCGAGCGGGGCTGCCGCCGCCGGTGGAGGACTGATCGTCGTCGGGCCATGGCGACACCCTGCCCGCTCGCGCCGCTGCGTGGCCGACGGCGGCAGGCGACACGCCGGGCACGGCTGCCAGCTGGTAGGCCCCGGGCGCCGGTCACCAAGGGCGGGGCCGCAGGTCCCAGCGGGGCGCTCCCCCGTGGTGGTACCGGATGACCGCCTGGGTCAGGGCGTGCTCGGCCTGCCGCAGGCGCACGTCCTCCATGCGCCCCTCGTCCTTCGCCCAGTCCGGCAACGGCCGGTCAGGGAGCGCGGTGGTGAGCGTCTGCCCGAGCTCCGCGATCCGCACGTCCCACTCGCTCAGGGTGTGCCGGAGAGTGCGCACCAGGAGGTCCACCGCCGCAACCGGGTCCGCGCCATCCCCACGAGCCTCCGTGGCCGCCTCCACCAGCACATCCTCGTCGAGGTCGCTGAAGAGATCCCGCAGTTCCGCGGTGTGCTGCAGGTGCTGTTCGAGGATGTCGCGCAGGTCGGCGTCAGGCGGTGCGGCGGATTCCTCGCAGGTCGACTCGCGCTCCTCGCGGAAGGCGGCGGGCTGGTCGACTGCGGGCGGCTGGCCCCGCCGCTGGCCGGCCAAGGTGACCAGCACCCGTTCCGCCTGGGGGCCCAGCGGTGCTCGGCGCCGAATGCCGCGACCGGTGGAGATGGTGCTGCTGCTCATGCCTGATCCAACGCGCGAACGGGCGAAGCGGCTACGGGAAGGCGGAGGAGAAGGCCGTCGGACCAGTCCGGTCGGGCCCGGCCGCCCGTTGCCCCGCCGTGGACGGACGGGGGCGGGCCCGAGGCGGTCGCCGCTGATCCGGTCCAGGGCGGCGAGACAGGGCTCCGAGCTGGCTGGTTTCGTCGACGAAACTTCTCGCAGCCCCCAGTCCAGGTGGCGGGGGCGGGACTCCCTGGGGCCTGGCCGCCCCGTTTATGTGTATTTTCCTTTTACTGAAAACACGTGGACAGTGACGGTGGAACCCCGTAGAGTGAGGTTGTTATTTCAGCAAGGTGAAAACACAAGGAGGTGACGGTGTACGTCACGACAGGCCAGACGGCTACTGCGCTGGGATGCTCGATCCCGACCGTCAGGAAGTTGCTGGCCACCGGCGTCATCCCGGGAGTCCTGGAGCACGGCCGACAGATCGTCCCCCAGACCGCGCTGCACGAACTGCAGCACCGGAGCGGGCCGGACCTCTCGGCGCTGCGCCACCCGGAGGTCGCGGTCCTGCGCACTGGCAGCGCCGAGCACGTCGGTGGGCCGGACGGCGGTTGGAGCGGCTTCGGCACCGAACTGACGGAGGGCCAGCTACTGGCCGCCCTCTCCGGCTGGTGGCGCTGCGACCCCGCCCGGGTGGCAGCTGCCGCTGTACTGCCGGTCACCGTGGCCGGCTTCGTCGTCGCCGTCCTGACCGGCCTGGAGGACTGGACGGCCGACGGGACTGCGGGAACGGGGGCCCGCTACCAGTTCACCGGGGCCCGCCTCGCCGGCTACCTCACCGACCTGACCCACCCCGCCAACCGGGTCGCCTCCGCCCCGGCCGGCACCGACGACCGACGCCTGGCCGACCTGCTGCTCGGTACCCGCCTGCCGTCCCAGTCGAGCGGACCGATCGCCTACGTCAGCACCCGCACCGCCACCGACCAGCCCACCGAAGGGGAGTGAAACCCGTGGACGAGACGTACAACGACAAGCTGACCGAGCTGCGCGCCCTGCGCCCCCAGGTGGCGAAGGCGCAGGGTGCCGTCGAGACCGCGGAGAAGACGCTCGCCGCCAGGAAGACCGCCTTCGAAGCTCTCGTCGGGCAGCGCGCCAAGCTCGTGGTGGAACTCGCCCAGCTCGACGACGCCCAGGGCAAGGGCGAGACGATCGCCAAGGCCGCCGGGATGAAGCTCGGGGACGTCGTCCGGATCGCACCGGCTCTGAGTCCCGTCCAGAGCACCGCCAACGGCACCGGCGCCGTTGTCTCCACCGCGCCCTCCGAGACGGCCGCGGTCACCGAGGCCGCCCCCGCCGAGGCGCAGCCCGTGCCCGTCGTGCCGGAGCCTCCGGCCAACTCCCCTGACGCCCAGGTGCCCGCACCGGTGTCCTCTCCCGAGGCCCGCCCGGTCCGGATCCTGCCTTCTATCCCGCAGGGCCCGGCCGGAGAGCGGTACTTGGTGCCCGTCCCTGACCTGCACAAGAAGCGGCCGGTCTGGGAGCAGCGGTGGTACTCGACGGTGTGGCTGGACACCCGGACCGGCGCGCTGGCCATGGAGCCCCCGGCCGCGAACGTCGTCCAGGTCGACCTCGGAGCCCGTCGGCCCGGTGACATCCTCGACGCGGTCACCTCCGTGGTGCCCGGTGTCCGGCGGATCTACATCACCGGCGGCGACCCCTGGCACATCGAGGCCGAGCGCTACTCCACGCTCAAGGACGCCGTGGCGGCCTGGCTCAACGCGCCCAGCGAGCGGTGGGCGGAGAGCACCGGCGGCGGCCCGAACCGCGATCAGCTGGCCAGTCACCTGGTCCACCCCCGCAACCCGGTCGGCCGCTACATCCGGGCCGGGGCCGAGCGGAACAACCCGACGATCGAGATCCACTCGGTCGGTGCGTGGTTCCAGCCCGACGGTGCGGACGTCGCCGTGGTGCGGCACGCCTTCATCCTCATGTACGAGGCGCTCAAGCAGCAGTGGGACGACGTGGTGATGATGGCGTTCCCGAGCGCCATGGGGAAGGACCTGTGGAAGCGCACCATCCCGACCACCGGCCAGTGGGCTGGCGGCTTCCCGGTGATGAGCGAGGAGCTGCGAGGGCTGCTGCACGCCACCGCCGGCCAGGGCCGCACCGAGCTGATCGTTCCGCCGCGCGTCCCGCAGCAGTTGCCGGGCCTGTTCGAGGCTGACCGCACCTTCGCCTACGCGCGGCACACCCATCGAAGCGGCGTCGGAACCCCTCGCCGCGTCACCGGCCGGGCGTTCGAGGCGATGGACGCCAAGCAGCGGCGCAGCGCCCTCTACGACCCCTCGCACTGGCACATCCGCGCGACCGTCCCCGGCGGCTGGGAGCACGTCGGAGTCCTGCCCGCGCCGGTGCCCGGCGAGCGTGCCTGGGAGTACCCGGCCACTCCGGGTGCCACGTTCACCACCTGGGCGGGTGGCCGCGAAGTCCTCCTCGCGCTGGAGAACCCGCAGAAGCTCCCGTGGCGGATCGAGGTGCTGGACGGCCTGGTCTGGCAGGAAGGCGACCCGCTGGACGAGTGGTCGAACAAGCTCAAGGCCGCCTGGTCGTACCTGCTGGGCCTGTCCCAGATGCACGGTGACGAGCGCACCCGCCGCGCCGCCTACCTCGCGTCTCGCGGTATCCGCTCGATCCAGCTGCTCGGAATCGGGGCCTTCGCCCAGCGTCCGCGCGTCAACCACGGCAGCACGCCCGTCGACCAGACGGTCCCCGACGGCGCGATGATCATCGGTCAGGCCGAGGATCGATTCCTCTGGGAGCGAGCCACCCCCAACTCCAAGGACCCCTGGGCGCACCCGGAGTGGAGCGCCGGGCTCTGGTCGGACGCCCGCGCCGCGCTGCTCGACATGGCCGTCAAGGACGAGGCCAACAAGAAGACCATCGGCCGGGTCGGCGCGCTGCACCTGCCTGCTCGCTCGGTCGTGGCCCTGCGTACCGACGCGATCTACACCACCGAGCCGATCGGCCACTGGCCGTACTTCGGCCGCCCCGGCGAGTACCTGCTCAAGGGCCACCTGCCCGGCCCGGTCGACGCCCCCGTCACCGAGGACGGCCTGCTGGCCCTGCGCAACCAGGGCCGCATCCACCTCGCCCAGTCCCGCCAGGCCGCTCAGCACACCGACGATCAGGGAGGCACGCGATGAGCCCCGCCGACCCGGCCAACCCCAACGAGGCCGCCCGCCTGACCCAAGAGCTCCTCGACGAGGGCTACACCAAGCGCCAGGTCGGCACCATGCTCGACCGCGATGCCAGCTACATCAGCCAGTTCTGGTCCAAAGGGAAGGGCGCCAGCATGGTCGGCGCTCTGCGTGAGCTGCTCCAGGCGGTGCGCGGTGGCGAGCGGGACACCGAGGCGCTCTCCGTCATCGCGGCCCAGAACGTCAAGCGCCGCACGACCAAGAGCGGACAGAAGGCCCGGGTCCGGGGCAAGGACATCATCGGCCAGGAGGGGCGCAGCATGATCGGCCGCGCCGGAAAGCAGGCGATCGGGACGGGTGCCTCCCACCTGGCGAAGGTCGTACGCTCCACCGGCGCAGTCAGCGGGCGCCTGGCGTTCACCGTACGGATGCGAGCCGACCAGTTCACCATGTCCGCCGGTGACGACGGGGACTCCGCGGGCCTTCGCCGCGGGTTCCTGCCCCGCTCCGACGGCACCGAGGAGAGGGCCTACGGGGACTCCGTCAACCAGGGCTTCGACGCGGCGGAGTGGACCGAGCGGGTCGACCGGCACCACGGCGACGTCACTGAGGCCATGCAGGAGTGGCTGGTTGAGACCGGCCGGGCCGTTCCGGACGCCAAGGTCGAGTACCTGGAGGTCCGCGGCTGGGTACCCCGGTCCTGACCCGGCCCACCCGCGCCTGGGCGCCGCCGCCCTGCTCCCTCAGCCCACTGCACCGCTTCCACAGAGACGAGGACATCCGTCGTGAACCCCACCGTCGGCCAGCAGGGCGACAAGCTGTCCGAGCAGGCCGCCGCCGACCTGGCCGGGGCCAGGGCCCTGGCCGAAGCCGTGATCCCGGGCCGCCGCCCGGTGCCGCCGAAGGTCCGGATCGCGCCGATGCGCGACTACCAGCGCAGGGCCGTCTCGGCGGCCTACCGTGAGGTCAGGCACGGCGGCCGGGCGATCCTGGAGATGGCGTGCGGCGCGGGCAAGACGTTGGTCTCCGCCAACTGTGCCAAGCGCCTCGCGCGGTACGGGCGCGTCCTGGTGCTGATGCCGACGATCGAGCTGCTGGAGCAGACCGCCCGGTCCTGGAGCACGATCGGCGGCCGGACGGGCACCGCGATCGCCGCCTGCTCCAAGGAGGAGGCGCTGGAGAGCGCCGAGGCCGGCGGGCATGTCGAGGGATTTGTCACCACGGACGCCGCCGAGCTGGCCGACCTGGTCGCCCGGGTGCCCGCGGGCAAGCCCGTCACCGTGTACGCGACGTACGCCTCCCTGGAGAGGATCGTCAAGGCGCACGACGAGTTCCGCCTCCCCGGGTGGGACCTCGTGATCATCGACGAGGCCCACCGCACCGCGGGTGCCCTCGACAAGACCTGGGCCGCCGTCCACGAGGACGCCAAGGTCCCGGCCGAGCGGCGGCTGTACTTCACCGCCACCCCGCGCATCGCCGACGAGCCGGCCGAGGGCGACCTGTCCGACCTGGTGCTGGGCAGCTCCCGCAGCCTGTACTCGATGGACGACGAGGAGGTCTTCGGGCGCACCGTGTTCCGGTGGACGTTCGAGGAGGGGGTGACCGGCGGCTGGATCGCGGACTACCAGATCATCGTGCCGGTGGTCACCGACGAGGACCTGCGCTTGCTGCTGTCGCTCCCGGCCGTCTCCGACCTGCGTTCCCAGCGCACGAACGAGGACCTGCAGAGGCTCGCGCTGCAGGTCGCGGTGCTGCGTGCGATCGCCGATCTGGGCCTTCGGCGGGTCATCTCCTTCCACGCCCGGATCGACTACGCGCGGAAGTTCGCGGCCTCCCTCGTGGAGACCGCCGACCTGCTGCCGGACTACGACCGGCCTGAGCGGATCTGGGCCAAGGCGGTGGCCGGCACCGACCCGCGCCGCATCCGCCAGGCCGCGTTCGACGAGTTCCGTGCCCACACCGGAGTACGGGAAGGGGACGAGGGCGAGGAGTGCGGCATCCTGTGCAACGCTCGCCTGCTGGCCGAGGGAATTGACATGCCCACGGTCGACGCGATCGTCTTCGCCGACCCGAAGACGAGCCCGGTGGACATCGTGCAGGCCCTGGGCCGGGCCGTGCGCCAAGCCCCCAACGAGGGCAAAACCGCCTACGTCATCATCCCCGTCTACATCGCGTCCCCCGACCGCGAAGCCGGTGACGACGAGGCCGACGACCTCCCCGTCGCTGACCCGGCGATCGTCACCCCGGCCGGCCCCCAGGTCCAGGAGGAGGCCGACACCGCCATCCAGTCCTCCGCCTTCCGCTCCGTCCTGCACGTCCTGCGCGCGCTCGCCTCCGTCGACTCCCGGGTCGTCGGCCGCATCGCCGACCTGCGCACCCACCGCTCCCAGCCCGGCACCACCTTCAACACCGGCCCCGTTCGACTCACGGCCAGCGCCCCGCAGGCCGACGCCGACGACCAAGGCCCGAAGGACGAGACCGAGGCCACGGAGACCGAGACCGAGGCCACGGAGACCGAGACCGAGGCCGCGGTGGCGCAGCCGGCGGAGCAGTCCCCGATCGAGTGGCTGCGCATCAAGGCCAGCGCCCACGCGGCCGAGATCCTGCGCTCGCTGAAGCTGAGGATGTTCAGCCCGCGCACCCAGGAATGGGAGCGGATGTGGGCCCGCGCCGCAGAGTTCTACATCGAGCACCACCACCTCGACGTCACCGACACGGACCAGCACCAGGAGCTGATCACCTGGCTCGGCAACCAGCGCTACCTGCACGAGAAGGGCACCCTGGACGCGGCCCGAGTCTCGGAGCTGAACGCCATCGGGATGATCTGGGACAAGCACGCCCACGCCTGGGCGCGCGGCGCGGCCTACGCCACGGCCTACCAGAAGACCCACGACCACCTGGCCGCGAAGACGAAGGAGCAGCTCGACGGGTACAACATCGGCCGCTGGCTGGAGCGCCAGCGCAAGGCCGAACTCAACCCCGAGCAGAACGCCTCACTCGACGCGCTGGACCCGCTGTGGCGGCTGGAGCCGGACTGGAACCGCTCCTACCGGCGCATGGTCGCCTACCTCGCGGGCGGCGGGACGCTCACCGGCCCGGTGAACCGCACCGGCGTGGAGACCGACCCCACCTTCCGCCCCGGCTCGTGGCTGCGAAAGCAGGACAAGGCCCGGGCCGAAGGCGCGCTGACGACCCAGCAGATCAGCTTGCTGGACGCCCTGCACGAGCAGCACGGTGACACGTCCCCGGCTGCTGCCACGTCCGGATCGGAGCACCGCGGATGAACGGCTACGGCCGCATCCTGCTGGCGGAACTGCTGACGAGCGCCGGCCACTCCCTGGACTACGCCGACGGAGCCATCGCCCGGGACGAGCTCGACGTCCTCGACTGGGCCGCCAGCGCCGCGGAAGCGGCGGCATTTGATGGCCCCCACGGCCGCAGCGACGACTACAACAAGGGGTGGATGGACGGAGCAGCCGCCGCCGAGGAGCGGCTGCTCGTAGAAGCCGAACGGGCGCGCCTCGAGGCAGCCGCCGCTGGCATCACCGTCCCGCCGGAGTCGCCGTCGCTGCGCCCCGAGCTGGCCGAGCGGGCCGCCGCCCGCGTCGCCGAGCGGCAGGGCTCGCTCGCTCGAGCGATGACGCCCCGGACGGCCCGGCTGCCAGCCCGGCCGGAAGGGCGGCCGTACGTCGAGGACGAGTACAGGCAGCCTCTGGACGAAGACGGGGAGCCGGTCCGCCTGGCCGTCCACCACGTCGACGGCCAGCTGCTGATCCCGGCCGAGCAGGTGACCGCCATGGTGAGGGGCATTGCCCACCTCTGGAGGCACCAGCGCGGCGGCGGAGCGCCGCTGGACTTGGACACCACCGCGCGACTGTGCCAGTCCCTGGAGGACTATGCCGACGACCTCGACGCCGAAGTCGGCGCCGGCGACCGCTCCACCCCAACGCCCTGACGGCCGAGAACAACCTTCTGTCCGGCCGGGGCCACCCAGCTCCGGCCGGACACCAGCCGAGCCCGAACCGCACCGAAGGGAACCAGCATGGACGCGAACACCGTCGTCACGATCGGCAGCACCGTCATCGCCGCCGCAGCCGCGCTCGGGGGCACGTTACTGGGCCACCTCATGCAGCAGCGGGCCACCCGCGCCCAACAGAAGATCCAGACCTCCGAGGCCCGCCGCGCCGAGATCCTCGCAACGGTGACCGCCCTGGTGAGTGCCCTCGACAACCACCGCCGCGCCCAGATCGTCCGGACCCGCGCCTTGGCTCTCAACCCCAGCGCTCCCGAGCAGGTCGACCACGAGCACTCCCCGGCCGTCCACGACACCCGCAGCGCCGTCACCCCGCCGCGCCTCGCCCTGCGGATGACCTGTCCGGCCCTTGCCGCCGCAGCGGAAGCCGCCGTCACCGCCACCTTCGCCCTGCGCGGCGCCGCCTCGCTCGCCGAGGTCGACCGCCTGCGCGCCAGGGCGAAGGCAGCTTGCGACGCCCTGGTTGCAGAAGCCAGCGCCCTTCTGGCTACCGCTGCCTGACAGAAGGCCAGGACGCCCAGCCCGGCCCTAGCAGGTGAGGTCACCCGTAAGAGTGAACGTGGATAGAGGAATTCCTAACGAGACGTCAAGGGGCTAAGCTCCCCCTCGTTAGAAGTGCTTCTATCCACGTCCGTTGCACCGGGAGCCGCTTTGAAAATCACCCTGATCGCCGAGGAACCGACCGATGGCTTCCTGGATGACCTACGCACTCTGCTCGCCAAGCACGCCGCCGACGTCGTCGTCGACACCGGCTGGACGTCCGAGCGGGCCAGCCGCTACTACCTCGCCCTGCCGCCCCGCGCCCAGCGGATCCTGGAGGAAGCCGTCGCGCGCGGCGGCACCGTCGCCGCCGACGACCTTCGCGGTGAAGACGCCACCGCCAGCCTCAAGGGCCACGCCGCCGGCCTAACCCGCACCATCACCCGCGCGATCCAGGAAAGGTGGCTCCCCAGCGGGATCGAGTCCCCTGTCCAGGGCGTCGGCCCGGGCTACGGCAAGGTCCTCGGCTACCGCGTCCACACCGACCAGCTCGACCTGTTCCGCGACACTGTCCTCGCCCTGCCCTGCCAGCGCCGCACCGCCCTCGCCCAGGAGATCACCGAACGCGGCGGCAACTGGAACATCGCCCGCGCCAGCACCGCCCTCGGCCTCCTCAAGCTCCCCACCGACTTCGAGGGCGCCGCGGTCCTGCTGCGCCACCTCGCCGACGTCGGGCACATCGTCCCGGGCACCCCTGGCCACGACGACACCTACCAGCTCGGCACCAGTACCGAGAACTGAGCAGGTCCTGCCCGCCCGCGCAGAGAGCGCGACGCCACCAGGTGGACACCCGCCCCGGCCTGACCAGCCGCCGCTGCTCCGTGGGCCACTGGCTGCCGGTGGCCCACGGCACGCTCCCCTTCGTACGCGCCGGAGCGGAGGCGTAGCGCCATGTGTCCGGGTGGCTACGAAGCCGCTACCCCTAGGCCCGCGATGCCGCTATTGTGTTCCGGTACCTATTGAGAGGTATGGGCTAGCGCGCCGAGCCCGAGTCCCGCCGACCTGCCCGCGAGGGGCGGCACAGCGGTCAAGGTGGTAGGAGTCGAAAGAGCTCCCGCACCGCGCGAGGTGATCATTCGTCAGGTCCACCCTTTGTGCTCTGCGCTGATGCTGCGCGCGGGCCGGGTCGCGGGACCGCGCACCGCGCTGGAAGGCATCCCGTGCCCAAGGACAAGCGCTCCAAGAAGCAGGCCGCCCGCCGGAAGGGGAAGGCCACCGGCGCCCCTCACGCCGCCATCGTGAACGGCGCCGCCCACCGGCACCCCGCCCCCGACTTCGGAGTCATGGACTCCCGCCCCTACGGCGTCACCAGGCAGGTCAACCTCGCCCCCGCCGCCGCCCTGGTCGGTGCCGCCCGCGCCGGCTGCCGACCGTGCCAGAAGTCGGCGATCCCGGCGGTGCTCGCCAGTGACCGCCTCATGGTGGCCACCCTGGCGGGGACGCCGTTCAGCCTGCTGCCGTCCACCGGGCTGCTGTCGCCCGCCTCCGTGAAGCTGTGGGAGGTCGGTCGGCGAATGCGGGAGAGCGGCTTCGATGGCCCGGCCCCGGCCGCGCCGATGCTCGCCCTCCTGGAGAGCCTGCCGGAGGAAGAACTGCGCGACATCCTGGAGGACGCCCTCGACATGTGGGCCGGATTCGGAGCCGGTCCCGAGGAGTCCGCCGCGACGCCCGCCGACGAGCGGGCGGAGCACGACACCGACGAGGACGACCTGCCGGAGGCCACCGCGCCCCCTGAGAATCCCTTCACCGGCGAGGGCCTGGTCTACCTGAGCGCCGACCAGCTGGCCGCCGGGATCCCGCTGCCGCTGCTGCTGCAGTCCGCCCTGACCGGCACCGTCGAAGACCAGATCACCGAGCATGCCCACGACCTCTTCGACACGCTGAACGAGCGCGGCCCGGCCGCGATCCGCGAAGCCGTGCTGCTGCTGGCCCAGTACCTGCTCTCCGGCGGGACGTACGGGGCAGGGAGCGAGGCCTCCGTGCGGTACTACCGCCAGCAGCCTGCCGCTGACCTCCAGACCCCTGCGCTGACCGTCATGCACCTGCTGCTGGCCACGTACATCGGCACCGGCCGCCCCGGCGCCGAGCACTTCCTCGACGGAGACGAGGTCGACGCCGAGCTCGGCGGTGTTCTGAGGATGCTGTTCTGCATCGCCGCGTTCGCGTCCGGCTGGCCCGCCGCCCGCCAGCAGGCGCTGACCGAGGAGCTGTGCGCCGGTGTCCGCTGACCTCGTACCCCAGGCCGTGCAGACCAGCACCGACCCGGCCGACACCGCCCACCTGCGCGCGGGCAAGCGCATCACCCTGGAGGAGATCACGCTCCACCTGTCCGGCGCCGGCGTGCTGCTCGCCCAGCTGGCCCGTGCCGCGGAGACCCCCGACCAGCCGGTGGAGCTCGCCGACCTGATCGACCCGCTGAACCGCCACGCCAAGGAGCTAGCCGCCTTCGCGAAGATGGCGAGGCACCTGACGGCGATCGTCGCCGGGGATGTGCCGCTGGCCGCGACCATGCCCGACGGGGCGCGCTGGGGAGCAGCCGCCCGCGGCGAGGAGCGGCGGGAGTCCTTCGGCGGGCCGGCCGTCGTGCCGACGATCCGCCAGCTGGAGATGCTCGCTGACCGGGTGGCCGCCCACGATCCGGACGCTCCAGGGTGGCGGCAGGACCGCTTCGGCCAGGAGACGAAGAGGATCACGTTCCCGGAGGCGATGCTCGGGGTCACCTTCGTGGAGTCGAAGGCCGCCCGGGCCCGGCGCGCGGCCGAGCGGGAGCGGGCGATCCGGCAGGAGGTGCTGGAGACGGCGTGCCCGTCGCCAAAGTGCGGAGCCGAGCGGGGCGATCACTGCCGAACCTCCACCGGCCGGATCTCCGAGCAGCCGCACAAGGGCCGCCTGGACGAGGCCACGGCCTCGGTGGACGCCCGCCTGGGGTTCGACCTCAACCCGGTGGCGGTGCCCGGTGCCTGACGAGGACACGATGCGCACCGGCACGATGCGGCTGGAGGTGACCGTCGACCGCTACATGGCGGCCCGGCTCGCCCGGTTCGCCGGCAGTCGCGGCCTGTCCGTGCCCCGGGTGCTGGAGATGCTGCTCGAACTCTCCGAGATGCGGGCGGCGGACGGCACCTTGCGGCTGGGCCCGTTCACCGTCGGCTCGGACTGCGGCCCGGGCCCCGACTGGGTCGGCACGGTATTCGCCGACCCGCCGCAGGTCGAGTACCCCGGCCTGGACGGCTACGGCCGTAGCGTCCGCGCCCGCGTCGCGCCCGGCCCGGCCGGGCGAGACCGCTACGGCACCTACGGCCTGCGCGATCGCACCACCGAGACGCCCCGCCAGCAGCAACAGACCGACTGCACCGACCTACCCGAACTCGAGCCGCAGACCGTCCACTCCCACGCCACCGGCCTGACGCCGCCCGGACCGGAGTGCACCTGCGGCAGCGCGCCGTGCGGGGGACTGGCACCCGTACGGGACGACTGCCCCGAGCACGGCCCGCTCGAGGTCCCGCTGTTCTGGCACGCCGGCCGCTACTGCCTGGCCACCGCGGACGAGCTGTTCTAGCTGCAGCGGCACGGCGCGGCAGTCCGTTCCCGACAGGGAGGGGCCCCGCGCCGTCGGCTCCGGTACCGCTCCCTTAAGGGAACGGCCAGACCGCGCCCGAGACCCAGGGGAACACCAGTGGCGCCAGCCGCTTGCAGAACGGATCGCCACTGCCCGCCGCCTTATCAGCCGCCCACTGCCGCACCGCCCCCGCCGCCCAGTCAGCCAGCTGCAGCTGCGGGTGCGCCCTGCTGTCGGCGAATTCGATCCGAGACGCCGGTAGCTGCTGCACGAATCCCCCGGGGTTGGCCGGGTCAGGGAAAAGGTGTGCCGTGCGCAGAGTCACCGCCCACTGGGCGATCACCTTCGACGAGTCGTGGACCAGCCGGAACCGGCCTATCGACCGCCCGAAGTCCAGGCACAGCTCGTACAGGGCCGGGACAGCCGGATCTAGCGTGTCCCGCAGGTCTCCCGATCCGAGGTCCACTACCGCCTCGTCCGCTACAGGTCGGCAGTGCTCCATCAGCTCGAACAGGCCAGCTGCCTCGTTGTGCGGGACCGTTGCCCTGAACGAGGTGATCGAGGCGTACAGGTCGTCCGTGCTTGCCCGTTGCCGCACCCAGTCCACGAACGCCTGCAGCATCCGGTCGTAGGCTGCCCGGTCGCCGAGCCGCCTCCCCGCCAAGTGCATCATCTCGGCCAGCGCCAGGGTCTCCTGCCCGTTGTAGAGGTTGTAGCCCATAGCGTGGGCCATCGGCTCCATCAGCAGGTCAACCATCTTGGTCATCACCATGAACTGCTTGTGCATCAGCTGTGCGCGGACGGCGCCCTCGGGCAGCTGCTCGAATGCCCGCAGCAGCGCCTTCCGGCCTCGGGCTGCCTTCGCCAGCGACCCGTACTTCGGCTCGCCCTGCGTCGACGGCAGCTGGCACCGTACCTCGGCGACGAGGTCGGCAGCTGCCCGGTCGTCGAGATGAACTCCCGCCAGGGCGAAGACCGGCTGCCCGGGATCGAGCAGGTTCTGGCCCGAGTTGCCGGTCTCATCGAAGTAGACCGTGGGGTCGTCGGTAGGAGGCATTCCCCGAGGATGCCGCCCGTGAGAACCGGTCGGCGACCGCTTTCCGCGAAGCCGATCGGCTTCGGGATCCTCCGCGCGGTGGCCGCGGCAGGGGCTGCCCCGGCACTCGCTCCGCCAGATTCGGCAGGGTGGTTCAGACCGCATGGGGCGAGCGGCTGGGCGCCACGGCTGTTCAGCGGTGGTCGGCCGGGAACCCCGCGGTCATCGACCCGTCGCGGCGCCGCCGCAGCCACACCGGGCGGTGCCCCAGCTGGGCGACGGAGGGGGTGACGAAGAGCAGGCCCAGCTCCTCGCCCGGCTCGGCGGTGTCGTAGGCAGCTGCGACCACCAGGCGCAGCGCCTCGCACGCCGCACCGTCGGGGTCGAGCGCTGCACCGGGCGGGTCCAGGTACGCCCCCAGTTCGATCAGGGCGGTGCGCAGCGCGCTGGTGACGTGGGTGATCTGCGCGCCGTTGAGAGCGGGGTGGCCGGCGGAGTCCGGGTGGGGCAGGACGGTGGTATTGGACGGTGAGGTGGTGGTCACGGAGGTCATGCATAGGAAGGTAGGCGCAGGGCCCGACAACGACTGGGCTCTGCAGCGCCCGGGTCACTCGATCGAGGACGGCGTATGTCAACCCGGGAGGAGGTCGTCCACCTCCAGGTCGGGGCGGGTGCGCAGGACTCGGGGCCGGTGGCGCCAGCGCCCGAATTCGAGCTGGCCGGCGTCGACCTCGATGTCGACGACGATGGTCGGCACGACCGGCCGGTAGAGAACTGGGGGGCTGCCGGGAAGACCGCCAACGGTGCCGGGCAGCTCGGCCAGCTCGGCGGCGGCCGGTTGCAGGCGGGAAGCCAGCTCCGCCCGCACTGCGGGTGGCAGGGGGAGGCTGACCCCGACCGGGCGCAGATGGCCCCTGCTGCTGGGCAGCCCGAGGACGGCGCCCTGGGAGGCGGGGGTCGCGCCCGGGGTGATGCCGAGGACGACGGCGCTCGTACTGTCCTTCACCCGGTACTTCAGCCAGTCGGAGCGGCGTCCCGGCCGATACGGCTGGGAGGAATCCTTCACCACACAGCCCTCGATGCCGCCGCCCAGTGACCCGAACCAGCCCTTGGCCTGCTCCGGGTCGGCGGTGGTCGGCAGCGGCCAGATTCGCCCGCCCGCGGGGAGCAGGTCGAGCAAGCCGGAGCGTCGTTCTTCGAGAGGCAGGGGGCGCAGGTCGACCGCGCCAGTGGCCAGCAGGTCGAACGCGGCGACCTGGACGTGGAAGGTCTCCCCGGCGCGGGGGCCGCGTCCGCCCGCGCGGGTCTGCAGCAGGCCGAAGGCCAGTGAACCGTCGGTCTTGACGGCCAGCAGTTCGCCGTCCACGACCGCCTCCGGCAAACCGGCGGCCACGGCCGCGATGTCCGAGAACGCCGCGGTCAGGTCGGTACCGTGGCGGCTGTACACGGCCGGGCGTTCACCGGTGCGCAGGCACACCCGCCAACCGTCGGCCTTGGGTTCGAACCACCGGTGGCTCTGTGCCGCAGGCAAAGCGGCGACCGGGCGGGCCAGCGCGAGCTCCACCGGCAGGTCGAAGGGCGTCCGGCCCCGGCCCGCCGCCGCCCTCCGTGTTTTCGGCACCCTTACCTCCTTGCGCCCTTGCCTCCAGGATGGTCCGGCCACGTTGCGGATGGCGTGGAGGAGCGCGCCACCCTGGAGTTGTGGCACGTGTTCGGTACTGCGCAAGCTGCGGAGGCCGGCTCCCCCGGGGAGCCTCGTCCCGGCGCTGGTACTGCAACGACGCCTGCCGGGCCCAGGCGTACCGCAACCGCAAGGTGGAACAGCGCCGCCTGGACTTCCTGGCCCTGCTCGGGCAGGCCCATTACGCCAGCCACCGACGGCTGATCCGGGCGCTGACCTGTCCGGTCTGCGGGCGCGCGACCATGGCCAGGGCGGGCCGGCGGCGCGATGCCGTCTACTGCTCCGGCCGGTGCCGGTCCCGCGCCTGGCGTCGCCGGGCCCAGGCGGCAGCGTGACGTCAAGCCGTCACGAATCCGCCCCGTACCGGCCGGTATGACGCCTCCACGTCACGCTACGCAGCCCTTTCGTGCGTCCCTCCACGATGGTGGCTCCGGTGCGACCGCCGTGGTGCAATTCGGTGCGCCTGGGGGCATATTGAGGCCACCTGAGTGATGATTTTCAGTCTCTCGAAGGGAGCGGAACTTTTTCTGCAATGGGGGAACGGAAGAGGGGCAAAGGCCCTATTCTTTTCTCATGACGAAGCCTGACGGTGGAGCAAAGTCAGTAAGTCGCCTCGTGCCGGCACAGAGAAACCAGCCGGACGTACCGAACGTGCGCAACTTCCGGGATGCGGGAATTTCTCCCCTGCGCCCTGGGGTCCTGTACCGATCCGGTTCCTTGAACCGGCTGACCGAAGTGGGGTCCGAGCGCCTGCGAGACCTGGGCGTTCGCACGGTGATCGACCTGCGCAGCAATGTCGAGAGCAATGTCTGGCCCGGGCAGATCCACGGGCTCACTATCGAATGGGTTTCGATTCCGGCGCTGCCCGATCTGGATGCCCTGAAGGAAATGGGCTTCTCCGACTTCTCCGGCTTCGACGGCAAGCCGTGGCCCGTGGATCCCGCTGCCCTGTACCCGTTCATGGCCACCTACGCGGCCCCGGCGATCGCGGCGCTGGTAAGGCGGCTGGCCGAGCCAGCCTCGCTGCCAGCGGTCGTGCAGTGCGCGGTGGGCAAGGACCGGACGGGCCTCGCGGTGGCGGTGATCCAGTCGTTGCTGGGCGCCCCGCGGGACCAGGTCGTCGGGGACTTCGTGCAGTCCAATGTCGAACTCGCGCTGACGGCCGGCCCGACATCCTTTCTGGACGAGGCAGGGGTCACCCGTTACTCCCACCCGGTCAGCGAAGCCCTTCTGGCCTCCGCGATGGACACGATCCTGACCGCGCACGGCTCTATCCCCGCCTACCTGGCACCCCACGGGGTCACAGCGGCCGACCTGGACGCCCTGCGCTCCAACCTGCTCGCCTGATCAGACTCGCCCAGCTGCGCCCGCGATCCGGAGGACCGCGGGCGCAGCTGCGTGAGCACGTCCGGCCGCCGCGCGGGGCAGCGCGTCGATGCCTCGTCATCCGTTGGGGTGACATTCGCAACGTGGCCGGCAGCGGGAGTGCCATGCCGCTGATGTCCACCGCCGACATCGCCGCAGGCCACGCCCGGTGTACTTTGATCAATTACGCGACCGGCGATCACTGAATGCGATCTTGGAAATGCCGAACTGTACTCGCGGCGCGGCGAGTTGGTCACCCCGTGGCCGTTGTGCGGGGCGACTCGTATAACATCGCTTGGGTCGCATGGCGAGCCCTGGTGTCCTAGCGTTGATTTGTGCTGCTGGTAGACCCATGGGCCGATTCGGGATCTAGGTATGGGAGCGGCTGAAATGGCTGATGCGCCTGGTGGTTCGATCGCGCTTTCCGGCGGGCGGATGACCGACGGTGTCGTCCGGGTCGACAATTCTGTGCGCAGGCCCGTAAAGGAATCATCGGAATTCGTTGCGGCTCTTCTCAAGGTATTCGAGCACCAGGAATTCGAGGGTGCGCCGCGGTACCTCGGCCAGGCCGACGGGATGGATATCCTCAGCTATCTTCCCGGCGATGTCCCGGCGCGCTTCCAGTTGTGGGCGGACGAGCAGGTGGCCGCGGCCGGGCGACTGCTGCGGTCCATGCACGACGCGACGCGGGGGAGCGAACTCGCCGACCGCTCCCAGGTCGTCTGCCACCGCGACGCCGCACCGAACAACGCGGTCTTCGTCGACGGCCTGGAAGGTCTGCCGGTGGCCTTCATCGACTTCGACACCGCGTCCCCGGGCTCGCCGCTCGAGGACCTCGGCTACGCCTCCTGGACCTGGTGCGTGGCATCGAAGCGGGGGGACCAGGTGGCGCGGCAGGCTGACCAGGTTCGGATCCTTGCGGACGCCTACGGCCTCGAAGGGCCCGAGCGGGCGGTCCTGGTCGACGCCATCATCGAGCAGCAGGCGCGCAACGCCCGGTTCTGGGCCGAGGTGGAGGCGTCGGGAACAGGCACCCCCAGGCCCGACGCCATCGCTCAGAGCATCGCGTGGAGCCGACGCGAGCTCGCGTTCGTCGTCGCGAACCGCGAGGTCTTCGACGCCGCACTCGCCTGACCTGCAGCCCCGATACCTACGCCTTCGGCGCCGTGAGAACTGGGGCCGGCGGGAGCCCGAACATCGCCCCGCTGGTTCGCGCCAGTGCCGCGACGTCCACGGCCTGCCCGTCCTCCGCCACGTACGGGGCGACGGGCTGGCCAAGCGGCGGGTTCACCAGGTAGAGCACCGTGATGCGCCGCTCCAGGTGGTGGTTGCGGACCTGGTGGTGGAGCGGCGGGACCTGACCGGCGGTCATCGCGGTGAGCACGCTGCCGGGCATGACGAGCAGGCGGCCGTCACCGACGGCCGCCGCCTGCATGTCCCCGTCGGTTTCGATCTCCAGTCCGGGACCGTCCGAGGTGGCGAGGGTGAACAGGTGGCCGTCCTCGTGGCGGTCCTGGAGCAGGTCTCGCTTCGGGTCGCGGAGGTACCAGTTGATCTCCAGGTAGGACGAGGCGCGGAACTGCAGGTTGTCACGGTAGCCGTAGTGGTCGGCCAGGCCGGCCAGCACCTGGTCCGCAGCCTCGGCGGCGACCTGCCAGTACGCGCCCAGGGCCTTGAGGAACGGTGCGACGGAGTCGGCCTCGTGCCCGGGGACCTTGGCCGGGTCGTCGGCCCAGTAGGTGAAGCTGCTGTTCATGTCGGGCCGGTCAGGGGTGACGGAGTACTGCCGCCCGTAGGGCCGGTAGCCGAAGTTGAAGTCGTCGCTGCCGTGCCGGAGCTTGGTCTCCTCGTCCTGGGTGAAGAACCGCGCCGCCTGGGTGCGCAGCTCCGCGAGGACCTCGGCGTCTGCGGTAGGCAGGGGGATCGTCGCGTGGCCGCGGTCGAGAAGGTCGCGGGCCGGGCTGGTGGGGGACATAACGGTGCTCCTGGGTGTCTCGGGCCTGGGATTACAGGAAGTAGAGCTGGCTGAGCGCGGTGACCTCAGCGGGCGGGGAGCTGATCGGGTCGCCGTCGAGGGTGACCTGCCCGGTGCCGGGGTGGACGCGGACGTCGCTGATCCGGTCGTTGCGGTTCATGTCGGCTAGGCCGATCGTGCGGGTGTCGCGGACGGCGACGCGGCGGCGCCGGGTCGGCAGGGTGTCGGTGCCGCTGTCGTGTGCGGCGCGGCTGACGAAGGCGACGGACAGGTCGGCCGCGGTGGCGCCGTACGCGCCGACCTGCGGGCCGAGGACGAGGGGCTGGCTGGTCTCGGTGGAGGCGTTGGGGTCTCCGGTGGCGCCCCAGGCGGGGTAGCCGGCTTTGAGGACGAGCTGCGGCTTGGCGCCGAAGTAGGCGGGGTTCCACAGGACGATGTCGGCGAGGCGGCCGGGGGTGAGCGCGCCGATCTCGTGGGCCATGCCGTGGGCGATGGCCGGGTTGATGGTCAGCTTGGCGATGTAGCGCAGGATGCGTTCGTTGTCGTCGCCGCCGGGCTCGGTGTCCAGGGCGCGCATCTTGGCAGCTACCTGGAAGGTGCGGCGGACGGTCTCCCCGATGCGGCCCATGGCCTGGGAGTCGGAGGAGGTGATGGGGATGACGCCGAGGTCGTGGAGGACGTCTTCGGCGCCGAGCGTGCTGGTGCGGATCCGGTCGCAGGCCATGCGTTGGCAGTCGGGGTCGTCGGGGTCGAGCCGGTGGACGGTGGCGATCATGTGGAGGTGCTCGGCGGCGGTGTCGCGGGTGTAGGGCAGGCTCGGGTTGGTGGAGGAGCCGATGATGTTCGCCAGGCCGGCCAGCTGCAGGACGTTCGGGGCGTGGCCGCCGCCGCAGCCCTCCACGTGGAAGGCGTGCAGCGTACGGCCGCCGATGACCGCGAGGGTGTCCTCGACGAACATCGCCTCGTTGAGGGTGTCGCTGTGCAGCGCGACCTGGACGTCGTGGTCGTCGGCGACGGTCAGGGCGGTGTCGAGGGCGCGGGCGTGGGCGCCCATGTCCTCGTGGACCTTGAACCCGGAGGCGCCTCCCTGCTCCAGGGCCCGCAGCAGCGGGTCCGGGTCGGAGGAGGAGCCGCGGGCCAGCATGGCGAGGTTGACCGGGAAGGCGTCGAAGGCGCGCAGCGCGTGGCGCAGTTCGGCGGGTGTGGTGACGCCGCAGCCCCAGGTCGGGCCGAAGTTCTGGGAGACGATGGTGGTCACTCCGGCGGCCAGGGCTGCGCCCATGATGCCCGGGGAGCAGAGGTGGACGTGGGTGTCGACGATGCCGGGGGTGGCGATGAGGCCCTCGCCGGGGATGACGGTGGTACCGGTGCCCGCGAGGACGTCGACGCCCTCCAGGGTGTCGGGGTTGCCGGCGCGGCCGACGGCGGCGATCCGGCCGTCCTTGATGCCGATGGAAGCCTTGCGGACGCCGAGGACGGGGTCGACGAGCAGGACGTTGCTGACGATCAGGTCGCAGGTCCGGTCGGTGAGGCAGGCCTGGTAGTGGATGCCGTCGCGGCCGGTCTTGGCGTAGCCGACCAGGAACTCCTCGCCCCGCCGCTGGGCGTCGGCTTCGACGCGCAGGGTCAGGCCGGTGTCGGCCAGGCGGACGAGGTCGCCGGTGGTGGGGCCGTGCTGCTGCGCGTAGGTGAGGTGGCTGCTGCTCACAGGTCGCCTTCCTGGTCGGTGGTGGAGCCGCTGTCGAGGTAGCCGGCGACGTGGGCGCGGGTGAGCGCGGCCTCGCGGGCGCCGGGGGTGTCGAGGGGGCCGTCGACCAGGCCGGCGAAGCCGATGACGATCCGGTCGCCGCCGATCGGGGTCAGCTCCACCTCCAGGGGGGTGCCGGGCTCGAAGCGGGCGCTGGTGCCGACGGGCAGGGCGAGGCGGCGGCCGTAGGCGGCGACGCGGTCGAACGCGAGGGCTCGGTTGGCCTCGAAGAAGTGGAAGTGCGAGGTGACGGCGACCGGTACGTCGCCGGTGTTGGTGACCTCGATCCGCACGATGTCGGCGTACGCGGCCAGCGGCTGGTCGGCGGGCAGGACGGCGCCGGGCGCCGCCGCGGGGTCGGTGGCCGGGCCGAGGGGGTGGGTGATGACGATGAGCTTGGAGCCGTCGGGGAAGACGGCCTCGACCTGGATCTCGGTCAGGATGCCCGGAACCTCCGGCAGCACGTCGGCGGGTGTTAGGGCCGCGCGCCCGGCGGCGACCGCGTCCTCGAGCCGGCCGCCGTCCCGGGCGGCCTCGCACGCGGCGTGGGAGATGAGCGCGGTCGCCTCGGGCACGTTCAGCCTCACGCCGCGCTGGTGGCGCTCGCGGGCCAGCAGGGTGGCCGTGTACAGCAGCAGCCGGCCCTGCTCGGCGGGGGTCAGATGCACGGGAACTCCTTCCGGACGGGGGCGGGCGGGGTCATTCGCCGATGACCACGCCGCACGCCTTGGCGTGGAAGCGGATCGCGGCCCGGGCCTGGGCGAGGTCGTCGAAGGTGATCTCGGGCATCAGCGCGAGGGTGTAGTCCCGCATCGCGTCCTCCGGCATCACCACGTCCTGGTGCGCCCAGCGGGCCGATACCGCGGCGAGGGTGGCGTCGTCGGCGACGGTGAGGCCGAGCTTCGCGGCGGCCTGCCGGGCGGCGTTGGGGGTGGTGAGGTAGGTGTAGTCGCGGGCGCCCGGCTGCGGGGAGAGCACCTCCACGTCGACCGCAGAGAAGACCCCGTGCTTGCCGCCCTCGGTGATAAGGGCCAGGATCCGCTCGAGGTTCTCGGTCAGCAGGGCCCGGGTCATCCCGATGTGGCCGACGACGAACCCGGCGCGAATCAGCATGCCGTGGTCGCGGGCGACCGTGATCGCCGTCGAGTTGAGCTCGTACAGCTTCTCGGCCTCCGCGAGGACGTCGCGGCGCCGCCCGCCGACCGGCTTGTTCATGGCCGCGAGAGACAGCGGCGCGCCGGCGTCCATACCGATCATGATCTGGCGCACCCCGAGGGAGGTGAGCAGCGCGGTGCGGCGGGGGTCGGCGATGCCGTCGGCGCGGCCGTAGCCCACCAGGAGGGGCCGCTCGTCCTCGCCGAGGGCGGACCACCAGGCGGGGCTGTCGGCGGCCATGCCGGTCAGCAGCTGGGCGAAGGTGAGCGGGAGTTCGTCGGCGGTCAGGTAGTGGTAGTCGTAGCCAGCGTTGAAGGCGGCCTCGATGGCGTCCCACGCCTGGACAGGGGTGAGCTGGTTGCGCCACAGCTGCCCGGGGTGGATGGAGCAGAACGAGCAGGCGTCGTCGGAGGCGAACTTCACGCAGCCGCGCCCGATATCGACCGGCACGCCGGCCGTCACCGTACGGCTAAGCAGCTCGCGGATCCGCGGGGCGATCCGGTGACCGAACTGCCTGGTGTACAGCGGCGTCTGGGGGAAGGCCCGGTCGACCAGGGTGTAGTCGTAGCCGGAGAAGACCGGCTCGGGTCGCGGGGTGGTGGTGTGCACGCGGCCGTCGGCGCGGTACACCAGACCGGGGAAGGCCGCCGGGTCGATCGGCGCTCCGGTGCGCAGGGCGCCGATCAGGTCGGTGAAGGGGCGCACGACCTCGTTGCCGACGAAGCCGTAGTCCAGGCTGGGGGAGGCGTTCATGCACGCCGTGGCCAGGGAGCTGAAGTGGTCGTTGCCCGCCACGGTGGTGATCCGGGTGTCGGCGGCCTTGGCGTGCTTGGCCAGCAGGACGCCGGCCTCGTAGTTCGCGGTCAGCATGCCCAGGCAGACGGCCAGGATCCGGTCGGCGTGGGCGGTGATGTACTCCAGGACGTCGTCCAGCGGCGTGATCGTGCCGTCGACGTAGACCGGCGTCAGCGCCGGGTTCGCCGCCAGGGAGGAGACGAGGGACAGTGCGCCCAAGCAGAGGAAGTCGCTCCAGTCGGAGTGCTCCTCGGGGCGGGTCACGGTCAGCAGCCGGCCCTTGATGACCGTGTTGGAGTTCGGCGGGACGACGACCAGGACAAGATCACGAGGCATGGCGGTCTGCTCTCTGCAGGGTCGGGGAGCGCGCCGGCGGGGCGCGCGGGTCGAAGGTGGCCGGCCGGGCTCACAGCTCGAGCTGCGGCCAGCGGTCGGTCAGGGAGTTCGCGAGGTGGTGCATGGCGGCGGCCGACCGGCCAGTGGGAAGCTGGCGGTGCTCCTGCTGCCAGCGGTAGCGGCGCAGCGCGACGAGCACGGCCGCGTACAGCGCCGCGTCGCGCACCAGGGCGCCGTTCAGCGCGGTTCCGCTGCCCTGCTGGTAGCCGGCCAGGAGGTGGCGGGCGTGACGCGGGGAGAAGCCGTTGCGGCAGCAGAGGCCCAGCAGCGCCATTCCCACGTCGAGGTGGGGCAGGTCCAGCGAGCCGTCCTCCCAGTCGAGGAACATGAGGCTCCGGCCGCGGCCTCGGACGACGATGTTGTCCGGGAACAGATCGGCGTGGACCGGGACGAGGGGTCCGTCGTGCTCGGGGACGTGGCCGACGGCCTGCCAGGTGGAGCGTGCCCACCGGGCGAACGGCCCGTCGGGCAGCGAGGCCAGGGTGGCGGCGTCGGCGTCGTGCAGTCGCAGGTGCGGGCGCAGCGCGCTGTCGAAGTCGGCCGCCGCGCCTTGGTGCACGCGCCCTAGGAGGAACCCGGCCTCGTGAACGAGGCGGGCCGGAAGCCGGACGGGGCTGCGCCCGGCGATGAAGTCGCAGACGATGACGGGCCGGCCGTTGTGCTGGGTGACCCAGCCGCCGTCGCGCAGCGGTCGCAGCCGCGGTGCGGGGGCGCTGGTGAGCTCGAGGTGCCGCAGGAAGTGGGCGTACTCCTCGGCCTGCTCGACCGTCTTCTTCTTCAGCACGGTCACCACGACCGTGCCAGTGGCCGTCCGCGCCTTGAGGTGAGTGTTCTCCATGCCGCCCGGCAGTGACCGTGCCTGCCGCAGCGTCAGGCCGTAGGCGTCGAGCAGGCCGGCGGCGTCCTGCTCGGCGAGCGGCACGTCGGCCTGGGCGGTGCTCACCGGGCCTCCAGCGTCGCCGGGGGAAGGGCGGCGGTGATGTCGGCAACGGTGGCGTGGGGGTTGGTGACGGCGCGAAGCGCCTGGTCAAGGCCGGTGAGCGTGGCCGCGATGCCGGGCCGGGTGAAGGTGTCGGTGCGGTAGGTCAGCGTTCCAGCGAGGTGACCGGCCCTCTCGTCCAGGACCCAGCGCTGCTCGATGCTGGTCGGGGCGAGCCGGGGGCCGAGCCGCTCCAGGTCGATGTCCTCGCAGTGCAGGCCGTCCAGGACCAGTGAGGTGGTGCGCATCGTGTTGAGCGCGAGGGTCACCCGGTACAGAGGGCCCTGTCCGAGGGCGCCGGTGTCGCGTAGATCCTGGTAGAGGTCCTGGATGGGCAGGGCCTGGTGTTCGATGGCCTCGGTAACGGCGGTGTTCGCCTCCGCGACCAGCCGCCCGGCGGTCATCTGCGGGTCGATGCGCAGGCGGATCACGGCGGTGTTCACGAAGTAGCCGATCAGGTGCTCGGTGCCGGGCCGGGCCCGGTTGGAGATCATCATGCCGATCCGCACGTCCCGCTCGCCGCTCGCGTGGTGCAGGACCAGGGCGAGCGCGGCGAGGAACGGCCCGGCCACGCCGCCGCGCTGCGCGCTGGTGGCCGCGGTCTCGCGCAGGTCCCGGACGAGGTCGGCCGGGACGAGGACCCGCTCCGTGTCGACCGGGCTCATGCCGTTGGTCGACGCTCCGGCCGGACGGCCGGGCAGCGGCGGGGCGAGTCGACGGCGCCAGTAGGCGAGCTGGCGCTGCTCCTCGGGGCCTCCGCGCTCGGCGCGCATCTGCCGACTGTGGGCGGCGAAGCTGCGGGTGATCGCGGGCAGGTCCGCGCCCCGCCCGGCCCGGGCGGCGTTGTAGAGCTCGGACAGGTCTCGGTAGAGCACGCCGATGGACCAGCCGTCGCTGACGGCGTGGTGGATCTGCAGCAGCAGGACGTGCCGGTCCTCGCCCAGGCGCAGCAGGCGGACGCGGAAGAGCGGGTCGTGGCGGGGGTCGACCAGGCGGGCCGGGGCGTGGAGCAGCAGGTCGTCGGCCGTGGGCAGGTCCTGGCCGGCGGCGAGGTCGAGTACTTCGAGGCTCACCGAGTCCGGGAGACGGTCGGTGACGAACTGGACGGGCGTGCCGTCGGGCAGGCGGCGGAAGGTGGTGCGCAGCGCGGCCTGCCGGGCGACCAGCCCGGTGACGGCGTTGCGAAGCGCGGCGACGTCGAGAGGGCCGTCGATGCGGATGGCGCCGGTGTCGATCGGTCGCAGCGGCGTCGGGGTGCCCGGGGCGGGCCATGAGCCGTCGGGCAGGACGAACTCGGCGTCGAACAGGCGCTCCTGGCCGGGAGAGAGCGGCGCGCTGTCGGTGACGACCAGGGGCTCGGTGGCGATCGTGGTCATGCGGGCTCTCCCGGGGTGACGGGGTGGTCGGGGATGCCTCCGAGGAGGGTGTGGAGCAGCACGAGGCGTTCGCCGCCGGGCAGCAGCCAGCGGATGCGGTCGAAGTCGACGCCGTGCACCGGGGCCAGCCCGAGGCCCGTCTCGGTGGCGGTCTGGCACAGCAGCTGGCCGATGTAGCCGGCGTTCAGCAGGGCGAGGTGCTCGGCGTCGGACCCGTACAGCGGCGCGGAGTCGGCGGGGTCGGTCGCCAGGAAGATGCTGAAGGCCGCGGTGTTTGCCAGGGGCCGGTTGGCCGGGCCGAGGTGGACACCGGGGTCGAGGTCGAGGTCCGGGGCGTAGGGGACGAGGTCGTGGGCGTCGGGGTGGTAGCCGTACAGGCCGCCGGGCAGGCCCTGGACGCGGCCCGGCCGTACGTGGAGGTGAGCCTGGACGGCGTACAGGCCGCCAGCCGAGGGGTAAAGGTGGGCGGGTCGGCCTCCGGTGTCGGTGCGGCGCAGGCTCTCCAGCAGGTCGGTGAGTGCGTCCACGGTGACCGGGCGGGGGTCGAAGCCGCGCGGGGTGCGGCGCCGGGCCCGGGCGTCGACGCGGCCGGGTGGCCGCTGGGGCAGGGTGCGAAGGGCAGGGGCCAGCCCGCGGGCGGGCCGGGCGGCGCGGAACGCTGCCCGCTCGGCGGGGTCGGTGACCTGCGGCCAGCCGGACCACGCGCCCGGCACGACCGGCGAGGTCGGCTGCTCGGCGGCGGGAGCGTCGGTGTGCTGGAGGAGGGTGCGCAGCGTCGGGGCCTGGTAGAAGACCTTCACGTCGGGGCGCTGGCCGGTGTGCTGCTCGATGGTGTTGGCCAGCCGGATCACATCGACGGAGGTGATCCCGAAGACGAGAAGGTCCTCGTCCAGCCCGGGCCGGTCGGGCAGGATCGCCGCGAGTGCCGCCAGCACCTTCTCCTCGAGGCCGGTGCCGTGGCGGGCCGGTGGGGTTTCGGGTTGCGGTGCGGGGAGCTCGAGGTCGGCGGCGAGGCGTTCCAGCGCGCCGCGGTCGACCTTGCTGGTGGCGCTCAGCGGCAGCGCGGGCAGCGCAGTGAGCGAGCCGGGGAGCATGTGGGCGGGCAGCCGGCGGGCGAGGTCGGCGCGTACCTCGTCCAAGGGGCGGGTGGTGACGACGAAGGCGGCCAGGCGTCGGTTGGTGCGCTCCCCTGTGGCGACGGCGGCGGCCTGCTCGACACCGGGCACAGCACGCAGAGCGGTCTCGACCTCGCGCAGCTCGACGCGGAAGCCGCGGATCTTGACCTGGGCGTCGCGGCGGCCGAGGAACTCCAGGGTGCCGTCGGGGCGCAGCCGTCCCCAGTCGCCGGTGCGGTACAGCCTGCGGCCGGTGCGGCCGTCGAAGACGAACGCCTCCTCGGTCAGCTCGGGCGCCTGCCAGTAGCCCAGCGCCGTGCCGTGGCCGCCGATGTGCAGCTGGCCGGGGACGTGTGCGGGGCATGGCAGCAGTTGGTGGTCGAGGACCTGGACGCTCTGTCCGGTCATCGCGGTGCCGTACGGGATGCTCGACCAAGCCGGGTCGACGTCGTCGATCTCGTAGAGGACCGACCAGATCGAGCCTTCGGTGGCGCCGCCGAGACTGACGATGCGGCACTTCGGGGCGCGCTCGCGCAGCCGCCCGGGCAGGTCCAGGGGGATCCAGTCGCCGCTGAGCAGGCACACTCGCAGGCCCTCCAGCACCGTCTCGCCTGCGGGCAGGGCCTCCAGGAGCACGTCCATGAGGACCGGCACGGAGTTCCACGCGGTGACGTGCTCGGCGCGGGCCAGGGCGGTCCAGGCGGCGGGGTCGCGGCGCTGGTCGCCGGTGGGCACCACCAGGGTGGCGCCGGCCGCGAGGCTGCCGAAGAGGTCCCAGACGGCGAGGTCGAACGTGGACGGGGACACCGCGAGCACCGCGTCGGTGGGACCGATGCCGAAGCGCTCATTGACGTCCAGGATCGTGTTGAGCGCGCCGCGGTGGGAGATCATGACGCCCTTGGGCCGGCCGGTGGAGCCCGAGGTGTAGATCACGTACGCGAGGTCGTCGGCGGTGCGCCGCCGCTGCGCCCGGCCCGTGCTGGGGGTGGGGGCGGAATCGTCGGTGAGGAGGAGGGTGAGGCCGGCGGGCAGGCGGGTGCGGGAGTGGGTCTCCTGATCGGTGACGACGAGGGACGCGCCGGTGGAGGCCAGGAGGTCGTGGAGGCGTTCGGTGGGCCAGGCGGGGTCCAGCGGCACGTAGGCGTATCCGGCGCGCAGGACACCGAGGGTGGCGGCGGCCTGCTCGCGGCCGGGCCGGCACAGCACAGCGACGAGTTCGCCGGCGGGATTGGCGTCGGTGATCCGGTCCGCAACCTGCCGGGCGGCTTCGGCGAGTTCGCCATAGGTGGTGCGTTCGCCGTCGCAGACGATCGCGGTGCGCCGCGGGTGCCGGCGGGCCTGCTCGAAGACGGGCTCGTGCAGGAGTCGGTCGCCGCCGAGCGGTCCGGCGAGCTCGGACGCCGCAGCGGCTACGCCGAGGCGGGGGCGCTCGGGGGCGCCCGGGTCGTCGATCAGGGTGCGCAACTGGGCGGCGTGGTCGTCCAGCATCGCCTGGACCAGGCCGTCTGGCAGGCGGCCGTCCACGGTGTCGAAGTTGATCACGAGGTGGTCGGCCACCTGGTAGGTCTGGTAGTCGAGCAGGACCTGCGGGGTCTGGCCGATCCCGTAGCCGATGCTGCCGGGGAACGGGGTGGCCGGCTCGGCGGCGGGCGCGTCCAGGTCGAGGGTGCTGGTGAACACGACAGGTGCGGCAGCCGTGGTGCGATCGCGGGTCTCCCGCAGGTCCCGCAGGACGTCGACTCCGCTGTAGCGGGCGTGGTCGAGGTCGGCCCACAGCTGGCGCTGCAGCGCGCGCAGTCGGCCGGCGAACGTCGGCGCGACGCCCAGGTCGATGCCGGTCAGGACGGTGGAGGTGAAGTCGCCGACGATCTGGTTGATCTGCGGATGGACGCCGGGCCGGTTGTAGATGGTGGTGTTGACCAGGAAGTCGGTGCTGTTGGTGAACCGTCCGACCATCTCGGCGAAGACCCCGAGAAGCAGCGCGGACAGGGTGGCGCCGTGCGCGGCGGCCACCCGGCGCAGCGCGGCCAGATCCTCGGCGGGCAAGCGCAGCTGCAGCCGGGAGAACCGCGGACCGCCGGCCTGGTTCGCGGGTTCGGGCAGCAGCGGCAGCGCGGGCGGCCCGGGCAGGGTCGGGAGCCTCGCCAACCAGTAGGCGCGGTCACGTTCGTAGCGCGGGCCGGCGGCCAGGGCTGGCAGGTGCGCCACGTAGTCGGCGAACGTCAACTCCAGAGCCGGGAGTTCGGCACCCGGGTTCTCGTAGAGGGCGCGGGCCTCGCGGTACAGGGTCTGCCAGCTCAGCGCGTCGCCGATCAGCAGGTCGAAGCTGAGGAACAGGCGGGTTGTGCCGCCGGGCAGCAGGGCCGCCTCGATGGTGAACAGTGGCCAGGTGCCAGTGTCGCGGCGGGCGTGGGCCAGCCGCTCGCGCACCCGGGTGAGCTCCGCCTCGGGGTCGGCGTCGGTGCGCAGATCCGTGGTGTGGATCCGGTACGGCGGGACGTCGG
This sequence comes from Kitasatospora sp. NPDC049285, assembly GCF_040678815.1. Taxonomy (NCBI): domain Bacteria; kingdom Bacillati; phylum Actinomycetota; class Actinomycetes; order Kitasatosporales; family Streptomycetaceae; genus Kitasatospora; species Kitasatospora sp. NPDC049285. The sequence goes on along the minus strand of NZ_JBFAQR010000042.1, from coordinate 32,523 downwards.
CCAGGATCTGCTGGCGGCCGTCGGGGGTGGTGACGGCGCGAAGCATCGGGTGACGCTCGATCAGGGCCCGCCAAACGGCGGCCAGCTTCTCCAGGTCGACCTCGGGCAGGTCGGCCTCGGTGTAGAGGTGGGAGTCGACACCGCCGAGGTCGAAGTCCGCGCTGCGCCCGGTCCAGTACGCCTGCTGGATGCCGGTGAGCGCGAACGGCTCCCCGGTGCCGGCGTCCGGGGCGGGGGTGAGCGGGGGCAGCGGGTGGGGCGCGGCGGTGTCGGCGGTGAGGAGGTGGCGCACCCGGGTGGCCAGGGCCCTGGGGGTGCCGCTGATGAGCAGGTCGCCGAGGGTCAGGTCCACGCCGAGCGCGGTCCGCAGCCGGGCCGCGAGCCGCAGTGCCAGCAGCGAGTGCCCGCCAGCGGCGAGGAAGTCGTCGTCGGCGCGGACCGGCTGGCCGAGGACGTCGGCGAAGGCGTCGGCGAGCACCCGCACCAGCGGGTCGCCGTCGCCGGCCACCTGGCCGGCCGCCGCGGCGTCGGTGGTCGCGGGCCGGCGGGGCTGGAAGGCGTTGAGGTCGCGCGTGAACGCGGTCAGGTCGGCGACCGGAACCGCCTGGTCGGCCAGCCGGCGCAGCATCGTGTGCAGGGCGTCCAGCGCGGCGCGGGCGTCGTCGTCGCTGACGCGGGTGCGGTCGTTGACCAGGCGCAGCCGCACCCCGTCGAACGTCTCGACGACCAGGGCGAGCAGGTGGCGGGTGCGTCCGCCTTCGGACCGGATCCCGGCCGTCTCCAGCACCAGGCTGGCCCGGGAGTCGTCGCCGGTGTGCGGGTAGTTGGCGATCGACACCACGCTGTCGTAGAGCGCCCCGTCCGGCGCGAGGCCGGCCCAGGCGTACAGGTCCGCGGTGGAGCAGAGGCTATTCGCCTCGGCCCCGGCCAGCAGGTCCTGGACGCCGCTCGCCCGGCGGCTGGCGTCCCCCGCCGGGGCGGGCAGCCGGACCGGCACGGTCGTCGCGACAGGTCCGATGAGGCCCGCGATGCCGGGGAACGCGGCAGTGCGCCCGGAGACGGTGACCCCGATGGCGATGTCGTCGCGTCCGCGCTGGCGGGCGGCGACCAGGCCCCAGCAGGAGATCAGCACGGCCGCCGCCGTGGTGCCGTGCGCGTGGGCGAAGCCGTCCAGGATCGCGGCGGTGGCCGCGTCAACGTCGATCCGGTGCTGCCCGTACCGCTCCTGGCCTGCCCCCAGCGGGTGCTCGGCGGGTGCGGGCAGCGGCGGGTAGCCGGCCAGCTGCCCGGCCCAGTACCCCCGCTGCTGGCTGCGGTCCTGGGCGGCGAGCCAGCGGGCGTACGCGCCGAACTGCGCCAGCTCGACCGGGGCGCCGCCGGTGGCGTAGCGCTCCAGGAGCTCCCGGACGAGGGCGAGGTGCGACCAGCCGTCCAGCACGCCGTGGTGGTGGGTCCACACCAGGCGGTGCCGCTCACCGTCGAGGTACTGCACGGCCAGGCGCAGCAGCGGCGGCCTCGTCAGGTCGAACGGCTCGGCCCGCTCGGCGCGCAGCAGGTCTTCCAGGTCGGCCTGCTGACGGGCGTCGTCGTGGCCACGGCTGTCCACGACCCCGATCGTGATCTCGCCCCGGGAGAGGACGACTTGCTGGGGGTCGGCGGCCAGGTTCCAGGCGAGGCCGGTGCGCAGGATCTCGTGGCCGTCGATCAGCCCCGCCACGGCGCGCTCCAGCCGGGGCACCTCCAGCGGCCCGGCGAGCGGGAAGACGGCCTGCTCGACGAACAGGGCGTCGTCGGGGGCGGCGAGCGTGCCGAGGAGGAAGCCCTGCTGAGCGGGGGTGGCGGGGTGGACTGCGGCGATCGTGCGGTCGGTCATGATCGTCATCCCTCGAACGTGGCGGTGATCCGGCTCAGGTCGGCGGCCGAGAGACCGGCCGGCCCGGCGGTGGTCTGCGGGCGGATGGTGAGCGTGGTGGCCGCGCGGCGGGCGAAGACTTCGCTGAGCCGCGTCACGGTGGCCGGCGGGATGAAGGTCTCGTCGAAGCGCCAGCGGACCTGCACCGCGTCCTCGTCCGGCTGCTTCCAGCAGATAACCTCCAGTGGGAAGAGCGGGCCCGCGCCGGACTCGGGCAGGTCGAGGCCGTGTCCGGCCGTAAGGTCGCCCAGGTAGTTCAGCGCGACCAGCGGCAGTGCTCCGGCCCAGTCCCGGTGCTCCTCGACCTGGTGGTGCAGAGCGCAGGCCAGTGCCGCCGGGTCGGCCAGCAGGTGGCGCTCGGCGCGCAGCGGGCGGAAGTCGGTGAGCCAGCCCACCGCGGCCGACAGGTCGAGACCGGGTCGGTTGCGGCCGTGGAGCTCGACGCACAGGGCGGCCGGCAGGTCCGGGCGCACCTCGGCGAGCGCACCCAGCAGAGCGGCCCCGAGGACGGCGAGGACCCAGCGCGGCGCGGCCTGCTGCGCGTCGGCGAGGTGGCGGCGGGCATCCTCGTCCAGCCGCGAGACGGCGGTGCGGCACACCGGCGCCCCGTCCCGCCCGGGCCAGTCGGGGAAGGGCGTCGCGGGCCGGCCGTCCTGCTGGTGCAGCCACGCCGCGTACCCGTCCCCGCCCTGCGCGGCGGAGGCGGCCGGACTCGCGTAGGCGTGCCACAGCTCCTGGTCGAGACTCTGCAGGGAGACGACGTCGGCGACCAGGTGGTGGACGACCCACACGATGCGCTCCGCCTGGCCGGCGCCGCGGATCAGGCACAGGCCCACCAGCCGGCCGGCGAGGTCGATCCCGTCCTCCACCTGCTCCAGGGCGTCGGCCACGACCCGTTCACGTTCGGCGGGCGGGACGCTGTCCAGGTCGAGGACGTGCATCGGCACCGGGCCGGGCTCGCCCAGCCGGGCCGTCCACCGGCCGCCGTCGTTCGCGAACGCCGTCCACAGCGCCGGGTGCCCGGCCACGGCCACGGTCAGCGCCCGCTCCAGCCGCCCGATGTCGACCGGCGCGGGCGCCGCGGTGCTCCACCGCAGGGTCCACCGCTCGGGCTGGGCCGCCTGGCGCGAGAGGAAGCCGGCCTGGTGGGGCGTCAGCGGCACCGGCCCCGGCTCCACCGAGGCCCGCGCGCCGGCGGTACGCGCGGCAGCCGCGATCCGGCGCAGGGTCCGCCGCTGAAGGATGTCGTGCACCGTCAGCTCCAGGCCCGCCCGCTGCGCCCGGCCGGCCAGCAGGACCGCCTTGATGGAGTCGCCGCCCTCGGCGAAGAAGTTGGCGTCCGGGCCGGTCGGCGGCGTAGAGAGGACCTCGCGCCACAGCGCGGCGACCACGGCGAGCTGAGGGTCGGCCACGTCCAGCGCCTCCGGGCCCGCGGCGGGCGCGGGGCGTTCGGCCAGGGCCTGCCGGTCGACCTTGCCGTTGCCGCGCAGCGGCAGCTGGGCGAGGACCTCGTACCGGTCGGGGCGGGCGAAGTACGGGAGCCGGTCGGCGGCCAGTGCGGCGACCTCCTCCGGCAGGGCGGCCGGAGCGGCGCCGTCTGCGGCGACGAGGAACGCGGCGAGCACCGGAGTGCGGCTGGTGCTGCTGGTGACGACGGCAGCCGCCGCGATGCCGGGGTGAGCGGTCAGGACGGCCTCGACCTCGCCGGGTTCGACGCGGTAGCCGTGGATCTTGAGCTGATCGTCGCCGCGTCCGAGCATCACCAGCTGCCCGCCGGGGCCGAGGACGGCGAAGTCGCCGGTCCGGTAGGAGCGGACGCCAGCGTGCGGGTCGGTGGTGAAGCGGGCGTCGGTCTCGGCGGGCTGGCCCAGGTAGCCAGCCGCGACACCGGGCCCGGTGACGACGAGTTCCCCGGCGGTGCCGGGCAGAGCGAGCTGGCCGTCGGCCGTGCGCAGCTCGATCGTCGTGTCCCGGATCGGCGTGCCGATGGGCACCGGACCGTCCGCCGGGTGCTCGCCTAGGCGGAAGGTGTGGGCGCAACAGCCGACGGTGGCCTCGGTGGGCCCGTACTCGTTGGTGACGAGCAGGCCGGGCGCGTCCAGGAGGTCCAGGGTGGCGGCGGTCAGCTGCTCGCCGCCGATGACCAGGTGCCGGGTGGCCCGGGTGATCTGGTCGCCGGTCAGGAGGGAGGTGAGCAGGCGCAGTCCGCCGGGGGTGACCTTCAGCGGGCTCAGGTCGCGGGCCCGGGTGAGGGCGTCGGCCAGGTCCTTCGGCTCGTCGGAGGGCAGCAGGGTGACGGCCTGCCCGGTCAGCAGTGGCAGGAACAGGCTGGTGACGGTCATGTCGACGCTGATCGACGAGTGGACCAGGGTGCCGCTGCCGCCCGCGGTGTCGTAGTGGCCCGAGGCCCAGATGAGGTAGTGCATCAGCGCCGCGTGGGTGATCGGCACGCCCTTGGGCCGGCCGGTCGAGCCGGAGGTGTAGATCACGTACACGTCCGTGTCCGGCCGGATCTCCACCGGCTCCGGTTCGGTGGCAGGGGAGCCTGTGGGCAGCAGCGCGTCGATGCGCAGCACCGGTGTGCTGTCGGCCGATGGGAGCCTGTCGGGGCCGTGCTGGTCCGTGACGATCAGTCGCGGGTCAGCGTCGGCGAGCAGGTCGGTCACCCGGCCGGAGGGAAGGGCCGGGTCGATCGGGACGAACGCGGCGCCGCGGCGGGCGACGGCCAGCAGCACGGCCAGCAGCGGTACCCGGCGGCTCATGCACACGGCCACCCGGTCCCCGGCGGCCACGCCCCGTTCGGCCAGCGCCCGGCCGAGCGCGGCGCTCGCGGCGTGCAGTTCGCGGTAGGTGACCTCCTGGTCGTCGTCGCGGGCGGCGCAGGCGAGCGGGGTCCGCGCGGCCTGGGCGTCGAACGCCTCCACCAGGTTGGCGGGCGCCGCAGTTCCGCTGGCCGATCGGTCGGCGCCGTGAAGGCGGCTGCCGGAAGTGAGCGGGTCCAGGATCTGCCCGGCCGCCCCCGTGGCCGGGGTGTCGAGCAGATCCGGCAGGCCGGTGCACACGGCGGCCACCCAGTCGGCCAGGCGCCGGGCGCCCCCCTCGGTGACCGCGGCACCGTCCGCGTCCAGGGAGAGGCGCAGCCGGTCGCCGGTGTGCAGGGAGTGCAGGTCGAAGCGGATGCGGTCGGTCGCGCCCCTGAGCGCTTCGACGGTGGCGTCCAGGCCCGGACCGAAGTCGAGCCCGGGCGCCTCCACGTGCCGGACACCGATCGTGTACTCGCCGCCCGGCGACGGGTGGGTGAAGAAGTCGCCGAGCCGGGTGGCGAGCGCGATCTCGCGGTGGCAGGCGCGGACGGTGTCGGCGAGTGACTCGGCGGTGTCCGGGCGCACCGGCACGGGGACGCAGCGGCCCAGCAGGCCGATCGTGTCCGGCAACTGCTCCACCGGCCCGGGGATGAACAGGCCCATCGCCCCGGCCGCACCGGGCGCGATCCGCTCCAGCAGCAGCCGCCACACCGTCACCACGACGGCGTCCACACCGACCTCGAGGTCCTGGGCGAGACGGATGAGCCGGGTGCCGGCCGCGTCGTCCAGCTGCACGGGCAGGTGCAGACGCCGGCCGGGCGCGGCGGTGCGCATCACCAGGGCGCGGGCCAGCTCCTCGGCCCCCGTGTCCAGACGGCGAGTCTGCCAGTGCTCGCGGGCCCCAGCGGCGTTCGGGTCCGTGAGCAGGCCGGCGAGGAAGGCGTCGACCGTCTGCGGGGCCGGGCCGATCGCCCCGGTCACCATCCCGGTCCGGTAGCCGGCGGCGACGGCCGCGGCGGTGCGCAGCAGCCCGGTGGTGTCCACCGAGCCGAGCGCCGGGCTCAGCGTGAGGGTGTGGCTGCCGTCTGCGAGGCGGATGAGCCGGACCAGCGGCTGTTCCTCGTCGCCGCGGTCGGCGGCGGTGAAGGCGAAGTGGCGGCGAAGCGCGGGGTGCTCACGCACGGTGTGTTCGGCGGCGGTGCGGAGCCGGTCGGTGTCCAGCGGCCCGGCCAGGCGCAGTTCGAGGAGCGGCTCGGTGAAGGCGGCAGCGGGGTGGGCGGCCAGGTGGCGGTGCTGTGGCGCGGTCGCAGGATGGGCCGGGCCGTCGGCGGCTTTGAGCTGCCACACGGTGTCGCCGTCGGCGGGGCGGGGGATCGTGGTGGTCACCGAAGGTCGCCTTCCTCTCGCAGGTTGGCCAGTCGGTCACGGACCAGGTCGTGCACGGTGGCGGCGCCGGGCTGCAGGAGGTCGCGCAGCCGCTGCAGGGGCAGTTCGGGCAGGGTGCAGAGCGCGGCCAGGACGAGCGGGTACGCCTCGGCCAGCCACGGGGGGTCTACGGGGTGGTGGGCGTGGGCGTCGAAGCGCAGCAGTGCGCTCGCGCCGTCGGCGTGCTCCTGGACATCGAGCATCAGCGGGTACGGCACCGGCCACAGCGCCGGTTCGCTCCACGCGACGGTGCAGCCGGGCAAGCGCAGCGGGTGCGTGGTGGGCGGCTGGAGGGTGAAGAGCGTGTCGAACACCGCGCCGGCGCCGTCGGCGACCATCCCGTAGGGCACCTCGGCGTAGCTCAGCGCCTCGGTCGCGGCGGTCACCGCCGTGTCGAGGTGTCCGCCGGCGGTGGCGGACCAGTCGATGCGTGCCGGGATGGGGACGAGGTTGGCGAAGAAGCCGACCGTGTCGGTGAACGCCTCCTCCGTGCGGCCCGCGACCGGGCAGCCCGTCGCCACTGCGTCGGTGCCAGCCGCGGCGGCGAGCAGGAGCTGCCAGGCCGTGAGGTGGATCGCGACCGGGGTGGTGGAGCGGCTGCGCGCCGCCGCCCGGATCGCGGCCACCACGTCACCGTCCAGTGCAAAGCGCAGGTGGCGCGGCTCGGCGGGCAGACCGGTGGGGGTGCTGCAGGGCCGGGCCGCCACCCGGTCGAGCGCGGCGCGGACGGCGGTCACGCCCTGGTCGAGCACGCCGCTCTCGCGCTGCCGGACGGCCGCGGCACTGTATTGGGCGAACGTCGCGCCGTTCGGAGCGCCGGCCAGGGCCTGCGGGTTGGCGTACGCGGCGCCCAGGTCGCGTTGGAGGACGTCGACGGACCAGCCGTCGGCGGCGCTGTGGTGAAACATCAGCAGCAGCACATGGTCGTCGGGGGCCAGCCGCAGCACGGCCGCACGCACCATCAGGTCCCGGCCGACGTCGAACGGTGCCTGGAAGAACCGGCGGGACAGCAGGTCCGCCTGATCGGCGCGGTCGGTCTCCGGAAGGCTCGACAGGTCGCTGACCTCAATGTCGACCTTCTGGGCGGTCAGCCGCCGCTGCACCAGCGTCCCGCCGTCGTCGACCAGCACGGTGCGCAGGGCCGGGTGCTGGGCAACGGCCGCCGCCAGCGCCGAGCGCAGCCGGCCGAGATCGAGCGGGCCGCCGATCCGGTGCGCCACGGGGATGACCTGGGCGTTTCCGCGGCCTCCGACCGCCTCTGCCGCCCAGATGCGTTGCTGTCCGAGCGACGCTGGCCCGGCCTCCTCATCCGCCGGCAGCTCGATGGCCGGCCGTCTCCCGGCACTCGCGTGCCGGGCCGCCCCGCGAACCGTCGGCTGCGCCAGAAGCTCGTGGACCGCCAGGTCCACACCGTGGCGTCGAAGGCGCGCGCAGATCACGGCGGCGGTCAGCGAGTCGCAGCCCAGCGTGAACAGGTCGTCGTGGACTCCGATCGGTCCGACCTTGAGCGTCTCCTCCCACACCTCGGCGATCCGGCGCTCCGTCTCGGTCTGCGGCGCGACGTAGGGGGTGGTGGACGCCGTCTCGCCGGGGCGTCGGTAGGCATCCGCGGCCAGCGCGGCGGCCTGCTGCGAGACGGGCCACCGCACCCGCGACGGCGCCGCGGCGGCCGGGCGCCCACCGGCGGCCTGGGCCGCGGCGGCATCCGGCGCGGTGAGGAGCCGCCACTCCAGGGCCTTGGCGGCCGAAGCATCCACCAGGTCGGGAGTACCGGCGAGGATGAACCGGGTCCGGGCAGCGTCGGCGAACTCCAGTGCCGGGCGGTTGCGCGGCCCGGGCGTGCCGGTGAGCGCGAGGCTGTCCAGGTCGAGGGCGGTGGCCCGCTCGGCCAGCTCCCGCAGGACGCACCACTCGACGTTGCGTCCCAGTGCGCGGCAGCTGATGAAGAAGTCCCGGACCCGCAGCACGCGCCCGTCTGCCGCCGCCGAGACGAAGCCGACGAGCCCGTAGTCGCCGAAGCGGTCGCGTACCCGGACCGACAGCGCCACCCCGGTGCCGGCGAGCACCTGACGGACCGTTCCGGGCGTGTGGCTGCGCAGCGCCAGGTTGAACTGGGTGGTGCGGGCCGCGAGCTGCGCGATCCGCTCCACCTCGTCCTCCGTCGCGGGGGACACCTCCACACGGAGGTCCAGCTGCTTCAGGTAGTCGGCTGTCGTCGCCGTCTGCGCTGCGGCCCGTCGGCGCCGGGCCTCCACCGCGAGCAGGCCCGTCCGCGCGCGGTCCTCCGCGGTCACGGTGCCCTCCAAGTCGAGCTGCCACGTCCCGCGCAGGGCGGCGGGGAACTCTCGCGGATCCGCCAGCAGGTCGACGACCGTGAGTCCCGGGTACGCGATGGCCACCTCGGCACGCTCGGCCGCGCTGTCGTCGACGAAGACCAGCGACTCCACCGCGAAGCCGAGCTCGTCGGCGATCTCACCGATGGCGGTCGACTTCGGGCCCCAGCCCACCCGCACCGACGCGAAGTCCCCGAGGCCCAGCGGCATGTCCGGGTGAGCGGCGAACACCGCCTCCACGTCGGAAAGGTTGTTGCGCGAGCACAGGCACAGCACCCGCCCGGCCTCCAACTGCTCCCGCAACGCCTCCTGTACCTGCCGGTAGGGGCCGCCGACGTCCACGTGCTCGGGCCCGATCTCGCCGCACACCCCGCCCCACAAGGTGTTGTCGCCGTCCACGATCACGCCCTTGGTCACCGGCCGCTGCGCGGCGGTCGTCCGGCGCAGCACCGCCTCCGCCCACGGCAGCACCACCTCCGACCCCTCGGCGCCGGTGCCGGCCGGGGCGCAGGAGGGCGGCGGCTCCACCCAGGTCAGGCCGCGTGCCTCGACGGCCCGGCGGGCCTGCCGCGACTCGGCGGCGCTCGCTCCGGGCGCAACGGTCACGTACAGCGGCAGGGCCGACGTGGCGGCCCAGCGTTCGGCAGCCTCGATCTGGCGGCCCAGCCAGGGGGCTTCCGGGCGTGACACGCCGAGCCGCAGGCCGTACAGCATGTAGATCTCGGACCCGGCGAACAGCGCGTCCTGGTCGACGACCGTCTCGAAGCCCCGGCTCTGGAGCAGGGCCCGGAGCCGTTCCACCCGTCCGTCGAGGTCGTGGACTTCGGCGACGACCTGGTCGATGAGGGGCCAGTGCTCGTCGTCGATCCCGGCGAGGACGTCCTCCTCCGCGCGTTCGGCGTCGACCTTCAGCAGGTGGATGCGGCCCACGGCGTTGCTGCGGATCCAGTCCGACAGCCGGATCACCGGCACCGCGAGCTGCTGCCGGTCGGCGGTGCGCGCGAGTGCCGTTGGCACGAGGGCCTCGGCGGCGACCGCCCGCAGATCGTCCGGAAGCCCGGGTAGGGCCTCGGCCTGGTGGCGGGCGTACTCGCGCACGATGTGCTGGTCACGGTGGGCGTCGGTGTAGAAGCCGGACTGGAGGGACGACTGCGGGTAGAAGGTGAGCGTGCGGACGCCGGTGCTCGCACCGGCGGCGGCCCGGGTCACCGTGCCGCTGATCCCGTAGAGGCTCATGTTCGCCTCCAGCGCCTGGGCCACGGCTGGGACCGGCTCGAAGGCGTGCACCGTGACCCGGGCGGCCTGCGCGGCGGCGAACAGTGCGAACACGCCGACGTTGGCGCCGACGTCGACCACCACGTCGCCGTCGCAGACCTGAAGGCCATGCCGTAGGTACTGGTTCCGGACCACAATCTCGTCGTAGACCTCGCGACTTTCGTTCGCGTGCATCTCCGCGATCACGTGACCGTCCGGCAACGTGCCCCAAGCCGCCAAAGAGAGGATCTCGTGCTCTGCACGGGCGGGGTGCGGCTGCGGCAGAGCACCCAGTGCCCGGCCGACGACGGCGAGGTTCGCACCCCAGCTGGCCGGCTGAAGGCCGCTCTCCGCCGCCGCAGGCAGGCCCTCATCCTCGGGTTCGACACGACGCGCGGACACGGGCAGGCCGACAGCCTGCCCCCAGGCATGCAGGGCCTCCACGGCCGAGCCCGTGGCACCCAGGACCCGGACCTCGAACGCCAACGACCGGACTCTCCGGGCGACCTGCTCCACCGTCACGTCGGGGCCATCGCCCAGCGCTCGCAGAATCGTTGCGGCCCGGTCCACGAGTGCGTGGAGCAAGCCCGGGTCTGCAACGTCCTTGCGCGCGGTGAACGTCCACTCCAGGCCCTCCGGGAACGTACGGACCACGCAGCTCAGGGGGGACAGGAGGTCGACGGGGACCTGCCCGTCTCCGGTGCAGCGGAACGCCGGCAGGCCGCCGACACCGACCAGCCGCCGCAGCGCGGCCAACGAGCCGGTCCCGGTCGGCGGAGCGCTCACCCAGCGGTGGGAGAGCTCCCGCAGCGAGACCTGCGGTACGACCTGGAGCTCCTCGACCTGCAGCTGCTCTCCGGTCTCCTCGCTACCGCAGGCCAGCCGCACATCCTTGCTGCCGGTGGCGATCGCCAGGACAGCCGCGAAGACCGTCCGTGCGAGCAGGCCACGCTCGCACCCTTCCACCATTGCTGCCCAGCCCGCGGACGGGGACACGACGATTGAGACCGCCGACCGGCCATGCTCATGGATTTCGTCGACGAAATCCTGGGCCCGCCTCAGCGTCCCTGTCCGCGACAACCCGAGATCGGGCTGATCTGCCCGTGAAGACGCCACTCTTCCCCCTGACGAGCTGAACGACCTGAACGTGCGTCAAACCGGTGCGCCGATCGAGCGACCGCGGTCCGAGACCTACGGTTCCGGCCCGGACTAAGCGCCCCGGCCGTCCTAGGAGACTCCTGACGGGAGGTCACTGGAAGGGCGCCAGCGTCATCTCGGGTGGCCTCGCGGTCATCCAGCGGTCATCCACCTTGGCCGCCCTCTCCCGGAAACGGCTTCGCCCAGGGACACTGGGACCGTCGATCCGGCAACGGAGGTGAGTGCACCGTTGAGCGATGTCGGGGCCCTGCTGGAGTACCTCGTCAAACACCACGGAGGGAAGGCGGAAGCGTTCCTGAAACGGGTGGGGGAACGGCACCAGCGCCTGGGGTTCGGCAACTTCGCCACCAACAAGCAGAAGCTCCACCGGTGGAAGACAGGCACCACGCCCGACCGGGAGGCGCAACTCGCACTCGCCCACCTCCTCAACGTCCCCCGCCGTGATGTCCTGGAGCTCGGCTGGCCTGCCTGGGTGGAAAGGGCCGTCCCCGATGTCCTACTCGCACCGCACCGCGCGACCCCGACCGCGCTGAAGGCCCGAAAGGCCGGTGAAACCGTGGAACGTCGTCGGTTCATGATCACAACCGCGGCCAGCGGCATGGCCATCGTCCTGGCCCCCCTCACCCCCGACTCTGCCCCCGCCACCCGCACTGGCGCCGGCCGCCGGGTCGGCGACAGCGTCGCCACCCTCCATGAAGACCGCCTGGCAGCCCTGCGCCACCTCGACGACAAGTTCGGCTCCGGCCACGTCTACAACGCGGCCGTCAACGAGTTCGACATGATCGCCAGCGCGCTGAAAACCACCACCTACGACGAGAGCACCGGCCAGCGCCTGCTCGCAGCCGCCGCCGACGCCCAGCGCGCCGCAGGCTGGACCGCGTACGACAGCGGACACCCCGACCGCGCGGAGGAACACTTCGCCGACGCTGCGGAAGACGCAGTTGCCGCGAACGCGCCGGAGGTACTCGCCAACACCTTGGCCTTCTGGGCCATCAAGTGCTACTCGACCGGCGACCCCCGTGCAGCGGTCTCGCTCGTCGCAGCGGCCCACGCCCACGGCCAGGCCACCGGCTCCGCCCGCATGATCGCCATGCTCCACGCCCGAGCCTGCCGCGCATACGCCAAGGCCGGAGACCTGCGAGCCTCCGACAGGGAAGCCAACGCAGCACTGGACGCCTACAGCCGCGCCGTCCCCCTCGACGAGGACCTGCCGTCGATGTACTGGGTCAACCTGGGAGAGATCCACCAACTACTCGGAAGCTCCGCACTCAACCTCAGCCACCCCACCCGCGCCCTGGTCCACTTCCAACAGGCTGCCACCGCCGGCCGGGCCGAGATCTACGACGGCTACGACGGCGACTCCTTCCCCCGAGGAGCAGCGATCTACGAGGCCCGGGCTGCTGAGGCGTACCTCGAACTCAAGGACGTCGAGCAGGCCGTGGCGGTGGCCCACCAGGCAGTGGAGCACATGGGCGGCGTGAATTCCGCGCGCGGCAGCACTGCTCTGGCTGATCTTCGGGCGAAACTGCAACGGCACACGGCGGCGCGCGAAGTCAGGACCTTTCTGGAGTTCACCGCGTAGGACATTGCCGAACACCTTCGCCACGAGCTCGACGCCCTCACGAACACCACCGTGTCCCCGGCCCCTGCCGGGGCCGATACCGTGGTCTCCCAGCACGACGCGCAGCGGGAGGTGAGCGGTGGCTGAACACCCACCGCCCAACAGCAGGACTCTTCGCCGCCTGGCAGCGCAGCCTCCTGCCGCCCGAGCGTCGGCACCTGACCGTCTTGGTCGACACCACCAGCGCGACCACGCCGCCTGGTACCGCGCTGCGGGCTGCCCCCGCGGCGGCCACGGCGAACGCCACCCCATGACCTGGAACACCGTGCTGCGCCTCACCCGCGCGGGCCGGCCTCCGGTCGTGTGAGTCGAGCGGGAGCGCGCTGTCCGCCGCAGGCCACTCATTCGGGTGATCACCTGCTCCACCACCGGGCCTGCCGCTAGCGTGGACGAGGGCCAAGTCGTCGGCTCGGTGGTTGAGGACAGGAGCGCCAACGTGGCCCGTGCTGCAGCAGTGATGACGGTCAGCCAGGCGCGGGCGGCCATCGGGGAAGCGGTCAGCGCCCGGATCGTCGAGTTGTTCGAGGCCGACGTCGCCAGGATGCGCAGGAGCGGCATCGAGACGGTCTACGCCCGGCTGTGGCGGGGATCGGATCTGCCCGGCCACAACCCCTCGGCCGTCCCGCCGGTCCCCACCGCCCTGGTGACCACCGACCCAGCCCCGACCACCCCGGGCGTCATCTTCACCTGGAAGTCCGAGCACCAGGACCCTCCGTACTTCCGGATCAACACGCCCCGGGGGTGGACCACCCGCATCGCCCACCGAGGCCACGCCGTTGTTGCTGGCTCACCAGTCACCGCCGTACTGGAGTGGGACACCGACCAGCGCCCGGTCCTGGTCCAGACCGTTGAGCTCGACGGCCACTTCGACAGCAGCATCCACGGTTGGCGGGCTTGGTCCTATGACGTGGTCCGCGGCATCGACTGGTCCGAACCCGACCGGCCCCGGCTGTTCCAGCCGGAGGAGACCGCAGGCTTTCCGGCCCCGGCGGCGCCGCAGCGAACACCGCGATCCACCTGACCGGGCACACACCCCACGGAACCGAGCATCGGCTCGGACTCGAGCGCTTCGCTGCTGCGCCTGCTTGTAGGCGGTGGCATCATTCCGCGACTCCGTCCGGAGCGGCCGGGTCGGGTAGGGACGTGAAGTCCTCGGCTACTTCCTCTACCCGCACGATCCGGTACAGCCCCACCCCATAAAGGCTCCGCTCGCCCCGCTCATACTTCCTGCGGGTCAGCCGCAGTGCTTCCTCCACCGAGCTGGCGAAGGCGTAGGTGGTGAGCCTGGCAGCCCCGGGGTGCGCGTCGTCCACGCGGTGCGCCACGACCTGGTAGTTGCGCTTCTCCTGGCCGTCGCGGCCCGTCGGCTGCTCCATGCTCCACTCCCGTCCCGTCCGACCTGCGGGATTCCCCACGAGGGGAACGATGTACGAGGCCCCCAAGTGACTGGGCCGACCGCGCAGGCTCAATGCGCGGGGCACGGACTTGGGCGGGTTTGCCTCCTGCCGCGCAGCATCATCATGCCGGACCCGCAGCGGCGGCTCACTGCGTTCTGCCGGACGACAAGGCTCCCAGCCCAGCCGGAATAGCGAGAGGCCACCCCGCATCGTGCGGGGCCGCCTTCGGGGATCGTGGGACGGGTACCGCTACAGTCACCGGACCCTTCTGCCGCCAGCGGCGATCGAAGGGGTACTCACCACTTGTGACGGAAGGGCCCGAAGCCAACCTCGGCTGCAATCGCATCGAGGTCGAACGGCGGCTGGAACTCTGTCAGCTTGCCAGGGTGGCTTCTCTCGAAGACGTCGCACCGGAGCCGACTCTCCCAGCGCAGCCGGCCGCACGCGCAGCCGATAGCTCCGTGGCCTCCCACGAAGACCAGCAGCCAGCGGCTCTTGCCGCAGTCGCAGACGACGTGCTCGGTGACCGACCGGTAGGAGACCCGCGAGTCCCGGTCCGTGACGGCCTCTTGCAGTGGGAGGTTCAGCTCGTACGCGATGATCGCCTGGACGGTCTCGGCTTGACGCAGCGCCAGGTCGAAGCTCTCGCCAGCGCACGCTTCCAGAACTCTGAGGAGCGGCCAGTTCGCGTCCACATCGGGAAGCGGACCCTCAGTGGCCGCGGTCCTCTCAAGGGACCGGGCGAGTTCCAGTAGACGTTCGTCCAGAAGCAGGTCGCCGTCCGATAGCTGATCGACCCGGTGAACGAGTTCCTCTGCGATCTTGGCGGGTGCGTCCTTGACGGCGCGGGCGGCGGCCCGCGCCTGCCGCAGGACTTCCTGGTACTCCTCGGGGAGGGAGCGAGGCAGGAAGTAGAGGCCGCGGTACCGCTCGGCGAGCTGCCGCAGGCCCGGGGAGTGCCGCTGCTTGGAGAATGGCACTAGCTGGCGCTTGGCGGACGGCGGTGGCAGGTCCGGATGGGATTCCAGGACGAGCCGGTGTTGCCACCAGACGCGCCGAGGGTCGACAAGTGGCTGGTCCCACAGTGTCAGCGAGTCGCGGACGGGGATCTCGGCCGCTTCGGCCGCTCCCGCGGGGCGGCTCGGCTCCTCACGAGTTCGCCGGGGTACCTCCGGGTGTCCCAGGACAGGCCACGTCTTCGCATTCGGGGGGAGGCCTCGGCGGAGGACCTGGTCGACCTCGGTGGCGATGGCGCTGGGACCGGCGGCTTTCTCGTCGGCACTGCCTCCGATGCTCGTCTGCAGATCCCACTGGCACCAGGGATACTCGCCGCCGGCTGCGACGCCGTAGGCCAACGTCGGACCGCCGCTGGAGGGCAGGACCCAGAAGCGGTCGCCAGCGTCCCTTTCTTCCTCCCAGCCGGCGGCTTCGTCGGAGAGCAGGATCTCCACCCCCGTCGGCAGCTGTTCGCCGATCGTCCAGCCCAAGGCGCGCAGGCGGGCGACCATGATCGGCAGGACGGTGCGCTCGTAGGAGTCGAACGGCTTGCTCCGGCGCATCGACGGGTACAGCGGCCTCCAGGCGGCGGTGCCCTTGACCTTGATGAGGTGCTGCTGCCAGGTCGGCATCGCCTGGTAGCGGCGGCGGACGATCCGTCTGGCCGGATGGGTCAGCCGCATGTCGATGACGGACTGCCGGTAGTCCGGGTGCTCGAGAACGGTCCCGATCACCATCGGGGTGTCGGCGGCATCGCGCAGCTCGAACTGCCATTCCGTCTCGCCGGCCCGCACCTTGCGCCAGCCGTCGGGCCAGGTCACCTCGACGTAGTCACCTGCCGACCTCGTGACGTCGATACCCAGCAGGCGGTACGTCTCCCACGTCTCGGAGGCGTCGACGCGGCGCGCGGGCAGGACCCGCCTCTCTCCGTCGCCGAGGAACTCGCTGAATCGCCGCTCCTCGTAGCTGTCGGCCACGGCCACCCGCACCCTTCGACGCATCGGACATCCCACACGCTCGACCGCCGCCAGTCTGGCAGCCACCGCGCCCGCATTCTATGCCAATATGGCATTGGCTCACGCCGTAATGGCATACCACTGTTGAGGGAGCGATGTCATGGCCAGGTATCCGGACCCGACCGCGGTGATCAGTGCGAGTTCACTGCTCAGGCGAGCCAGAGCCGGCACTCCCGACCTCAGCCAGAGCGACCTGGCCGACGCCGCGGGCCTCGGGCAGACAGCTCTCAGCCGCTACGAGCTCGGCAAGCGCGAGCCAACCTTCGCGGACCTGCAGCACATCGTCGGCCGGACCGACTACCGCCTGGAGATCTCCCTCCGCCGGGAGCCGCACCGCCAGAGCTCCATCGAGGCGCTGCTCAGCCACAGCGCCCAGCGCTTCACGGCTGCGGACCGGGACCTCCAACGGCTGCTCCCGGCCCAGCTCGCTCCGGAGGAACTCCAGATCCGCCCCTCCGAGCAGGACGGGCCGAACCTGTCCGACGCGCTCCTGCACTACTACGAGATCAAGCACCTCTTCCGGGACGCCCGCCGCCTGGAAGAGCGCCTCCAGCAGACCTACGCGCAGTTCGGCACCGAGCGCGACCGCGACCTGATCCACCAGATGCTCCAGGTCGGCATCGGCGCCGGCCAGGCCGCCACCGCCCTCGCCTGGGCCATCGACACCGCCGCCGCCTCGATGCCGAAGGGCCGGGGGAAGAAGGAGCAGGACGAGCCGCGCCTCGCTCGCACGCTGTGGGCTCACGTCGCGTGCTGCCTGCGGGCGGAGGAGGCGATCTGCCGCGACCGCGTGGAACGCATGCACCAGGCTCTCGCCGCGGCCCGCCGACGCGAACAGGCCGCGAACCGGCTCCGGGACGCCGAGGCCCTCGCCCGCGCCGGCGACCGGCCCGCCGACGACCCCCACGTCGAACAGGCCCGCGCCGAGCTCGACGCGGCCACCCGTCGCTGCGCCGCCCTCAGCCCCAACGGCGGGGCCGCCGACGTCGGCCAGGCGGGCGAACGCTACCTCGCCGTCGAACTCGCCGAACTCGCCGACCGGGCGTGCACGCTGTTCTCCGAACTCGCCGCAGAACCGGCGTTCGCCCGGTGGCGAAGCAGCCACGCCACACACGACCCGCTCTACGACGAGTGGCTGGACGGGACGCTGGACGTCACGCTCGCGCCACCGAAGCTCTACCCGGACAAGGACAGCTTCTACCGCGAGCACCCGGCCCTGGCCCAGCCATGGCGCGACCAGTTGGAGCGCGGCGAGGGCGGGCCTACCCCGTACGGCAGCGACGAGCGCCGCGCCCGTGACCACCGCGACCGGGAGTGGGTGATCACCATCGCCGCGCCCACCACCGGCGACCCGCGAGCGTGGCCGAAACCGGAAGCGGTGGTCGTGGCCACCCGGTGCCCGAGCCTGCCGACTGGCGAGCCCAGAACGCCGGTCTACGTCCTCGCCGCAAATCTGCACGCGACCCGAGCCGCCGACATCCTGGAGACGGCCCCGGGCCCAGCCTCGCTCGCCAGCATCGCGGCCAAGCTCACCACCCGCCGCACCCCCGGCAAGGAGACCAGCCGATGAGCCCCGACAACGAGCCCGTCCACGGGCCGTCTCGAGCGCCTGAACCGAACGCAGTCTTCTTCCGGCCAGCCCCAGTGGGGCTGGCCGTGGCGATAAGCTGACCGCCGATCGAACCGGACGAAGGAGGACCCGTGCGCAGGCCCCCCATGGACGACGGACGCCACGGACCCGTCCGGGAGATCGACCCCGTCGCCTCGGCTTTCGCCGGCGAAAACGTCACGCACCTGGTCTGCCAGTGCGGAGTCGTGACCGGCGACCTGCAGGGCCACGCTGTCCACGTCCGGGAAGTGCTGCGCGTTCCCGGGCCGAGGTGGCTGCCGGTCGGCGCCCGGCTCGCGCTGCTCCTGGGCGGCGGTGTTGCCCTGGCCATCACCCTGATGCTGATCGCGCAGAACCAGCTCGACGGAACCGCCCGGACGGTTGTCCTGGGACTCGCCGGGCCAGTGGCCTTCGGCGTCACCATGGCGTTGGCCGTCCTGCTGCGCCCGTACATCGTGCCCAACGGACGCCACCCGATCGGATGAAGGTGCCCCTGCTGCGAAGCGGGCTGCGGGATGATGCACGGCGTGTACGAGAACCTGAACCCGACTGAGGGTCAACTGCGCTCCGCTCTCGCTGCGTTGGGCATGGACGTTCCCGCCTCTCTGGAGCACGAGGACGACGAGGTGCGGACCGCCGTCCTGGCTGCCCACCTCCGCCGGGCAGCCGACCACGCCAGCTACAACCTGGTGCTCGCCGCCCAACCGAGTACGGCGGTGGAGATCGCCAACATCACCAAGCCGTTGGCCTGGCCAGTGCCCGAGGATCACCTGGCGGCGGCCCTTGGCCACCTCGGCCGGGCGGACGGGCACCTGGCCGTGCTCGCCCAGGACTTCTCCGCTCCGGGTGCCGTCGCCTTGGACACCGGCGGCGGACGGATCGAGGAGGGCTTCGCCGCAGCCGCGGCCGAGCTGTTGGACGCTGCCGGTGAGGCAGTCCGCTACCGGTCGAGGCCAGACGGCACCGACCGGACGGAGGAGGAGCTCCACGCGCAGCAGGTCATGGACCACTTGGACCAGGGAGAGCATCTGCTCAACCAGGCGATGAACCGGCGCGAGGCTGCTGCGCTCGGCGTGGACGGAATGCTCTACCCCGACCCGGACTGACATGGGTGCCCCGGTTGCGCGGAGCGGTCTGGTACGGAGGTGACCGACCGCTGACCGGGTCGGTCGTGCTCCCACCCCGCCCAGGACGGCCAGTCGAGCGGTCAGCCCCTCGTGTCGGCCTGCGCCCGGATCTTCCGGATGAGCTCGGCGTCCCCGCGTAGGACCCCGACCACCCGGGCATCGGTGGGGCTCTGCCCGTGCTCCTCTCCGCACGGGCACACGCTCCAGCCGTCCGCCTCGACGTGTTCGGCGACCTGCTCGATCAGGGCAGCTGCTTCGTCGAGCAGCCCGATCGGGAGTCCGGCGCTCTCGCTCGCGGAATCGGCGCCGATCGCCAAACCGATCTCGAAGACCAGATCGGTGGCGTGCTGCACGGTGCGGGTGTCGCCGTTGCTGGAGGCGTACTTGATGACCTGGGCGAGGGCCATGAGCGGGCGGGAGCAGATCCAGCGCGGCAAGAAGGCGGTGCGTTGGTCGACTCGGACCGGCCGCACGCCGTGCGCGGCGTCGGCGCCGGGGGTTCCTAGCGCGCTGGCGTTTGCGATCTGGTCGGCAACGGCGGCCGGCTCGATGTATCGCAGGGCGGACCGCGGCTGGATCCCGAGCCGCTGCGCGACCACGGTCACGTTGTGGGCAAGCACGTTCGTCACCGCGACCGAGACGACGTCGAGGCCGCGGGTGAGGAGCTCGGCCTCGGTCTGCGTCGCGAGTGCCTTGAACGCCTTGGATGTCCTGATGTCGGGCACGGGGACAAGCGTAGGGCCCCTGTGGGCTGCCGCCCGCCACGCCGGAGCGTCGCGCGGACCGGAGCGCAGCACCAGGACGCGTCCAGGTGGAGCCTGCGGCGGGCTGCTAGTGGGAATCCGCCGCAGGACATGCTCGGCTACCAAGCCGTGGCGCGTTCCACGTCGTGGGCGTAGTGACCGAGTGCTTGGCCGAGGTCGGCCCGGCCCTCGGTGCCGGGTTCGGAGTTGTCGACGGCGTCCTGCGCGGCGCGAACCACGGCGTGGGCCCGGTAGTCGATCTGGCCGTTGCTCCCGCCGGTGTTGGACAACAGCTTGGTCAGGATCCGCAGGGCATCCGGGTCCTGGGCGCTGTGCGCGGCTCGCTGGGCGACCCGGTCGGGGTACTTGATGGCCGGGGTGGCGGTGACGGTGCGCAGGGTGCGGGTCAGCCACTGGTGCTGGTCGATTCCTTCGGCGAAGGCGAAGTGGCCGGCGCCTGCGAGGGCGGGTGCGACGTCGGGGTCACCGTCGGCGAGGTCCAGGACCTGGTCCCAGAACTGGAAGGCGCGCTGGTGCAGGGGGAGGGGGCTGGCGACGTCTTCGCGGGGCAGTGCCCGGGCGATGTCGCCGAGGAGCGTCGAGACGGCCGTCGGGCCGCCGTTGCCGGTGATCAGCTTGGCGAGGAAGTCGGGGCCGAAGGTGCCGGGGGAGTGGAGCAAGGTGGCGGCGAATCGGTCGAACACCTCGTCAGGTGCACCGGTGCGCAGGTAGTCCATGGTCTTGCCGGGGTCGAGGTCGCCGAGAACGGCGTACTCGTCGTCTCCGAGGTAGCGCAACGAGCGCAGCCAGGTGTGGATCGGGGCGGATGGCTCGGCGATGTCGAGCAGGGTGGCCTGGTGGGCGGTGTACCAGGGGAGGGCGTAGTGGCGCAGCGGGGTGAGGGCCGCGCCGACGGCGGCCAGGGCGCGGTCGTCGCGGCCGTCGGTGACGAGCTCGGTCAGCAGGGTGGCGGCTTCGGCGGGCAGTTCACCCTGGTCGGCTGCGCGGCGGACGGCCCACTGGAGGACGGCGACCAGGGCGAGGCCGCCGGAGGAGTCGGTCGCGGTGGCGTAGGGGCTGTCGGGCACCGAAGCGGGCTCGGTCCACGCGCGGACGGCGGCCGTCAGCCAGGTGATGGCCGCGGCCTCGTCCACGCCGGGATCGGTCCCGAGTACCCAGGCCTGGCGCAGCAGCTGGACCACCGTGCGGCGGGCGCGCTCCTCAATGTCGGGGTCGGCAGTGCTGTTACCTGCTTCGAGCTGGGTCTTCAGGGCCCAGGCCGCGGTGCAGGCGTCGGCGAGGCGTCGTCCATCGGCATCGGTGAGGCCCGCCGCCTGCTGGTCGGTGTGCAGGGTCTGCAGGTAGGCCGTGCGCAGGTCGAACGAGCCGAGGGCGGCCATGACGGCTTCGATGTCGGCCGCCCAGGCCGCGGGGGCTGCGTGGACGGCGGTCTCCAGCATCCGCAGGTCGGTGCGCTTGTAGTAGTCCCCCTGCGAGGGAATGCGGGCCGCGAGCTCAGCGGCACCCTGAAGAACACCGTGCTCCTCGCACCGGGTGACGAAGTCCTTCACCGCGCCCTCGCCGTGGTCGGGGTACGGCACCATCTTGATCAGCGGCTCGGTGAGCGCCGGCGGCGGCCCGGTGAACTCGGCCAGCAGGTCCACCACCGGGCGCCAGGGTGCCAGCACCGATGCGGGCGCCACCTCGGAGAGGCAGTAGACGGTCCGCCAGACGGGAGGGAGAGCGGACTCCCACTCCAGCTCCGGCATGTCGGCCTCATCCTCGCCGAGGAGCTCGGCCAGCGCCTCCGTGCCGCCGAGCATGGAGGCGAGCGTGCGGGCGAGGCGACCGTCTTCATCAGCCAGCTCGGCGCGGGCTGCCTGCAGCGCATCCTGGCCCGGGACCGGGCCGAAGCCGGTAGACAGGGCCGCCACGAGGTCGGCCTGGTCCGCCGGTGCGCAGGTGCCGATGGCCACCTGGACGAACCGGCCGACATCCGGGGTGAGGTAGGGCATGGCACCCAGGCGGGCCAGCACCTCGAAGGCAGCCCTCCACCACGAGACGTCCGCCGGAGCGATCCCCGCGGCATCCACCAGGTGGACGGCGATCAGCCGCTCGCGCTCCCAGCCACCCAAGGCCTTGGCCGTCCAGGCACCGGTCCGCGCTGCCAGGTCAGTGCCCGCTTCGCTGAGCTCGAGGCGAGCGAACTCGATGCAGGCCGCCGCCGCGAGCCGGGCCCCGGTCAGCGCCCGGTCCCCGGCCAGGCTCGGCGCACGCAGGTCATCGCTGATCTGCAGCTGCTCCCGGACGCCTTCGACCGCGAGGTGAGAGGCCAGCACGGCCGCGAGGCCGGTACGGACCCGCTGGGCCAACTGCGGACCGCCCGTTCGGCCGGTCTCCAGCAGCTGGGCCAGCACGGTTCGGACGTTCCAGGAGTCAGCAGCGGAGCCGTCCGACCCGACCGACAGGGCCTTGACCGTCGCATCCACCCACGCGGCGTCCCGGTGGGCCGGCAGGGTCTCCTGCGCCCAGTAGACCGCCATGGTCCGTACGCCGTCGGTGGAGTGTGCCTTGAGCGCCCGGGTGACGAGGGCCGCGCTGTGGCCGCCGAGGTGTCGGCACAGCAGGACCAGTTTGGCGGTGGCTTCGGGGCCGGTCCGCCAGATCGTGTCCAGGTGCCTGTCCAGCCACCGCACCAGGCGGGCCGGGTCCTCGGCGGCGAGGCGCTCGAAGTAGGGCCTAGCCGGCCACCGGTCCTCCTCCGGCAGGAGCCGGACGGCGTCCAGCTTTTCCAGCCACTCCCAGCCGGGGAAGTGTTCGAACAGGTAGAGGGAGGCTGAGGGGTGGTGCAGGTTGTTGACCTTCTGGATCTGCTCGGGGGTCGGGGAGGCGACCGCGCCGAGGGCGACCCACTCGGGGGCCTGGTCGACGACGGTGGCGACGAGCTCCTGGATCAGGGCGAGGCAGTCGTGCAGCATCGCGACCGCCGTCACCGCGGTCGCCTCGGTGCCTGGGTGTACGACCCCTGACCCGATCTTGTACTGGTCTGTCCAACGCCGGAACGCTTCCTTCTCCGCCTTGCCCGGCAGGCGTCCGGTCTCCTTGTGGACCACCGTGGTCAGCTGCATGACCCGGTGGACCCCCTTCTCGGCCTCCATCTCGCACAACCGCGCGTAGGCCGCGCCGACCTCGTCGAGCCGCCGATCGAGGACCGCCTGACGGTGGAACTCCTTGCTCGACCGGATCTTGTGAAGCTCACGCAGCGCGACCATCAGGGGGTGCCCGGCGGTCAGCGTCTCGGGCACTGTGGCCCCGAGTTCGTCGACGGCGTCCAGCACCGTCTGGGTCGCGCCGAACGCCAGCACCGGCGGGTGCCCGGCTTTCGTGGCCGCGGATCGGGAGCGGAGCACCTTGACGATGGCCTTCCCGAGATCACTGCCCGGGTCCACCTTGGGCGGGAAGGCGGCAAGGGAGTCCAGGGCGTCCAGCAGGCCGTCCACGGGGGTCGGGGCCTTGAGCGAGCCGTCCGTGTCGAAGATCGCCTTGAGGGACTTGGAGACAGCATTCCGCGCCGCCTCCAGCGCCTTGTAGTCGTTGCCGCCGATCTCCATCAGGCGTTCGATCGCCACCCGGCACATCGCCTGCGCGGTCACGTACGGCTCCCGGTGGCCGTCCGGCTCGCACAGCATGTCGCAGATGTCGCGCAGCAGGCCCAGCGCGACCGCGCCTTCCTTCTGGGGCCCGAAGTCCTGCAGACGCTGGGCGAAGGAAGAGCCGTCGGCCAGCAGCGCCACGTCGTGCGCCGATGGCCGGCTCTGGTCAGCCTCGAAGATGGTCACGTGCGGCACGGTAGCGGCGCGTCGGCTGGCTTGGCGATCGGTTTCGGGGGGCTATGGCCCGCCCGCTGGGTGGCCCGATGTGCTCAGACGGGTAGGGGGTCTTCCACCTCGGTCAGGAGGTCGGCCCGGTCGTTGCGGACGTTGTTGACGTCGGTGCTGACGGCCGTGACGGTGAGCTCGGTGCCGGAGGGGGTGTGAAGGAGTGCGCGCAGGCTGTCGGGGTCGGTGTGGTCGGGGTCGAGCCAGGCATCGCGGTTGGCCGCGGTGATGGTCAGCGGCATGCGGTCGTGGATGCGGCCCGCGGCGTCGGTGGCCTCGGTGGTGATGATGGTGCAGGTGGCCAGCCAGGCCAACGGGTCGTCGTCAGGTCGGGTCTTGTCCTTCCAGAACTCGTACAGCCCGGCCATCCCCAGCAGCGTCCCGTCGGCCGGAGCCAGGTAGTAGGGCTGCTTGTAGGGCTTGCCGTCCGGACCGCCAGGGGCCTGGCGCCACTCGTAGTAGCCGTCGCCGGGGACGATGCACCGCCGCGCGGCGAAGGCGCGCTTGAAGCTGGGCTTCTCGTGGACGGTCTCGACCCGGGCGTTGATCATCCTCGCGCCGCCGGATGGGTCCTTGGCCCAGGACGGCACGAGTCCCCAGCGCAGCGCCCGGACCTGCCGGGCGATCTCTCCGCTCTCCTTGTCCAGGCGTTCCAGCACCACGAGGACGTCGCGGGTCGGCGCCACATTCCAGCTCGGCGCGAACCGGTCGTCGGGGACCGCCGAGTTCGCATCGAACAGCCGGGCCAGGTCGACCGGGCCTGTCGTGGAGACGTACCTACCGCACATGGGCCCAGCCTCGCACGCCGCCGGCGGTCGTGGCCCGGCCTGGGCACTGTGTGTCGGCACCCTGCGTCCGGCCGTGGCCTGGGTTGTACGCCCCGCTCGGTGTGCCGCTTGTAGGTCGCCCTCCCGGGGTCACCCCACGGCTGATTTCAAGATTCTTTCGGACGCCGTCGGGCCGCGGCAAGCCGCGGTCCGACCGGTCGGAGACTAAGTTGCGCGTTGTCCCGATGGCCCCACCTGCGGTAATGCGGCTTGCGCTGTTATTCGAACATATGAGCTACTGGAGATGCCGGAAGGGGAGTCCGGGTGACAACGAGAAGGGGCTGACTGACCGGAGGTGATCGAGGTGTTCGCGCACCTCCACTCCGCGTCGGGCTACTCGATCCGCTACGGCGCCTCGCTTCCTGCCGCGCTGGCCGAGCGGGCCGCCGAGCGCGGCATCGCCGAACTGGCGCTGACCGACCGGGACACCGTCTCTGGGGTGGTGCGGCACGCCAAGGCGTGCGCCACCGCCGGGGTGCGGCCCCTGTTCGGCGCGGACCTCGCCGTCGGCCTGGCCGAGCCGCCAGCCCCGTCAGGGCGGCGCCGGACCCCGGCGCGCGGCGGGGCCTTCGTGGACGAGTCAGCGCCCCGGATCACGGTGCTGGCCCGCGACAAGCAGGGCTGGGCCAACCTGTGCGCGTTGATCAGTGCCGCCTGGGCGGGCCGCGCCGAGCGCGGCGGTGGCCAGCCGGTGGTGCCGCTGGAGGTGCTGGCCGCCCACGCCGAGGGCCTGACCGTGCTGCTCGGCCCCGGCTCCGAACCGCTACGCGCCCTGGCTGCCGGCCGCCCGGACCGCGCTGCCCGGCTGCTCATCCCCTGGCGACAGTGGTTCGGCCCGGCGCTGCGCCTGGAGGCGGTGAACCTGCGCCGCACCGGCACCGGCCCGGGCAGCTTGCGGCTGGCCGCCCGCACGGTGGGCTTGGCCGCGGACCTCGACCTGGAGGCGGTGCTCACCAACGCCGTCCGCTACGCCGACCCCGGCCAGGGCCCGATCGCGGACGTCCTGGATGCCGCCCGCCTCCTGCGCCCCATCCAGCCCGGCGCCACGTGCAACGGCGAGCGGTGGCTGAAGCCGCCGGCCGCGATGGCGGAGCTGGCGCAGGAGGTCGCCGAGGCGGCCGGGCAGGGGCCGGGCGGCGCCCGACGGCTGCTGGCGGTGACGGCCCGGACGGCGGCCGAGTGTCGCCTGGATCCGAAGTCGGACCTGGGGATCGGCACGGTGCGCTTCCCGGAGGAGGACCGGCTCGGCCTGGCGCCGGGCTCCTCTGCCCGGGTGCTGCGCGAACGGTGCGAGGCGGCGTTGGCCAAGCGCGGCATGGACCGCGACCCGGAGGCCGTCCGGAGGCTCCGGGAAGAGCTGGAGGTGGCGACCGGCCTGGGCTGGTCCACGTTCTTCCTGACGGTCGCTCAGATTGTCGCCGACTTCAAGGAGGCCGGGGTGCGGGTGTCGGCGCGCGGCTCCGGCGCCGGTTCCTTGGTCGTGCACTTGCTGGGCATCTCGGCGGTCAACCCGCTCGAGCACGGCCTCATGATCATGGAGCGGTTCCTCAGCTTCCGGCGCCGCTCCCTGCCCGATATCGACGTCGACGTCCCCGCGGACCGCCGAATCGACTGCTACCGCCTGGTCCTGGAGCGCTTCGGCGCCTCCCGGGTCGCGGCGGTCGCGATGCCGGAGACCTACCGGGTGCGTTGGGCGATCCGCGACGTCGCGCTGGCCACCGGCCTGTCCCCGGACGAGGCCGGCCCCCTCGCCAAGGCGTTCCCGCACATCCGCGCACGGGACGCGCGCTCGGCGATGGCCGAGCTGCCCGAGCTGCGCCAGGTTGCCGCCGAGGCCGACCGGTACGGCGCCCGGTTCTGGGACCTGGTCGAGGGCCTGGACGCGCTGCCCCGCGGTCTGGCGATGCACCCGTGCGGTCTGCTGCTGTCCGACGACTCCCTGCTGGCCCGCACCCCGGTGCTCCCCACCCCCGGGGACGGCCTGCCGATGTCGGTGTTCGACAAGGACGATGTCGAGGATCTCGGCTGCTTGAAATTGGACATTTTGGGCAATCGGACGATGCAGGCGATGTCGTACGCGCTGTCCGAGATCGAGCGCACCACCGGCCGCACCGTCGACCTGGACGACCCCGAGCAGGTGCCGCTGGACGACGAGGCCGCCTTCGCCCTGCTGCGCGAGGGCGAGTCCCTCGGGGTCTTCTCGATCGACAGCCCGGGCCAGCGGGACCTGCTCGGCCGCGCCCAGCCGCGCGCGTTCGTCGACTTGATCGTGCAGCTGGCCCTGTTCCGCCCCGGGCCGGTGGCCGCTGACATGATCCGTCCGTGGCTGGACGCCCGGCACGGCCGCCGGCCGGTGCGCTACCCCCACCCCGACCTGATCCCCGCCCTGTCCCCGACGCTCGGCGTGCTCGTCTTCAACGAGCAGGTCGCCAAGACGTTCTCGGTCCTGACCCAGACCGACCTGGCGCTGGGGGAGGAGGCCCGCCGCGCCCTCAGCCGACCCGAGCGGCTGCCCGCACTCGAGACGTGGTTCCGCACCCGTGCAGCCGCCGCCGGCTACGACCAGCGGGTCATCGACTCCGTCTTCGAGCAGCTCAAGGGCATGGGCGCCTACGGCTTCCCGGCCTCGCACTCCGCGGCCTTCGCCGTCATCACCCTCCAGAGCGCATGGCTGAAGGCGCACCACGGGCCGGCCTTCTACGCCGGGATCATGGAGGCGGAGCCGGGCATGTACCCGCTGCGCCTGCTTCTGGCCGACGCCCGGCGCCACGGCGTGCCCGTGCTGCCGGTGTGCGTCGAGGCCTCCGATGCCGGTTACCGGGTCGAGACCGGCCCGGACGGCCGCCACGGCCTGCGGATCGCCCTCGCCGCGGTGAAGGGCATCACGACGGAGGAGATCGCCCGGATCACCGCCGCCCGCCCCTTCACCTCCGTCCCGGACCTGTGGGAGCGGGCCCGCCCGTCCCTGCCCACCGCCCAGAACCTCGCCCGGATCGGCGCCCTGGCCGCCGTGCCCGGCGGCACCCGCCCGCGCCGGGACCTGCTGCTGCTCCTGGACGAGCTCCACCACGGCCGCCGCTCGGCCGCCGTCCCGGACCAGCTCGCCCTGCCCGCCCCCGCCGAGTCCCCCGCCCCGACCGGCCTGCCCACTATGACCCCCCGTCAGGAACTCGACGCCGAGCTGGAGGTCATCGGCCTCGACGCCAGCAAGCACCTGATGGCCGAGCACCACGCGCTGCTCGCCGAGCTCGGCGTCACCCCCTCCACCCAGCTGCGCGACGTCGAGGCCGGGGAGGTGGTGCTGGTGGCCGGAGCGAAGGTGGCGATCCAGACCCCGCCGCAGAAGTCCGGCCGACGCACCATCTTCGTCACGCTCGACGACGGTGCCGGAGGCCTGCCGGTCGACCTGGCGTTCTTCTCCGGCCCGGACGCCGAGGCCGCCGCGCACACGCTGTTCCACTCCTGGCTGCTGCTGGTGCGAGGTCAGCTCCAGCACCGAGGGCGCTCCCTCTCCGTGGTCGGCCACCGCGCCTGGGACCTCGCCGAGCTCGCCCGGGCACGCGCCGAAGGCGGCACCGCCGCCGTCCGCGCGCTCCTCGCCGCCCCCGGCCCGGCCGACCCCGCGCAGCAGGACGGCGGCCACCAGGACCGCCGTACCGGCGGCGGCCCGGGTGGCGCCGGCCGGATGTGGCACGCCTCCCAGGGAGCGGCAGGATGATCACGCACCAAGCCGCGGTGACGGTCCTTCACCTGCGCTGCCACCGGCCCGGCTTCGAGGTCTACCGGCAGCTCTTCGGGGTGCTCGGTGACATCACCCCCGTCGTCCAGGCCCTCCCACCCGACAGCGCCCTGCTGGAGCTCGCGGGCGCGGTCCGCTACTTCGGACAGTCCCCGGCCGAGCTGGCCGACCTGCTGCAGACCCGGCTCGCCGCCCGCTTCGGCCTCGTCACCACCGGAGGCCTAGGCGACAGCCGGCTCATGGCCACCATCGCGGCCGACACCGCCCGCCCCGGCACCGTCCAGGTCCTGCCCGACGACCCGGCCGCCGCCCGGGCCTTCCTCCACGCCCAGGACGTCCGGCTACTCCCCGGCATCGGACCGGCCCTGGAGAAGAAGTTCCGCCGGTACGGGATCGACACCATCGGCGAGCTCGCCGCGGTCCCAGTGGCCACCGTGCAGCGCATCGCCGGAGCCAGCACCGGACGACTCCTGGCCGAGCGGGCCAACGGCACCGACCGCCGCATAGTCACCCCGACCGGCCCGCCAGCCACCATCACCTCCATCCGCCGCTTCGACCACGATGTCCTCGACCCCGCCGAAGTCCGTCGAGCCCTCCTCGACCTCGCCCTTGACCTCGGAGCCCGGCTGCGCGCGGCCGGGCAGAGCGCCCGCACCGTTGAGTTGCAGGTCACGTACGCCGACCGCTCCGCCACCACCAGGTCCAGGACGCTGTCGGAGGCGACCGGCCACAGCCCGGCCCTGCGCAAGGTGCTCTACTTGATCTTCGGCGCGCTGGGGCTGGAGCGGGCTCGGATCCGCGCGGTCACCGCCCGGGCCGGCGGCCTAGCCACTGTCGGCGCCACCCACGGGGTTCAACTGACCTTTGACGCGGCCACCGAGGCAGCCCGCACCCTCGAACCCGTACTGGACAAGGCCGCCGCCCGCTACGGGATCGGCGCGGTCGCCCCCGCCGCCGTGGCCACTGCCCGTCGACAGCCGCGCACACCAGCACGGTGACCCAATGACGAGCGGAGACCTGCGGCCGGGGCTAGCCATGACCACACGTTGAGAAGAGCCGCAAAACCAGCCTTGTTTAGACCAACATCACCTCACCGCCCAGGGCGGGCTGACGGGCAGGCTCGTTACAGTTAGTGAAGACTTTGGCCCAAGCGCGGCCGTGGAGCGTCCAGCCGCAGCCGTTTCAACTCATAACGGTCACCAAAATCTCTGCTTCGAAATTCCAGAACGTCCACCGAAAAACTTCGAACCCAACAACTTAATTCCCCCCAGAAACTCAACCGGCCCCTTCCCTCCAATTTGCTGGGCTCGGGATTGGCTCTTGGCCAGGGGCCCGCTAGCTGGCGAAGGTGGACGGGTCCTGACCGACCCGCGGGCCCAGGCCGTGGACCGAGCGAGGCCGGATCCGGGCTCGCGCTGGTGGACTCGCCGGCAAGCAGATCGGCCCCCTGGAGCCAACGTCCAGAGGGCCGATCGAGATCAATGGGGGCCAGAGCGAGGGTCGTGTCGAGACCGGGCTACCCCACCGGTCGCAGCTGTACGACCTTGCCCTTGCGGCCGAGCGCCCGGCTGCTCAGGCGGTAGTACGGGATGTTGTTGAACTTGCTGTACTCCTCCAGCAGGCCCGCCTCGACGAGCTCCTTCCGGATTCGAGAGAAGAACGTGGGGGCCCAGCCCATCTCCTCAGCCAGCTTCTGGGCCGTCCGCTGAGTGCCGTCCTCGCCCGGCGGCAGAGCGCTGTAGAAGGCCAGGAGCAGCCGCTGGTTCGGGCCCATGGCGTTGGAGCGCCGAAGCAGGCCGCGGAGTTCGTTGTCGCTCACGGGTCCATTCTCCCTGGGATCAGGCGCTCTGTGCAGTGCGCGCTTCACGGGCCGCACGGTGGATGTGGGTCAGGAAGTTCTCCTCGAGGGACTCGTCCTCGGCAGGCCGGACGAGGAGGTAGGACTCCGGCTCCTGGGTCAGGCCCAGGATGTGCGGGGGGTTCCAGCCCTTGATGGCCTCGCGGTGGTCGTAGCCGCTCCCGCGGTACACGAGGTACGGCGTGATCGCGTAGAAGGGGCTACGACCGACGGACCCGGACTTTCGCAGCAGCCGGTCCTTGACCAGCTTCTTGATCATCCTGGACAGGGCATCCGGCGAGAAGCCCAGTTCGGCGCCGATGTCGGCGAGCGTGCGGTTCACCTTGCCGGGGTCCAGCAGCGTGGCGCCGCAGTACCACATGATGACGCGGATCTCGGCATCGGTCCGCTTCGACGCCCGGTTGCACAGGGCGATGAACCTCACCAGGGAGAAGGTGCCGAAGGCGCCCCCGTAGCCGAACTCCGCATGAGGAGCCGGCTCCATGGTGTCGGTGTAGAAGAGCCCGGTTGGTCGCCGGTGGCCCATGTCGACACGCTCCGTTCCTCACGCGCATGGCCTATGCATGCAGATGATCCGACCCGAGGATCGGATCGCCTGCACTGACCCTACATGTACTGAACGGCAATGCGATCCGTTCTCGGGGTCGGATCACATTCGTGTCTAGTACATGTACTGAACATGCATATTATCCGAGCCCAGGAACGGGTCACCCGATCGCAGGATCGGATCAGAAAACAGCATCTATGCAGGTCAGAGGGTCTATTCGCCCTTGCACCCTCTAGGGCTGACCTAGGACAGACGCTCTACGTAGGCTGCCCCCGAGCTCTCACGGTCAGGGTCAGGCGCCGAAGCTGGGCCAGTCGGGCGGTCACCAGCGTCCCCGGCCGCCAGCCACACACCGTCCGCGGTCCCCCTGTGAGCATCGGCTCCCTCCGCGCCGTCGCCGATGGCGAATCCCGCCTTTCCAGTGGGTTGGAGCCCGGCGTTGTAATGTCTGCCGCTTGGTACTGGCAGGACAAAGCAGGAGGGTTGGGCGTCATAAACCTTTCTCCTTTGCCGCTTCCGCCGCCCGGGCTGAGGCAGTGCTGAAATCTGCATACTCGTCTGACTGCCACTCAAAGCGCCGATCACGAAATTCCGGCTGCCGCCGGAACCGGGCCCCTGGGGGCCCTTTTCGCGCTCCTCGGTATCAAGCTGAATCGCCGTGCATAAAAATGAGCTCGATTTACCTATTCGAATAAATGGCACGAATTGCCAGCGGGTCGCCATTTACCCGGGGTAGTTAGGGGCTTGAATTTAAAAGTGGAGGTCCAGTAAAAATGCCTTGGCGGATCTCTCACCAGCGCCTGCGGCGTGCTGTTGGTTGTTGGTTGCGCCCCCCTTGGTGGGGTGGCGGGTGGTGGTGGGGGTGGGGGTTGGTGGGCGGTCTGTCGACCGGTGTTGTTTCGGGTGGTGGTGAACTTGGTTGTCTGGGTTGGTTGTTGGGCTGTCTATGAGTGAACTGCTGTGTGTGGGTTGGGTGTTGTGGTGCTGGCCTTGGTGCTGTCGGGTCGGGTGGCCGGGGCGGAGCCCGGTGCGTCTGCTCGGTGGTCCGGTGTTGCCGGTGCCCGCTGGTGGCCGGGTCCGGTCCGGCCCTGGTGTTGCTGCTCCCCGGTGGGGCTGCTCGGTGGTGGTGCGGGTCGGGCGGTGCCTGCTGCGCCTGGTGGTCGTCCTGCGGGTGGTGATGGTGCGTCGGCCCGTCTGCCGGGTGTCCGGCTCGCTGGGCGGGCGGAGCCCGTTCCTGTCGGTGTGCCTGGTGCTGCTCGGCGGCGGTCCCTGGTGGCGGGCGTCCAGCTCGGCGGCCCGGTGCGTCCGGCCGGTGGCCGGTGGCGGGTGACGGTGTGTCTGGCGGGTGGCCGTCAGCTGCTCCCTGGTGGCGGGGCGTCGGGTGGCTGGGCGGGGCGGAGCCTGGTCTCCGTCCCGGCCGGGGGGCCGGGTCCGGCTCGGGCGCGGCCCCCTCGGCTTCCCGCGCTGTGCGCCGCTCCCCGGTGGCCGGGTGCTGCTCCCTGGTGGCCGGTGCTGGGCGGGGGCGGAGCCCTGGTGTTCTCTCCGGGCCCGTGTGTCCGCCGTGGCGCGGTGGCGCTCCTGTGCGGGCGGGGGAGGGTGCTCTCCGGGCTCCTGGCGGTGCGGGTGGCCGGAGGCTGCCCGTGCCCGCCCCGGCGGTCCCTGCGCCCCTCGTGCCGCTCGGCCCGTGCCCCGCCCCCGGGGTGGTGTCCGGTCCGGCCTGGGCGGAGCCCGGCCGCCCCTCGCCCCCGGGGCCGCAAGGGGGCCAAGCCGCGCCCCCGGGCCCGGCCCGGTCCCTGTGGTGCCCGCGTCCACGTACGGGCCGCGCTGCCCCCGTCCAGGCCCGTCACGGGCCCGGGCCGGCTTCCGCCCCCGCCCCGCTGCGCCCCGGGCCTCCGGCCCTTTTCCGAATTTCACGGCAGGGCACCCGTCCAAGGAATTCCGGGAAATCGTCAACGCTCTCCGCTTCGAGGGCGGAGCCCCGACCGGGAAGGCACCCAACCAAGGAAACGCGGGAAATCGTCAACGCACCCCCCGCCCACCACGCCGCACCCGCCCACGAATGCGGCGGAGCCGCATTCCAGCCACCCCCACCCCCGGGCGGAGCCCGGGGCCCTCGGCCACCACCCACAGTGACGGCGGAGCCGTCACCCCGCACCTGCGGAGCCGGAGGCTCCGCCCCGGCCGGAGGCCGGGGGGAGGGCCCTAAAGGGCCCGGAAGAGCACCCCAAAGAAATACATACACCCACACAACAATATCGGTAGTCGTCTTGAGGGTGAAT
>NZ_JBFAQR010000041.1:0-65646 GCF_040678815.1 Kitasatospora sp. NPDC049285 | reverse complement strand
GGGGCGCAGGCCTTGAGCGCGGCCAGCAGGCGCTGCGGGTACTCGTCCACCGGGCGGACCGGCTGTTCGGCGAAGAGGGCGGGGAAGGTCCGGGTGCCCGCCGTGGAGCCCCCGGTGGAGAGCGCCCCGGCGCTCTCCATCCCCGGCATCCCCGACCCGGGCACCCCGATCTACCCCGGGCTGGAGCACGCGCTGCCCGCCACCCCGCCGGAGCCGGTCGCCCCGGCCGTCCAGCCGACCGGTCGGCGGCGGCGCCTCGCGCTGCCCGCCAACACCGCGGAGAGCGCGGAGGAGGTGACGGCCGTGCTGCCCGCGATCCCGGCCGACGGGCCGCCGCCCTCCGCCGAGCTGGAGCCCGCGCCCCGACCGGTGCCGCCGGCGCCGCTCGCCCCGCCCGCGCTGCCCCAGGCCGCGCCGCCGGCCGAGCCCGTCCAGCCGCAGCCGATCGGCACCGGCCTCGGTGAACTCGCCCCGCCGCGCCCGCTCGGCGGCGGCTTCCAGGCCGCCTTCCCGGCGGCTTTCCCGCAGCCCGCCGCGGCGCTGCCCGCGGCCGAGCCGGCCGCGCTGCCGCCCGGCGGCGAGCGGCCCGCGGAGGCCAACGGGCAGGCGGTGCGGGCCGGTTCGAACGGGACGGCGCTGGCGCTGCCGGCCGCCGCGGAGGGTCGCACCCCGCCGCGTCCGATGGCCGAACTGTCCCAGGCGAGGGAGGCGGCGGACGGTCCGCGCCCGCTGCTGGTCTGGCCGGAGCCCGACCCGTCCACCCGCGGCGCGCTGGAGGGCCGCGGCTTCCAGCCGGTGATCGTCGCCTCCCGCGAGGAGGTGGACGCGCACGCTCCGGTCGCCCCGGCGGCGCTATTCGTCGACCCGCTCACCGGGCCGATCACCCGGACCGCCCTGCAGTCGCTGCGCACCGCCGCGCTGGCGGGCCGGATCCCGGTGCTGGTCACCGCCGGACTCGGCCAGGCCACCCGGGACGCCGCATACGGCGCCGACCCGGCGGTGCTGCTGCGTGCGCTGGCGCCGCGGGACGGCGAGAACCACGCGGCCCGGGTGCTGCTGGTGGAGTCCGACCCGGACGTGGCGGCGGCGCTGATCGCCAGCCTGGAGCGGCGCGGCATGCACGTCGAGCACGCCGCCGACGAGAACGAGGCGGTGGCCCGGGCCAGCAGCGTGCAGCCGAACCTGGTGGTGATGGACCTGCTGCGGATCGAGCGGCGCCACCTCGGCCTGCTGGACTGGCTGCGCGCCAACGACCGGCTGCACCGCACCCCGCTGGTGGTGTACACCGCGGCCGGGCTGGACCCGCAGGCCCGTCCCGGGCTGCGCACCGGCGAGACCGTGCTGTTCCTGGCCGAGCGCTCCACCACCGACGAGGTGCAGGGCCGGATCGTCGACCTGCTGGCCCGGATCGGCGCGCTGGGCGAGGTCGCGACGGCGGGCAGCAGCCGCTGACGTCCGGGTGCCGGCGGGCAACTCGCCTTCGGGGCCTGCCGGTTCAGCGCGGGGGTGGCTCGGCCAGCGGAAGGCGGGCCACCAGGCGGGCACCGTGCGGCGTGTCCTCCGCGGCGAGGGTGCCGCCGTGGTGCCCGGCCAGGTCCCGGGCGATGGCCAACCCCAGTCCGGCGCCGCCGAGTTCACGGCTGCGGGCGTCGTCGAGCCGGGTGAAGCGCTCGAACACCCGCTCCCGGTCGGCGAGCGGGATGCCCGGGCCGTCGTCGCACACCTCCAACACCGCGCCGGTGACGCCGCGTTGGGCGGTCAGCCGGACCTCGATCCGGCGGTCGGCGTAGCGCTGGGCGTTGTCGACCAGGTTGGTGAGCAGTCGGCTGAGCCAGGTGCGGTTCCCCACCACCCGGATTCCGGGGGCGAGTTCGGCGTGCACCGGGATCCGGTCCGGGCCGCGGGCGGCCAGCGTGTCGGCGAACAGCACGTCCAGGTCGAGGAGTTCGGTGGCGACCGGGTCGGCGGCGTCCAGTCGGGCGAGCAGCAGCAGGTCGGCGGCGAGGTCCTGGAGCCGGACGGTGTCCTGCAGGGCGTCGGCGAGCAGTTCGGGCCACAGGTCGGGGTCGGGGTGGGCCAACGCGACCTCCAGTTGGGTGCGCAACACGGCGATGGGGCTGCGCAGTTCGTGGGAGGCGTCGGCGATGAAGCGGCGCTGGCGCAGGCCGGCGTCCTCCAGCCGGTCGAGGGTGGCGTTGACGGTGACGGCGAGGTGGGCGACCTCGTCGCCGGTGTGCGGGACGGGCACCCGGCGGTGCAGGTCGTGTCCGGTGATCTCGGCGACCTCGGCTCGGATCGCCTCCACCGGCCGCAGGGCCCGGCCGGTGACCCGCCAGGTGACCACGGCGATGGTGAGGATCAGCAGCGGTACCGCGACGGCGAGCCCGGTGGCGGCGGTCTGCCCGGCGGCGTCCGCGTCGCGCAGGGACGTCCCGGCGTAGACGGTGAGTTGGCCGTCCGGACCGGTGACGGTGGTGGTGACCACGCGCTGGCGGTGGTCCTGGTCGGCGAGTTTCGCCACCGGGATGCCGGGCTTGACGGGGACGGGCTGCTTGAACGGGACGGGCTGCGGGACGGCGTCCGGGCCCGGGGGCTTGATCAGGTCGGGGGTGGTGGCGATGAGCCGGCCCTTGGCGTCGATCACCCGGATGAAGTCCGCGCCGCGGGCCGGGAGGAGCGGCGGCAGGTGCTGGCGTCCGGCCAACTCGGCGACGTCGGAGGCCTGTTGGAAGGCGGCGTCCTGGGCATTGCGGACCAGGTTGGCGTGCAGCACGGCGAGCAGTGCGAAGGCGGTCCCGCCGAGCGCGAGGGCGACCACGGCGGTGGCCGCGAAGGTGGCCCGGGCGCGGACGGACCGCGGCACCAGGCGAGCGAGTTGACGCCTCATCAGGTCGCGGAAGGCGCGCTCAGCCACCGTCCACCGCCAGCCGGTAGCCGGCGCCGCGGAGGGTGCCGACGGCGGTGCGGCCGAACGGCGTGTCGATCTTCCGGCGCAGGGCGCTGATGTGCACCTCGACGATGTTGGGGTCGCCGTCGTAGGCGGAGTCCCAGACGCTCTCCAGGATCTCCCGTTTGGAGACCACGCCGCCGGCCGCCCGGGCCAGGCACTCCAGGACGGCGAACTCCCGGGTGGTGAGCCGGATCTCGGTGCCGCCGCGGCTGCAGGTGCGGCGGGCCGGGTCGATCGCCAGGTCGCCGAACTCCAGGGTCTGCGGGAGCCGGCGGCCGGTGCGGCGGACCAGGGCGCGGAGCCGGGCGACCAGCACCACGTAGGAGAACGGCTTGGAGAGGAAGTCGTCGGCGCCGGTGTCCAGCGCCTCGGCCTCGTCGAGTTCGCCGTCCTTGGCGGTGAGCATCAGGATCGGGGTGTCGTCGCCGGCGGCGCGCAGCCGGGCGCAGATCCGGTAGCCGTTGAGGCCGGGCAGCATGATGTCGAGCACGATCACGTCGTAGTCGTGCTCGGTGGCCAGCCACAGGCCCTCGTTGCCGTCGTGGGCCAGGTCGACGGCGAAGCCCTCGGCCCGCAGGCCGCGTTGCAGTGCGGCGGCGAGCCGCCGTTCGTCCTCGACCACCAGTACGCGCATGCGGACCAGGGTGACAGGTGGCTCCGGGGCCGCCCAGGGCGGCTTCAGCTTGGCTTCAGGCAGCCCCGGGCATGCTGGGCGCCCGGCCAGCGGGGTGTCCCGGCCGTGTTTCGAGGGAGTCGTACGCGTATGTCTCAGCCGATACCGCCGGAGTCGTCGGAGTCCGGCTTCGAGGAGGAGGCGGCCGTCCCGGTCGCCAAGCGCTCGCTGCGCAAGCGGGTGGTCCGGCTTCCGGAGCGGCCGCGGAACCGCTGGCTGCTGGGCGCCGCCGTGGTGGTGGTGCTGGGCGTGGTGGCGGTCGGCGGGGTCGCGGTGGCCGAGCACCACGACCGCGGGCGCACGGTGTTCGCCTGGGACGGCGACGTCCCCGGCGCGCCGTTCCCGGTGAAGCCCGGGATGGGGAAGGGCGAGCGCGGGGTGGTCGCCGGCCCCGACGGGAAGCTGGTCGAGGGCAAGGTACTGCCGGACGGCACCGTGCTCGGCGGCGCCGTGGTGAAGCCCGGGATGCCCGGGATGCCGGGCCTGTCCGTCGGTGGCAAGCAGGCCGGCCCGGCCGGGAAGCTCGCGCCCGCGGCGCTGCCGGGCATCCCCGCCGACCAGGCGGTGGCGAAGGCCGCCGGGGCGGTGCCGGGCGGCAAGGTGGACGCGCTGTCGGTGGTCGGCCGCGAGGGCGGCGGCAGCTCCTGGGCGGTCGACGTGCTCGGCCCGGACGGGGTGCGCCACCTGGTGACGGTGGACGGCACCGACGGGTCGATCACCGGAAACACCGTCAACGACGTGCGCTGAGCGCACCGTTGAGGGCCCCCGCCGAGTCGTCGGCGGGGGCCCTTCGGGTTGCCGGGCTGCGGCGGGCGTCAGTGGCGGGCGCCAGTGGCGGGCGGCAGTGGTAGGCGTCAGTGGTAGGCGTGCACCACGGCGTGGCCGCGGCCGCGGCCGATCAGCCAGCGGTTGACCGGGACGGTGACCACGAACGCCAGCACCAGCGAGCCGGCCAGCGAGACCCAGAACAGCAGTTGTCCGAGTCCGGCGTCCATCGCGCCCGGGACGGTGACCATGACGCCGTTGTCGATCAGCTCCATCACGATGATCGACACGGTGTCGGCGGCCAGCGCGACCTTCAGCGCCTCCCGCACGCCCAGACCGGCGTTCAGCACGCCGCGCATGGTCAGCGCGTAGCCGAAGACGAAGGCCAGCACGATCGAGATGACCACGGTGGCGCCGTTGTGCAGGCCGAAGCCGACGCCGATCACCTGGCCGAGCACCTCGCCGATGGCGCAGCCGGTGAGGCAGTGCAGGGTCGCCTGGGCGGCGACCCGCCAGCTGCTGCCTCCGCCCTGCGCGTGGTGGTGCTGGTGCGCCTGGTGGTCGGTGTGTGCCAGGTGGTCGGCGTGCTCGTGGTGCCCGGCGTGGGCGTGGTGCTGGTGGCTGTGCTGCTGCTGTTCGGCGTGGTCGGTGTGCTCCATGGCGGCCCCCTGTCGTCCGGTGATCTGTCGTCCGGTGATCTCCGGTCAGTGGAACGCTATACCCCCCTGGGGTATTCCGGCATCCGCTTTTCCGATCGTCCGGAGCCCTGGGGGCCGCCCTGGGCGGGCTACTCCTTGCCGAGCCGGGTGACCTCCAGGCGGTCGGCGGCGTAGTCGGCGCGAATCACCTTCTTGTCGAACTTGCCCACCGAGGTCTTCGGCACCGCGTCGATCAGCGCCCAGCGCTCGGGCAGCTGCCATGAGGCGATCCGTCCGGCCAGGAAGGCGCGCAGTTCGGGCAGGCCGACGGTGGCGCCGGGCCGCAGCACCACGGTGGCCAGCGGGCGCTCGCCCCACTTCTCGTCCGGGACGGCCACCACCGCGGCCTCGGCCACCTCGGGGTGCGCCATCAGGTGGTTCTCCAGCTCGACCGAGGAGATCCACTCGCCGCCGGACTTGATCACGTCCTTGGCCCGGTCGGTCAGGGTCAGGTAGCCGTCCGCGGTGATGGTGCCGACGTCGCCGGTGCGCAGCCAGCCGTCCTCGCTGAACTTGTCCTCCGGGCGCTCCGGTTCGCCGTTCGCGCCGCCGAAGTACGCCCCGGCGATCCACGGGCCGCGGACCTCCAACTCGCCTGCGGCGACGCCGTCGTGGGGCATCGGCTCGCCGTCCGGCCCGATCAGCCGGGCCTCGACGGAGGCCGGGAAGACGCCCTGGGTGACCCGGTACGGCCACTCCTCCTCGGCGGAGAGGCCGGCCGGCGGGTGCGCGACGGTGCCGAGCGGGGAGGTCTCGGTCATGCCCCAGGCGTGCACCACCCGGATGCCGTGCCGCTCCTCGAAGGCCTTCATCAGCGAGGGCGGGCAGGCCGAGCCGCCGATCACCACGGTGCGCAGCGTGGAGGTGTCGTAGTCGCCGGCGTCCAGCTCGTCCAGCAGGCCGGTCCAGATGGTCGGGACGGCGGCGCTGAAGGTCGGCTTGATCCGGTCGATCATCTCGGCCAGCGGCTTGGGCTGCAGGAAGCGGTCCGGCATCAGCAGGCTGGCGCCGGTCATGAAGGCGGCGTGCGGGATGCCCCAGGCGTTGACGTGGAACATCGGAACCACCGGCAGCACGACGTCCTGGCTGGTCAGGCCGAACGAGGAGGCCGCGATGATCTGCATCGAGTGCAGGTAGACCGAGCGGTGGCTGTAGACCACGCCCTTGGGGTCGCCGGTGGTGCCGGAGGTGTAGCAGAGCGCCGCCGCCTGCCGCTCGTCCAGGTCGGTGCGCCACGGGTACCCGGTCGGGCGGTCGGCGATCAGCGCCTCGTAGTCGTGCACCGTGCCGTCGTAGCCCGCCAGCAGCGCCGGGTCGTACGGGCCGGCCACCACCAGGTGCCGGACCGTCCCGGCGACCTGCGGCAGCACGGCGGCGAGCAGCGGCAGCACCGAGCCGTTGACGATCACCACCCGGTCCGCGGCGTGGTTGACGATGTAGGCCAGCTGCGGGCCGGGCAGCCGCAGGTTCAGCGTGTGCAGCACCGCGCCCATCGACGGGATGGCGAGGTACGCCTCCTGGTGCTCGGTGTTGTTCCACATCAGGGTCGCCACGGCCTCGCCCTCGGCCACCCCGAACTCGTCGCGCAGCGCGTGCGCGAGCTGCGCGGCGCGGGCGCCGATCTCGGCGAAGGTCCGCACGACCGGGCCGCCCTCGGTCCAGGTGGTGACGGTGGACCGGCCGTGGACGGTGGAGCCGTGCTGCAGAATCCGGGCGACGGTGAGCGGAACGTCCTGCATCGTGCTGTACACGCGGGGTCCTCCTTGACCGGGCGGCGGACTTACTACCCGCAGGTAGCAAGCGGTTCGTCCGATTGTTCCGTCGCGGTACCCCCGCTGTCAGCATCCGCAACCGAGATGAGATCCGGGCCTCAGCCGCTGGTCAACGCCCGCCGGGCGGGCCGCTCAGCGGGCGACCGGGCCGTCCAGCTGGTCGCGGTCGATGGTCAGGGTCTGACCACCGTAGGTCTCCTGGACGTTGCCGTGGTACTGGTGGATCCGGGAGTGCGGGGTCCACAGGTCGGTGCCGAGCTGGCCCGCGCCGTCGGTGGTGGTCGGGTGGTCGTCCCAGCGGGCGTACCAGACCGCGTCCGGCAGCGGGGAGCTGCCCGCGCGGGCGGCGGCGGCCAGGTCGGCGATCCCCGCGTCGGTGGAGGAGTAGAAGCCGGACCGGAAGCCCGCCTTGTGCAGTGCCTGGGTCCAGCCCAGGGTGAAGTCCACCACCGCCTGGCTGCAGGCCGCGTCGCCGCGCGGGTACGCCTCGATGTCCAGGTAGACCGGGGTACCGGTGCGCAGCCCCAGGCTCTTCAGCGCCTTCACCGCCTCGGCCGCCTCCTCCTTCCCCTGCTGCACCGCCGTCGCAGGGTCGATCCGCTGCGGCTTCCCCGTGGTCATGCACGGCGCCTGCCGCCCGACGTGGGTGGGGATCAGCCGCCACCCCATCGCCTTCGCCTCCCGCACCCAGTCGGCGGTCAACCTCGGCTGGCCGCACGCCCGTTGACGCCCGCTCAGGTAGATGCCGACCGCACCGTACGGCGACGCGTCGCGCCAGGCCTGCAGGGTCTCCAGCGACGGCGCGGTACAGGCGTCGAACCCGGCCCCGGCGAACACCTCGCTCGGCAGCGGCGTCTTGCGGGCGCGCAGCGGGTCGGCCAGCACGGTGCGCTTCAGCACCACCGGCGGGGCCGGCGGGGTCTCCGGGGTGAGGGCCGGGCCGAGCTGCGGCACGACCTCGTGGGCGACGGTCTGCACGACCAGCGCCGGTGCGGCCGGGGCGGGCCCCGCCAGGGCGGCCGTGGCTTGGGCGGGCGCGGCGACTGCGGCCTGGGCGGGCGCGGCCAGGGCGACTGCGCCTTGGGCGGGCGCGGCCGCCGACGGGTCGGTCGCCAGCAGACTCGCGGCGTCGCGGTCGGTGGCGAGCAGCAGGACGAGCGATGCGGCCGTCAGTGCCGCCGGTCCGAGGTAGCGCACCCTCCAGAACTACTGACAGACCATCAGCTCGATCCGCAGGACACGCCGGAGCGGGCCGCAGGTCACTCGGGCGGCCCCACCCCGCCACCTTCCGGTAACCGGCTTTGACGAGTTGCACTCCTTACGGGACACTCGATCCCATGCCAGGCACCTCCCTCACCGTCGAAACCGCCACCGACTACGCGCCCGCC
The DNA here is from genome assembly GCF_040678815.1 of Kitasatospora sp. NPDC049285. Classification (NCBI taxonomy): domain Bacteria; kingdom Bacillati; phylum Actinomycetota; class Actinomycetes; order Kitasatosporales; family Streptomycetaceae; genus Kitasatospora; species Kitasatospora sp. NPDC049285. Next base: position 57,400 of record NZ_JBFAQR010000041.1, on the reverse strand, counting down.
ACCTCCGTTTCCAAGGTGCAGGGCAGTGCCCGCCCGGCGCGGGGCTCCACCGCCCGCGACCGGTCGGCCGGTGCGCGCCGACGGGTGGGCGCGGTACCGGCGCCGGTGCTGTGCGTGGTGTCGATGCTGGCGGTGCAGCTCGGTGTGGCCGCCTCCAAGCCCCTGTTCGGCATCCTGGGCGTGGCCGGTGCCACCTTCCTGCGGCTCGCCTTCGCGGCCGTCGTCCTGCTCGCCTTCACCCGGCCCAAGCTGCGCGGACGCAGCCCCCGCGACCTGGCCCTGGGCGGCCTGCTCGGCGTCGCCTCGGCCGGGATGACCCTGCTGTTCGCGGGTGCCGTCGACCGCCTCCCGATGGGCACCGCCGCCACCATCGAGTTCCTCGGACCGCTCGCCGTCGCCCTGGTCTTCGCCCGCCGGGCCGGCCACGTCCTCTGGGCGATGCTGGCCGCCGCCGGGGTCGCCCTGCTCACCCTGCTCGGCGGCGACGGCTCCGGCGGGCTCGACCCGGTCGGACTGGCCTGCGCCTTCGGCGCCGCCGCCTGCTACGCCGGGTACATCCTGTTCACCGACAAGGTCGGCGCGGCCTTCAAGGGCTTCGAAGGCCTCGCGGTCTCCTTCACCATCGGCACCCTGGTGCTCGCCCCGTTCGGCGCCGCCGAAGCCGTGCACGGCTTGGCCGACTCCGGCTCCCCCGTCCTGCTGCTGCTCGCCGTCGCCGCGGTCGCCCTGCTCTTCCCGGTGCTGCCGTACGCGCTGGAGATGACCGCGCTGCGCCGGATGTCCCAGCGGGTGTTCAGCGTCATCGTCAGCCTGGACCCGGCGGTCAGCGCCCTGGTCGGCCTGGTGGTGCTGGGCCAGGTGCTCGGGCTGCCGCAGGTGCTGGGCATCTGCTGCGTCGTCGCGGCGAGCGTCGGCGCGACGCTGACGGCTCGGCGCTGACTTTCCGTTCCGACGGAACGCCCGCGGGGGCGCGGAGGCCGTTGCGGCCTGCGCGCCCCCGCGGGGTTCTCCTCGGGATCCTCCGGGACTTCTCTCCGGGGATCTCGTGCTCTCTGCGCCCCGAGGCGGTGACCCTCTCCACTCCCGGGTGCCACGGCGGTCCGTGCCCTGTTCCGGTCGGCGCCCCCGCCGGCCGTACGCACCTCCCGCCGGGAGGTCAGGAGGTGAAGACCGGCGAGTAGACGAAGGTGAAGTTCTTGTTGGACTGGTCGGCGAGGACGATGCCGTAGTTGTCCTTCACGCCCAGGGTGTTGTTCTGGTTCGACGCACCGGCGCCGGTCGCCGTCTGCTGGGTGGAGTTGTAGTTGCCGTCGACCGATCCGAAGATGTTGCCGCTGCCGAGGTTGGAGACCACGCTGCCGTTGGAGCCGTGGTCGGCAGCCGCACCGTTGTCGGCCGCCGCGGCGCCGGCCCCGGCGAGCAGCAGACCGGCTGCCAGCGGGACGGAAACGAGCAGGGCGGCCAAGTGAGTGGTGCGGGAGCGCGCCATGAAATTCCTCCGTGAAATCGTCGACCGTCAGCCCTCGGGCTGCGGACTGGTCAGCTGATATTCGGGATATTCGAATCCGGGTTCGCGGCCAAACGAACTCCGGGGGCTGCGACGCCGGGGACCAGACTTCCGCAACAAATCGACAAAGCACCAGCACCGAAGAGCCTTTTCGCCCATTAGCGTGATGCTGACGACTCGGCGCATAATCCGCGGACGGTCGGTTCGCTGACCGACGCACCGACACTGATCTGGCACTTCGCCCGGACGGCGGCGGCGCAACACCCTCCCGGCGGGCGCACGGGAGGGCCCCGTCCGGCGAGTCGCACGAGCCCCGGGGCGCGCGGAATTACCGCCCGCGCCCCGCTTCGGTTCGATGACCATCCATTGTCGACAATTCCCAATAGCGCAGGATTGTCAGATCATCCTTCCCCGACTAATCATCTTTCCCGAATCAGATCATCTTTCCCGGATTGAGAATTCCCAGCGGATCGAAGACCCCCTTGATCTGCCGCTGCAGCTCCAGCCCCACCGGCCCCAGCTCGCGTGCCAGCCACTCCCGCTTCAGCAGCCCGACGCCGTGCTCGCCGGTCACCGTGCCGCCGAGTTCCAGGCCCAGCGCCATGATGTCGTCGAAGGACTGCTTCGCCCGCTCCACCTGCTCGGCGTCCTGGGCATCGAAGATCACCACCGGGTGGGTGTTGCCGTCGCCGGCGTGCGAGACCACGCCGATGGTCAGCCGGTACCGGTCGGCGATCTCGGCCACCCCGTTCAGCATCGCGGCCAGCCGGGCCCGCGGCACCGCCACGTCGTCGATCATCGTGGTGCCCATCCGCTCCATCGCCGGCAGCGACAGGCGCCGTGCCTGGAGCAGCAGTTCGGACTCGGCCCGGTCCTCGGCCGGCACCACCTCGGTGGCTCCCGCGGCGGTGCACAGCTCCGCCACCGCAGCCAGCCGCTCGCGCTGGTCCGGCCCGTCGAAGGCGACCAGCAGCAACGCCCGGGTCGACTCCGGCAGTCCCATCTGCGCCATCTCGTTCACCGCCCGCACGGTGGTGGCGTCCATCAGCTCCATCAGCGACGGCGTGAACCCCGCCGCCATCACCTCGCACACCGCCTGCCCCGCGGCGTCCACCGAGTCGAACTCGGCGGCCAGCACCAACTGCGGGCCCGGCGCGGGCCGCAGCGCGACCACGGCCTCCACCACCACGCCCAGGGTCCCCTCCGACCCGACGAACAACCGCGTCAGGTCGTACCCGGCCACCCCCTTGGCGGTCCGCCGCCCGGTCCGCAGCAGCCGGCCGTCCGCCAGCACCACGTCGAGCCCGAGTACGTACTCGCTGGTCACGCCGTACTTCACGCAGCACAGGCCGCCCGCGCCGGTGCCGATGTTGCCGCCGATGGTGCACGACTCCCAGCTGGACGGGTCCGGCGGGTAGGACAGGCCCACCGCCTCGGCCGCACGCGACAGTTCGGCGTTCACCACGCCCGGCTGCACCACGGCGATCCGCTCCACCGGATCGAGCTCCAGGATCCGGTTCATCCGGGTCAGCGAGAGCAGGACGCACCCGTCCACCGCGTTGGCACCGCCCGACAGGCCCGTCCGCGCGCCCTGCGGCACCACCGGCACCCGCAGCTCGGTGGCCGTCCGCATGACGAACTGCACCTGCTCCACCGTCTCCGGGAACACCACCACCGCCGGATCCCCGGCCGCACAGAACCCGGCCATGTCCCGCGCGTACGCCGCCGTGACATCCCGATCCACCGCGACCGCCCCACCCGGCAGCCCCGCCGTCAGCCGCTCGACCAGATCACCCACGGCAACCCTCCACTCCCGCACACCACTCCACCGCCCGCACTCTCCTCCCCTCCCCCACCCCGGGCAAGCCCCGACCGCCGCTGCGCCGACCCCTGTCCCGCTGTCGGTCCCCTCGGGCACCCTGTTCCCATGCGCGCACCCCGTGTCCAGTGCCCCGCCTGCGAGCGCCCGGTCGCCCTGATGCCCACCCGCCGCACCGGCTACGGCGTCATCCACGACCACAAGCGCGACCGCCGCTCCCTCGTCCTCTGCGACGGCAGCATGCGCCAACTCCCCCTCACCGAAGCCACCCGCTGGCAGGACACCCTCCCCGGCCTCCCCGGCCAGGACCTCCCGCCGACCCTCTTCTGACGGTCCGCCACCTGACGCCCGGGGGCCTGGGGCTGTCCGAGTGGCAGATCGGCGCAGGATGGTGGCGAGCCGTCACACCGGACGGACCGCGCCGCATACTCCCTGGTGAACCACGTCGCAGCCCGGTCGTGCCCCAGGAGGAACCTCGTGCGGAATCCCACCCGACGGGCCGCCGTCATCGGCGCCTGCACCCTGCTGCTGATCGGCGCGACCGTGCTCCACGCGTCCGCCGACGTCGCCGCTTCCGCGCCCGGCACCGGCACCGCGGCCCTGAACGAGTACGCCTTCATCGTCGACTCCGATGATCCGCAGGGGTTCAACGGCAGCCTGGTGGTCCTGGACCGGCGGACGCAGCGCGTGGTCGAAACCGTCTCCACCGGGTTCGGCCAGCTCCCCAACGCGGTGGCGGTCCAGCGGGACGGCACCACGGCGTACGTCGCCAACTTCTACAGCAACAGCCTCTCCGTCGTCGACACGCGCGCCGCCGCGGTGACCGCCACCGTCGCCGTGGGAGAGCAGCCGGTCCAGGTGCTCGTCTCCCCGGACGGGCGCACCGTGTACGTCGTGAACAGCGGATCCCCGACCATCGCGGGCAGCATTATGGTCATCGACGCGGCCACCCTCCAGGTGGTCAGGACCCTCGCCATCGGCGCCAACCCCATCCGGATGGCGCTGGCCCCCGGCGGGCAGCAGGCGTACGTCGTGACCGACAACTCCGTCAGGCTGCTCGATCTCGGCACCGGCCAGACCCTGGCAACGCTCGACAGCCCCAACAGCGGCGGCCTCCTGATCAGCCTCACGCTCGCGCCCGACGGCCGACGCCTCTACGCCGTGGACGCCACCACGAACCAGGTCCTCGACATCGACGCCTGCTCGCTCACCCTCCTCCACGCACCGATCGGCCTCCCCGGGTTCGGCGTCGCCGGGAACGCCGCCGTCAGCCCCGACGGCTCCCTGCTCTACGTCACCGAGTCGGCCTCCACCGACGTGGCCGTCGTCGACACCGCCACCGACACCGCCCGCCCCGCCACGCTCACCGTCGGCCGCAACCCCACCAACGTCGCCTTCACCCCGGACGGAACCGCCGCCTACCTCACCAGCTCGCTCGACGACCCGAAGGGCCTCAGCATCATCGACCCCGCGAACACCCGGGTCACCTCCCAACTCAACGTGGGATCAGGCCCGTTCGACCTCGCGCTGGTGGACACCACGACCACCCTCTGACCGGAGGGCGACAACGCGTCAGGGCGGGTACCGGAATCCTCCGGTACCCGCCCTGAGCTGTGGTTTCATCCACCCTGGCGGAGGGTGTGGGATTTGAACCCACGGTGACGGGTCACGCCACGACAGTTTTCAAGACTGTTCCCTTAGGCCGCTCGGGCAACCCTCCTTGGCGGAGGCCAGCCTAACGGGTCGGGGCGGGTTCGGTGCACACCGTTTCGGGGTGGGGTGGGTCAGTTGTCGCCCTTGCGTTCGCCCAGGGTGACGGTGGTCTTGGCGGTCTTTCCGTCGCGGGTGTACTCGACGTCGACCTTCTCGCCGGGCTTGTGGGTCCAGATCTCGGAGACCAGGGTCGGGCCGCTGTCGATGGTGATGCCACCGAGCTTGGTGATCACGTCGCCGGGCTTGAGGCCGGCCTGGTCGGCGGGGCCGCCGGCGGTGACGGGGGCGGTGCCCTGGACGGCGGCGGTCTGGATCTGGGCGCCGTCGCCCTTGTAGTCGTCGTTGCGCAGGACGCCGAGGATCGCGTAGACGGGCGTGCCGTCCTTGATCAGGGTCTGGGCGACCCACTTGGCCTGGTTGATCGGGATGGCGAAGCCGAGTCCGATCGAGCCGGCCCGGCCGCTGCCGCTGGTGTTGGACTGGATGGCCGAGTTGATGCCGATCACCGCGCCGGAGCCGTTGAGCAGCGGGCCGCCGGAGTTGCCGGGGTTGATCGAGGCGTCGGTCTGCAGGGCGTTCATGTAGGACGCCTGGGCACCGGTCTCGTCGCCGGAGGCGACCGGGCGGTCCTTGGCGCTGATGATGCCGGTGGTGACGGTGCCTTCGAGGCCGTACGGGGCGCCGATCGCGATGGTGGCGTCGCCGATCGCGACCTTGTCGGAGTCGCCGAGCGGCAGCGGGACCAGCTTGCCGGTGGGCGGGTTGTCGAGGCGGATCACCGCGACGTCGTAGCCCTGGGCACGGCCGACCACGGACGCGGTGTACGAGGAGCCGTCGGAGAACTTGACGGTGAGCTTGCCGCCGTTGGCGGCGGGGGCGACCACGTGGTTGTTGGTCAGGATGTGGCCCTCGGTGTCGAAGACGAACCCGGTGCCGGTGCCGGACTCCGAGGAGCCCTGCGCCTTGATGGTGACGGTGGACGGCAGCGCCTTCGCGGCGATCCCGGCGACCGACTCCGGCGAGCGGTCGTTGGTCTTCTGGTTGTCGCCGACCGTGACGGTGGTGCTGGAGTGGCTGGCGCCGGTGTTGGAGCTGCCGCCGTCCTTGTCGGTGACGGCCGCGCCGACCAGCCCGCCGGCCAGGCCCGCCACCAGGGCGACGGCCGCGACCAGGGCGATCATCCCGCCGCGCTTCTTGCCCTTGCCGGGCTGCGGCGCACCCGCGCCCCACTCCGGACCCGGACCGCCGGGCACGCCCGCGTCGCCGCCGGACGGGTACGCCCAGCCGCCGACCGGCTGGCCGGCGCCGAACGGGTGGTGCGACTGCCCCTCGGCACCGCCCGGGACGCCCGCCGGAGAACCGGAACCCTCCGGTGCGGCAAACGGGTTGCCGGCGGCCACCGGCGCGACCTGCGGGGCATCCGCAGCAACCGGCGCGACCGGAGCTCCCGCAGGGCCTGTCCCCTCCGCCGGAACGGAGCCCTCGGCGGACCGAGCGAACGGGTTGGTCGGCGCGGCCGGCGAGCCGTACGGGTTCTGGAACGGCGCCGGACCGTCCACCACGGTCTCCGGCGCCTTCCCGAGCTGGATCGTGTCGTCGGCAGCCGGAGCAGCAGGCGCAGCCGGCAGCACCGGCGGCGGAGCGTCCAGGTAGGCGGGCGCGTCGCCCCGGTGATCGTGGCCGGGCGCGGGAGCGGAAGCTACCGCCTCGGTGCCGGTGGGCCGGGGCCCCTCCTCCGGCGGGGTGGTACCACTCGCGTGCTCGGTGCTCACGGACGACCTCCATCGCTGACAGAACTTCGGGCCGCGACCCGGTTCGGGACTTGGCACCACGGTCGCCGCGTCCTGGCGCGGCGACCTCGGAAGACAGTTTTTCCTATGCCGGATTCGGATGCCGTAAGCGGGCCCCTGAAGAATCCATGAGAAGCCTTAGGTCGCCCTGACATGCACACCCGGTACAGGTCCGCCGGCACCGGATCCCTCCGGGAAAGCCACCCCTGGCCTTGGCGTTCTCCCGCCCGGAGGCTAGCCTGTCGCTCCTGTAAACCGAAGACATCGCGGGAGCTTGGACCAACCAGGCTGAGAGTGCGCTGGATCGACCGTAGGCCATGGCGGTGACGCCGGGTCGGGTCGAGGGGGCGCTGACCGCCGGAACCTGTCCGGGTAATGCCGGCGTAGGGAGTATCGGCCATGACGGCTGTTCCGTCTGCCCCAATTTCCGATCTTGCGGCGTCCGCGCGGGCCGAGGCCCCGCTGACCCTCGACACCGCGCCTCCGCGCACCCTCGACTTCCGGGCGCTCTTCGCGCTCTGGGCGAACCTCGGGGTGAGCCTGATCGGCTTCACCAGTGCCGCCACGGTGCTCGGCGCGCAGGGCGAGGAGCTGGGCTTCTCGGCCGCGGCGACCGCGATCGTGGCGGGTACCGCGATCGGCACCGCGATGCTGGCGGTGGCGGCGCTGATCGGCGCCCGGACCGGCGCCCCGGCGATGGCGGTGCTGCGCGGCCTGTTCGGCACCCGGCTGTCGTACGTGCCGACGGTGCTGAACATCCTCCAGTGCGTCGGCTGGGGCGTGTACGAGCTGACGGTGATCGCCTGGGGCGCGCAGACGGTGGCGGGCACCGAGGGCTGGCGGTGGCTGTTCGTGCTGCTGGCCGGGGTGCTGACCACGGTGCTGACGATCTGGCCGCTGGGCGCGATCGCGGTGCTGCGCAAGTACGTGGCCGTCGCGGTGGGCGTGGCGATGGTGTACTTCACGGCGCAGTTCGCCCGGCACGGCTTCCCCGACCCGGGGGCGGGCAACTGGCACGGCTTCCTGAAGGCGACCGACGCGGTGATCGCGGTGTCGATCTCCTTCGTGCCGCTGGCCGCGGACTACACCCGGCATGCGCGCGGCTCGGCGAAGGCGTTCTGGGGGACGTTCTCCGGCTACACGGTGGCCCAGGTGTGGTGCTACCTGCTGGGCGTGGTGGCGCTGCTGCAGTCCGGCGGCGACCCGGAGAAGATCCTCGGCTCGTTCACCGGCGTGGCGGCGGGCTGGGCGTTCCTGCTGGTGCTGGTGCTGCGGGAGACCGACCAGTCCTTCGCCAACGTGTACTCGACCGCGATGTCGATCCACAACCTGCTGCCGAGGGTGGACCGGCGGGTGCTGACCGGCGGGATCGGCGTGCTGGTGACGCTGCTGGCGCTGCAGATCAAGGAGTTCACCGACTCCTACTACGCCTTCCTGGGCCTGATCGGCTCGGTCTTCGTGCCGCTGTTCGCGGTGCTGGCGGTGGACTACTTCCTCGGCGCGGGCCGGCGCGGCTGGAACCTGGCGCAGGACGCACCGTCCCGCTGGGTGATGCTGCTGCCGTGGGTGCTGGGCTTCGCGACCTACCAGTTCCTGGCGCCGACCGCGATCGCCGGCTGGTGGACGGACCTGTGGGCGAACGTCCAGCAGGCGGTGCACTTCACCCCGCAGGCGTGGAGCTCGGCCTCGCTGTTCTCCTTCCTGGTCGCGGCGCTGGCCACCGGCGCGGTGTCGGCGCTGGAGCGCCCGGTAGCGGCAAAGCAGGCGTAGGCGGAGCAGGCACAGCAGGCGTAGGCACACGGCAGGCGCAGGTAGAGCACGCGCAGGCCGAGCAGGCGTAGGGCCGACGGGTGTTCACCCGGTGGTCGCCGTGGCGGCGGCCGGGCGACATCCGGCCCCGCGTAGGGTGGTTGGCGTGAACGCCCAGCACAACGCCACCGCCGCCCTCGCCGCCCCGCTCGACCGCACGGCGGTCAAGGTCATCGCCCACCGGGGTTCCTCGGCGGCGCTGCCGGAGCACACCGAGGAGGCGTACCGGCGGGCGCTGGAGGAGGGCGCGGACGGGCTGGAGTGCGACGTCCGGCTGACCTCCGACGGGCAGTTGGTGTGCGTGCACGACCGCACGGTGGCGCGGACCTCGGACGGCCAGGGCGTGGTGTCGACGATGACGCTGGCCCAGCTGTCCGCGCTGGACTTCGGCTCGTGGAAGTCGCCCGCGGACCCGACGCCCAGTGGGATCCTCACGCTGGAGCGGCTGTTGGAGCTGGTCGCGGACTCGGGGCGGCGGGTGGAGCTGGCGATCGAGACCAAGCACCCGGTGCGCTACGCGGGCCGGGTGGAGGCCGAACTGCTGCGGATGCTGGACCGGTTCGGGCTGCTGCCGGCCACGCCGGAGGACTCGACGGTGCGGGTGATGAGCTTCTCCGAGCTCGCGCTGCACCGGGTCCGGCGGGCCGCGCCGGCGGTGCCGCGGGTGTACCTGTGGGAGCGCCGGCTGCCGGTGCTGGGACGGACCCGGGCGCTGCCGGGCGGCGCGGCGATCGCCGGTCCGGGCATCGACCTGGTGCGCCGCGACCCCGGTCTGGTGACGGCGCTGCGCCGGGCCGGCCACCCGGTGCACGTGTGGACGGTGGACCGCCCGGAGGACGTCGAACTCTGCCTGGAGCTGGGCGTGGAGGCGCTGATCACCAACCGCCCGGCCGAGGTACGGGCGCAGCTCGGCCGCTGAGCACCCCAGCGGAGCCGGACACCGGACGCACCGGTGGCCCGGATTGCGTGTCGGTAAATACCGAACGGGGTATTTCCCGACGCCCTTTCCTACGGGGGCGGCATGACAACGCAACGTGAGACGTAGCTCACCTTTCGCCCACCGTGCGTGGTGATGCCGTTAATGCCCCCACCGGATCGTCGAACGCCCGTTTCCGATGCATTAAGCGCGGGCATCCATCCCTCGGCAGATGCTGAAGGAGGTCCGGGGGTGGCGTTGATGGTGGCGCGAGCTGTGCCAGTTCAGGCCGGGTCGACCTCATCCGCGATGGCCGTTCCACATGGTCCGGCCAGCGTCTCGGTGGCGCGGCGAAGGCTGCGCAGCGATCTCGGCGACCGTTCGATACCTGATGCGGTGATTGACGACGCGGTGTTGATCCTCTCCGAACTGCTCAGCAATTCCTGTCGGCACGCCAGGCCGCTGGCCGCGGTGGATCACCGGGACGAGCCGGACGAGCCGGACGATCCCGCCGATGATCCGTCAGACGGCGGAACGGTGCTGGTGAGTTGGGAGATGCACGGGGACGGTCTGCTGACGCTGGAGGTGACCGACGGCGGGGCGACGACGCGTCCGCTGCCGGGCAGTCCGTCGGTGACGGCGCACGGCGGTCGGGGCCTGAGCATCGTCGGGAAGCTGGCCAGGGACTGGGGCGTGCGGCACGCACCCGGTCAGGTGACGGTGTGGGCGGAACTGCCCGCGTTCGGGCAGGTGGTGGGCGGCGGGCACCGGCGCAGCGCCTGAGCGGGAGGCCCGGGGCGAAGTAGGCTGCGCGGTGCAACGTCCGCCGTTCCCGGGAGAGCCGCACCATGGCCAAGAAGGCCGCGAAGAAGCAGCCCAGCCAGTCCACCGTCGTCGAGGGCGAGGTGCCGGTCGTCGGAGCGCGCGAGGCGTGCCCGTGCGGCTCGGGCCGCCGTTACAAGGCCTGCCACGGGCGTCAGGCCGCCCACGCGGTGCAGGAGTTGGTGCACCGCCCGTTCGAGGGGCTGCCGGGCGAGGCGGACTGGGTGGCGCTGCGCGAGCTGGTGCCGGCTGCCACGGTGCCGCTGACGCTGGCGGCGGGCGTGGCCGACGAGGCGGTCGGCGAGGTGCCGTCGGTGGTGCTGGCGACGGTGCTGCCGCTGGCCTGGCCGGCGCTGCGTCGCCCGGACGGCTCGATCCTGCTGGGCCTGCAGACCCAGTCGTCCTCCGGTGACCTGAGCCGTGACCTGGCGGACGCCCTGGAGCTGGCGCTGACCACCGAGCCGGGCTCCCCGGTGCCGGCCCGCCGGACCGTGCCGGGCGGCCGTCGCCTGCAGGAACTGCTGGACACCACCGCCGAGTTCACTCCGGCCGTGCACACCGGGTTCGAGTTCTGGCTGGAGGACGCCGACTCGGCGACCGGCGAGGTGGCGGCCTCGCTGGAGCGGGCCAACGCCTCGGCGATCCCGACCGAGAAGCTGGCGGGCGTGGACTCCGCGTACTGGTGCGGCACCCCGGACAAGAACCACCTGCGCTGGGTGATGACCGTCCCGGAGGAGCAGCTGCTGGACGCGCTGGCCCGGCTGTCGGCGGCGGGCGAGAGCTCGCTGGGCGAGGGCACCAAGCTGGTCGGCTCGTTCCGGGCGCACGGCCTGACCGTGCCGGTGTGGGACCTGCCGCTGGAGGTGACCGCCGCGGACGTGGAGAAGCCGGCCGCCGAGTTCGCCGCCCGCCTGGCCGAGGTGCTGGCCGCGCCGGCGCCGCTGACCGCGGAGGAGCGCCGGGCCCGGGCGAACCTGGTGAGCCGTCAGGTCACCCTGAACTGACCGGAAGTGAGCCGCGTCACAGGGGAATCTGACCCCGTCGAAATCCCAAGAGCCTTTCGGCGTGGACAAATTGGCGCGGAGCCGGATCTTTGTTACTGTTTGAACAGTCCGACCGCTGGTGCATCCCCCGTCGCCAGCGGTCGGGCTTTTTTCTGCCCGCTCAGCGGTGCGGCAGGGCGACCGCGCTGGCGGTGATCAGCCCGCCGAGCAGCGTCCCGACCTGCGGCAGCCACGGCTCGTCCTCGATCGGGCGGCGCACCCAGTGCACCGCGCCGGAGCCGGTCCGCGCGGGCGGCAGCACCAGGTAGCCGCCGGGCCCGTGGTAGCGCAGCACCCCCGGCACCCAGGGCCGTTCGGCGAGCAGCGCGCCGAGTTCGGGCAGCGTGTACGGGGCGGTGAGCAGCACGTAGCGGTTGGCGGTGCCGAGCACCGGACCGCAGGGGACGCCGATCTCGTCGAGGTGGCGCAGCAGCCACGGGCCGGCCGGGCGGGGCAGGCTGACGGCTCCGAGGGCGCGGCCGGTGGCGACCAGCACCGGGGCGCCGGGGGCGCGGCGCTCCCACCAGTAGCGGATCATCCGGACGTCGGTGGTGGCGGCTTCCAGCGACGGGTCGTCGGGGTGGGCGCCGGGCGTCGGGCAGGCCCGGTCGGCGCAGGAGCACGGTCCGGCGGCGCCGCGCAGCGCGCGGGCGCCGGGGACGACCGGCCAGCCGCGGCCGGTGGCGGCCTCCAGGGCGGCGCTCAGGGCGAGGGCCCGGACCCGCCGTCGCCCGGGCAGTAGCCGGGTCACCCGCTCGGACAACTGGCCTCGGCCGGTGGGGCGCATGGCGGCTCGTTCCTTTCCGCATCGGGTGAGCGAGGGCGGGGGAGGCGGCCGGCGGCGAACACCGGGCCCTGGAACGAGAATCCCCCATACGTCCGGATGGACGCGGGTCGGCGGGCCGTGGTTCCACCGTACGAGTGAGTGCGGTCCGGCCCGGGTGGCACCTCGGCGGCCTGCGCATACGATCCCTGGCACCGCCCGGCCCGCCCGCTCCTGGACATGCCCCGATCGGCCTGTGTACAAGTGGGGGAATCGTGCCGAGTAGTGAGTAAAGACATCGTTTCGGTCGGTCTGGGGGTCCTGCGTGACACGTTCCGGATTGTGGGGAGTTGCGACATGACCGACATCCAGCCGCTGATGTCCGAGCCGGCACTGGCCGAGCTCGGCGCGGTCGGGGCGCCGGCGGCCGGTCTGCAGGACCGTTTGGCCGGATGGCTGTCCGATTTCACCAATCTGCAGGAGCACCTGGAACTGCTGGCCCGGGCCGACGGGCTGGACGGGACGCTGGACGCGCTGCTCGACTCCGGCGCGGCGCTGCTCGGCGCGCGGCGCGGCCTGGTGGTCACGGTGCGGCCGGGGCCGGCCCGCACGCTGGCCCGACCGGTCGGGCTGGGTCTGGACCGGGCGATGCTCGGCGCGCTGGAGACCGTCCCGGTGGAGCACGGCCCGTTCGCCGGGCTGCTCAGCCAGGGCGCGGAGTCCGGGCGGCTGCTGATCGCCGACCTGGCCGCCGACCCGGCGGTCGAGCCGCGCTTCCGCGAGGTCGCCGCCCAGCTCGGCCTGGGCGCCTGCTACGCGCTGCCGCTGCGCACCGAGCGCGAGGGCGCGCTGGGCGCCGCGGTGTGGTTCTACGACGAGCCGGGCCGGCCGGACCAGCGCCGCCGTCATCTGGTGCGCCGCTTCTGCGAGTTCGCCGCGCCGCTACTGGCCAGGGAGCTGGCGGCGGACCGGGCGGTGCGGGCCACCGCGGCGCTGCGGCGTTCGCTGCTGCCGGACCACCTGCCGTCCCCGGCGGGGCTGCGGATCGCCGCCCGCTGCGTGCCCGCGGCGCTGGACCGGGCGGCGGGCAGCGACTGGTACGACGCGATCGCGCTGCCCGACGACACGCTGGGGCTGACCGTGGGCAGCGTGCTCGGCGGCGGTCCGGGTGCGGGACCGGGTGCGGGGGCGGGCGCGGCGGCCGCGATGGGCCGGGTGCGGGCGGCGCTGCGCGCCTACGCGGTGCTGGAGGGCGAGGACCCGGTCTCCGTCCTCGGCGACCTGGAGCTGCTGCTGAAGACCACCGAGCCGACCCGGTCGGCGACCGCTGTGTACGCCTGCGTCGACCCGGTGGAGCGGCGGATCTCGCTGGCCGGGGCGGCGAACTGCCCGCCGGTGCTGCTCACCCGGTTCGGCGCCAACTTCGTGGAGACCTCGTTGTCCGCGCCGCTGGGCATGCTGAGCTGTTGGGAGGCGCCCGGGGTGGAGCTGACCGCGGAGCGCGGCGACCTGCTGGTGCTGTACACCGAGGGCCTGGCCCGCCGGTTCGGGCCGACGCTGCACGCCGGGCAGGCGGCGCTGCGCCGGGCCGCCGCGGACGCGCCGCGGGACGTCCGGCTCGACCCGGAGCGGTTGTGCACGCACCTGTTGGTGGAGGCGGGCGGCGAGGAGCCGGGCGAGGACGACCTGGTGCTGCTGGTCGTCCGCTTCGAGTAGCACCCCACCAGGGGTCGAACGGCCTTTCTCCACTCGAACAGCCCTACGTACGATGGGGGCGACGTCCGCCCCTCGTGTCCCGCGATCCGGGACGAGTGGGGCGGCACTACGCGCAAGGAGGCGACGTACGTGACCGAGGACCGCAGCCCGGCGGTGTCCGAGAACCCCGAGGGGTCCGCCGACGGCGAGGAGGAGAAGCCGATCAAGAGCCGCAAGAACGGCCTGTACGGCGAGATCTCCGACGAGCTCGCCGCGTCGATGCGCTCCGGCTGGGCCGACACCGAGCTGCACGGCCTGCAGCCGGTCGCGCAGGCCCCCTACGCGGCCGAGCGGCGCGCCAAGCTGTCCGCCGCCTTCCCGGGCGAGCGCCTGGTGGTCCCGGCGGGCAACCTGCGGGTGCGCGCCAACGACACCGAGTACACCTTCCGCGCCGCCACCGAGTTCGTGCACCTGACCGGCAACCAGACCGAGGACGCCCTGCTGGTGGCCGAGCCGGTCGACGGCGGCCACGAGTTCGCGCTCTACCTGCTGCCCCGCTCGGACCGCGAGAACGGCGAGTTCTGGCTCAGCGGCCAGGGCGAGCTGTGGGTCGGCCGCCGGCACTCGCTCACCGAGGCCGGCGAGCTCTACGGCCTGCCCGTCCGCGACGTCCGCAAGGCCGCCGAGGAGCTGGCCGCGCAGAGCGTCCCGACCCGGATCGTGCGCGGCTACGACGCCGCGCTGGAGGCCGCCCTGGCCGAGCAGCTCGACTCCGAGAAGGACGACGAGCTGAAGGTCTTCCTGTCCGGGCTGCGCCTGGTCAAGGACGCGTGGGAGATCGGCGAGCTGCGCGCCGCCTGCGACTCCACCGTCAACGGCTTCACCGACGTGGTGCGCGAGCTCGGCCAGGCCGTCGCCACCTCGGAGCGCTGGATCGAGGGCACCTTCTGGCGCCGCGCCCGGGTCGAGGGCAACGACGTCGGCTACGGCTCCATCTGCGCGGCCGGCCCGCACGCCACCACCCTGCACTGGGTGCGCAACGACGGCGACGTCCGCCCGGGCGAGCTGCTGCTGCTGGACGCCGGCGTGGAGACCCACACCCTCTACACCGCCGACGTCACCCGCACCCTGCCGATCAACGGCCGGTTCACCCCGCTCCAGCGCCGGATCTACGACGCGGTGTACGACGCCCAGGAGGCCGGCATCGCCGCGGTCAAGCCGGGCGGCCGGTTCCGCGACTTCCACGACGCCGCGCAGCGGGTGCTCGCCGAGCGCCTGCTGGAGTGGGGCCTGCTCGACGCCTCGGTCTACGACGTGGAGAAGGTGCTGGAGCTCGGCCTGCAGCGCCGCTGGACCCTGCACGGCACCGGCCACATGCTCGGCCTCGACGTGCACGACTGCGCGCACGCCCGCCGCGAGGACTACGTCGACTCGCTGCTGGAGCCCGGCGTGGTGCTGACCGTGGAGCCCGGCCTGTACTTCCAGGCCGACGACCTGACCGTCCCCGAGGAGTACCGCGGCATCGGCGTGCGGATCGAGGACGACATCCTGGTCACCGCCGACGGCAACGAGAACCTGTCGGCGGGCCTGCCCCGGCAGGCCGACGAGGTCGAGGCGTGGATGGCCTCCCTCACCGCCTGACCCGGCGTCACGCCCGCTGCCCCCGGCCGGAGTTCCGGCCGGGGGCGGCGGCGTGTCAGGAGGCCGTCAGGTCGGTGATCCGCTCGCCGACGTACCGGACGCCGTTCGGCGCCCGGGGGTCGGCCACCCCGGCCCGCGGCGTCACCACCACCGCCGGGTGCTGGCCGGCCGGCACCGCGAACGCCAGCCGGAAGGTCACCGTGCGGCTGGCGCCGGGGGCGAGCGCGAAGGCCGCGGCGGCGCTGGCGGGGTCGCCGTGGGAGGAGTCGGCGGGCAGCCGGGTCCAGGTCGACCCGTCCAGCCGCTCCGCGGTCACCGCGCCCTGCGCCGTGCCGGCCGCGACCAGCAGCTCCGGCCGGACGGCGCGGTAGTCGGTCGGGCTGTAGTTGGTGTAGGTGACGGTGAAGGTCTGCGGGGCGGTGCCGCCCTTGGTGTCGAGCGCGGCCGGCAGGTCGGTGGTGACCTTGACGTCCCGGGCGCCGGCGATGCCTCCGCTCCGGGCGCTGACGTCGAGGCTCTGCGCCAGCGCGGCCAGGTCGTCCTGGTAGTCGGCCTTCATCCCGGCGGCGACCAGGTAGACCATCTCCCCCGGGAAGCCCCACACCTTGAGGTCCACGGCCGAGCCGTCGCCGCAGTCGACGTGCCAGCCGACCTGCTCGGCGTACCGGCTGCCGAGCTTGACCACCGAGCGCTGCGGCGCCTGCTGCTGCTTGGCGCGGGCCGCCGCGGGCATCGGGTGCGGGTTGCCCCAGACCGGGCAGGCCGGCAGCTGCTGCCAGCCGGCCGCCGACTCCAGGGCCTGCTCGTTCGGCCAGTCCACGGCGCCCTGACCGCCGGCGCCCAGGACGACCAGCCGCACGCCGTACGGCAGGCAGTCGCCGACCGGCTTGCCGGAGCCGCCGGGGCTCAGCACGCACAGCGAGTTGACCGGGCTCTGGTCCGGCACGCTCCAGCCGGTCGGCAGGGTGAAGCCGACGTCCTTGAAGACCCGGTGCGAGCCGAGCGGCGGGGCACCGCTCCCCGGCTCGACCGCGTCCGCGGAGTCCTCCGTCGAGGCGTCGGCGGCGGCGCCGACGTCCGGGGCGGGGGTCGGTGCGGCCTCGGACGCGCTCGGGCTGGGCGACGCGGTGACGCCGGCGACCGGACCGGTGTCGTGCTCGGCCGCCGGGCGGGCGCTGTCGGCGCTCAGGTAGGCGGTCAGCGAGGCCGCCAGGGCGAGCAGCGGGGCGACGACCAGCACCACCGGGCGCAGGTGCCGGGGGCGGCGGCGCAGCGGCGGCATCGGGCGCAGGTGCTGCGGGGTGACCTGCTCGGCCCGGGCGGCGAGCGCCGCGCGCAGGAGTTGCTCGACCGGGCGCTCGGCCTTGTGGTCCTCGCTCATCAGGCCTTCTCCAGGTGCTTCTCCAGGGCGTCCAGGGCCCGGCTGGCGGTCGACTTCACGGTGCCCCGGGACAGCCCGAGGGTCTCGGCGATCTGTGCCTCGGACAGGTCCGACCAGTAGCGCAGCACCAGCACCTCGCGTTGCCGCCGGGTCAGTTCGCCGAGGGCGGCGAGGACCCGGCGGTGCTCGTCGCCGAGCACCGCGCGGTCCTCGGCGGAGGGCTCGTCGGCCTCGTGCGGGGGGACGTAGGCGCGGGCGGTGCGGCGGCGGCGCAGCACCGAGCGGGCGCCGTTGACCACCGAGGTGCGCAGGTAGCCGAGGGCGTTGTCCAGGTCGTCCAGCCGGTCGCCGTACTTGCGGTACAGCTCGGTGAAGGCGTCCTGGACGACGTCCTCGGCGATGTCGTGGTGGTCCACCAGCAGGACCGCCAGCCGGACGAGTTGCAGCCGGTGGGCGTGGTACAGGCCGGTTAGGGTGGGTCGTTCGCCGTCGGCGGCGCGGCCGCCGGCCAGCACGCGCAGTCCGGGTCCGGCGGGTGCGGCCGGTTCCGGTTCGGGCGCGGTGTCGCGCACGCCGAGCAGCGCGGTCATGACGCCCCGGAACAGGCCGCGCGCCAGGCGGGCCGCCGGTGGCGTGATCGCCATCGCCATCGTGGTCTTCCGTCCCCCCTGGGGGCGGCGGGACGCTCCTTCCCGCCGCCGGTTCGGTGTTGGTGACGCAGGATCAGGCGGCGCGGTTCGGGGTGATCGCACCCCGCACCCGCCGCCCGGGTGGAACCGACTCACCGCGACCGGCTGCAGGTCCCGGCAGGTCCGGACGGACCGTCAGACGGTCCGGCGCCGGTGACGCCGGCCCCAGCCGGAGCGGAGCATGACGACATTCTTCGCAAAACGGGTATCGGTGGACGCGGCCATCGCAGGTTCCCCCTAGGAGTGGAATCGGTGGAGTCGAGGCCAGGGCCGGGAGCGGGTTCTCCCCGAGTCCGCTCCGCCGGCTCTCACCCGGATAGACGTCCATCCTCCCGGGGGGTTGCGAGTCAGTTCCAAGCATTTTTCGCGGACCGCCGGAGCTACACTCACCGCGAACCGCGCACCACCTTCTGGCCGCATCTGGAGCACCGCATGGCCGCGCCCGTGTCCGTCGTCATCGGCAGCCGCCCGGCGCCCGTGCACACCGTCGCGCTGTACGCCTTCGCGGGCATGGCCCCGTTCGAACTCGGCGTGGTGGTCGAGGTGTTCGCGCTCGCCCGGCCCGAGCTGGCCGGGCTGCTGGCGGCGCCCTGGTACGACGTCAAGGTCTGCGCGGAGCGGCCCGGGCACCCGCTGGAGGCGGTCGGCGGCTTCTCGCTGACGCCCCGTCACGGCCTGGACGAGCTGGCCGCCGCGGACACCGTGGTGGTCGCCGGCGTGCCCGACCCGTACCGCGGGGCGCCCGACCCGCTGGTGGCGGCGCTGCGCACCGCGTACCGGCGGGGTGCGCGGATCGTCTCGATCTGCTCGGGCGCCTTCGCACTGGCCGCCGCCGGACTGCTGGACGGCCGGCCCGCCACCACCCACTGGCGGTACGCCGAGCTGCTGCGCAGCCGCCACCCGGCGGTGCTGGTCGACCCGGACGTGCTGTACGTGGACGACGGCCAGGTGCTGACCAGTGCGGGCAGCGCCGCCGGGATCGACCTGTGCCTGCACCTGGTGCGGCTCGACCACGGCGCGAAGGTGGCCAACACGGTGGCCCGCCGCTTCGTGGTGCCGCCGCACCGGGACGGCGGGCAGGCGCAGTTCATCGAGGCGGCGGTCCGTCCGGTGGCCGAGCCGGAGGACGGGGTGGCCCGTTCGATGCGCTGGGCGCTGGAGCACCTGGCCCGGCCGCTGACCGTGCCGCTGCTGGCCCGGGCGGCGGGCATGTCGGACCGCTCCTACCTGCGGCACTTCACCGCCCGCAACGGCGTCAGCCCGATGCGCTGGGTGGCCACCCAGCGCATCGCGGCCAGCCTGCCGCTGCTCGAGTCGGCGGAGGGCAGCGTCGAGGAGATCGCCGCGGCGGTCGGCTTCGAGTCCGCGGCGACCTTCCGGCACCACTTCGGGCGCACCATGCGCACCTCGCCGACCGCCTACCGGCGCACCTTCGGCGACTCCGCCGCCTGAGCGGCGTCCCGAGCCGCCGTCGGTTCACCCGTCAGGACTGCTCGTGGCGGTCCGCGTTGGCGTGGATCGCGTCGCGCAGCCACGCGGCGAGGCCCGGGGCGAGCTTCTCGTAGGTGGCGGTGAACCGCGGGTCGGCGACGTACATGTCGCCGAGGCAGCGGTGCATCGGGTGCGCGCACTCGTAGAAGTTCAGGCCGATGTGCTGCCGGTGCCGTTCGGCGGCGTCCATCGCCTCCGGGCTGTCGGCGGCCGCGCCGGCGGTGAACGCCGCCACCAGGGCGTCGTTGATGCCGTCGGCCTCCTGCTTGATCCGCTCCCAGTCCGCCTTGGTGTAGCGGCTGGTCTTCTGCCGGGACTGCTCCCAGGCGGCGGTGTCGCCCCAGCGCTGCTCGGCCTCGTCCTCCCAGCTCTCCTGGTAGTCCTCGCCGAACACCTCGAACTTCTCCTCCGGGGTCAGCTGAATGCCCATGGTCCTTGCCTCCATCGCTCGTTCGACCGCCGCGGCGAGTTCCTCGAGTTTCCTGATCCGGCCGCCGATCAGTTCGCGCTGCCGGCGCAGGTGCTCGCTCGGGCTGACCGAGCGGTCGTCCAGGATCGCCGCGATCTCCTCCAGCGGGAAGCCGAGTTCGCGATAGAACAGGATCTGCTGCAGCCGGTCGACCTCCGTGTCGTTGTAGCGCCGGTAGCCGGCCGGGGTGCGGCCGCCGGGTGACAGCAGCCCGATCTCGTCGTAGTGGTGCAGGGTGCGCACGGTCACCTTGGCGAGGGTGGCGAGCTGTCCCACCGTGTATCCGCTCATCGCGTTCCTCCTCTCCCGTCGACCTGAAGCCTGCGGCCTCACGTCGCGTGAGGGTCAAGCCGGATCCGTGTGCTCCTCCGAGCGGACCCGCCCGGGCGGGCCGGAGCTTGGGCCTACCCGCCAATTGTCCGCCGCCGGGCCGGGCCCCGAGCATGGCCGCATGTCGACGAACTCCCTGGCCGGGCGGCTGACCGCCGAGGCGGTGGGCACCGCCGTGCTGGCCGCGACCGCCGTGGGTGCGGGCCTGAAGGCCGTGTCCGGCCCGGCGGGCGGCGTGGGCGCCGTGGCCGGGACGCTCGCGCCGGCGGCGGCGCTGGCCGTGCTGATCGCCCTGTTCGCGCCGGTCTCCGGCGGCCACCTCAACCCGCTGGTCACCGCCGCCGCCTGGTGGCCGGCCCGCCGCGAGCCCGGCGCCGGCCGGACCGCGGCCGGCTATGCGGCGGCCCAACTGCTGGGCGCGGCAGGCGGGGTGGCACTGGCGGCAGCGATGTTCGGACGGCTGCCCGCGGTGTCGGCGGTGCACCGGGACGGGCCGCGCCAGTGGCTCGGCGAGGCGGTGGCCACCGGGGTGCTGATCCTGCTGGTGGCCGCCCTGGTGCGCGGCGGACGGGTCGCGCTGGCCCCGCTCGCGGTCGGCGGCTGGGTGGTCGCGGCCGGCTGGGCGGTGCCCTCGGGCGGCTTCGCCAACCCGGCGCTCACCCTGGCCCGCGCCGTGGCCGCCGATCCGGCCGGCATCGCCCCGCATTCGCTGCCGGGCTTCCTGATCGCCCAACTGGTGGGCGCGGCGGCCGGGTTGGCGCTGGCCACCGCGCTGTTCCAGGCCGCGCCCGGGGTGTGAGGCGGCGTCAGTCCGCGACGCCGCGCTCCGCGATCACCTTCTCGATCCGCACCCGGACCAGCAGCTCGCCGGGCACCCCGTTGCGGGCCGCGTACTCCTCGGCGCGGTCCTCGCCCATGTACCGGGCGGCGATCCGGCCCGCCCACGCGCGCACCTCGGCGAGTTCCTCGCTGATCTCGGCCCGGCCCTCCACGAGCGCGTAGGCGAACGGCGGCCGGTCGTCGTCCACGCAGAGCATCACCCGCCCGTCGCGGGCCAGCGTGCGGCCCTTGACGGTGTCCTTGCCGGTGTTGAACACCAGCTCGTCGCCGTCCAGCAGGAACCAGATCGGCGCGACGTGCGGGCGCCCGTCGGCGCGGGTGGTGGCGAGTTTTCCGGTGCGGGTGCCGTGCGCGAGGAACTCGCGCCACTCGGGTTCGGTCATCCTGGGCATGGCGTCATCCTGCCAGGGCGGCCGGTCCGGTCATTCGGATTCGCCGTAACGCACCAGGTAGTCGGCGAAACGGCCCAGGTCCTCGTCGTCCCAGGAGACGAACCGGTCGGTGAAGGCCCGCCGCCGCTGCTCGTACGCCTCGGCGAGCAGCTGCTCGCCCGCGTCGGTCAGGTGCAGCAGCTGTCCGCGCTGGTCGTCCGGGTCGGCCTCGCGCTTGACCAGGCCCAGCCGCTCCAGTGCGCCGACCTGCCGGCTGACGGTGGACTTGTCGAGCATGAAGTGCGCCGCCAGATCCGCCGCCCGGCAGGAACCGCGCTCCTTGACCAGGTCGAGCATGCTGTACGTGACCAGCGAGAGGTCGGGGTGCAGCTGGGCTGCCTTGTGGCGGGCCCGGCGGGCGAACGCGGTCAGCTCGCGCTGGATGGTCTCCAGCGCGACGTCGCGGTCGGGCATGGCGGCGGCTCCTTCGTCGTGCGGTGTTGCGACCACGGTAGGGGCACCCGCCCTCACACGCCGACCGCCTCCTCCATCTCCTCCTCCGCCGGTTCGACCAGGGCCGGGGCGGGGACGGGCACGGCGCGCCGGCGCTCGGCCGCCGCCGCGACGGCCAGCAGCGCCGCACCCGCCGCGAACCAGGCGAGCAGGGTGGCGAGGTGGCCGCCCAGGCCGGCCCGGCCGCCGAAGTAGACGTGGTCGCGGACGCCCTCCAGGAATCCGGCGCCGTTCCAGAAGGCGTGCAGCGCGCCGAAGAAGCCGTTCTGCAGCTCGGGCTGGAAGATGCCGCCGGAGCTGGTGAAGTTCAGCATCACGAACAGCGCCATCATGGTGAGCGTGGTCCACCGGCCGAGGAAGGCGTGCAGCGCGGTGCCGATCGCCACGATGCCCGCCGCGTACAGCCAGGACATCGCCCAGACCCCGGCCAGCCCGTGGTCGACGACGTGGAACACCGGCCCCGCGAGCAGCGCACCGACCAGGCTGACCACCAGCGACACCCCGAGGCCGAGCAGCGCCCGCACCCGCATCGACAGCGCCGCACCGGCCGCGCCGAGCACCGCCACGCTGCCGTAGGAGCCGATGCTCAGCGCCACCAGCAGGAAGAACAGCCCCTGCCCGGTCGGGTCGCCGGCCGGCAGCGGGGTGAGTTCCTGCACCGTCAGCGGCTTGTCCTGCTGCGCCGCGACCTTGGTGAACACCTTCTGCGCGGCGCCGGCCGAGGTCTCCGAGTTCGCCGTGGCCACCAGCAGGGTGGGCGCGCCCGGGTCGGGCAGATAGGCGGCGACCAGTTCGCGGTCGAGCAGCCGCTGCCGGGCGTCGTCGGCGGTCGCGACGGTGCCGACGTCCAGCGCGTCGCCGGCCCGGTCCGCCAGGGTCTGGGCGAGCACCCGGTCCTGCGGGCTCTGGCCGATCACGGCGACCTTGAGCTGGTGCGGGGCGGGCGCGTGGAAGGCGGACAGGTAGGCGATCCCCATGCCCAGGCACATCAGCAGCGGGGTGACCAGGTGGGTGAGGACGTGCCGCAGGGCGGGGCGGGGCGCCGGGGACGCCGTGGACATCGCAGCTCCATCGTTGGTAAGTACAACTATTTGGTTGCACTCTACAACGCAACGATTCCCCGGATCCAGACCGCGCCCCGCCCTGTGGCCGCACTCACAGCGGCCCGCGACCGCCTACAGCAGGTCGTCCAGCTCCCGCAGCAGCCGCGCCTTCGCCCGCGCCCCGACCAGCGAGCGCACCGGCTCACCGCCCTGGAACACCATCAGCGTCGGCATCGACAGCACCCCGTACGCGGCCTGCGTCTCCGGGTTGACGTCCACGTCCAACTGGACGATCTTCAGCCGGCCCGCCTGCTCGTCCACCAGCTCCGCCAGCACCGGGGCGATCATCCGGCACGGCGGGCACCAGTCGGCGGTGAACTTCACCAGCACCGGACCCTCGGCCGCCAGCACCTCGGTCGCGAAGTCCTGGTCGGTCACGCTCCGCACCACACCCATCGCATCCTCCCTCTCACTCGTCACTCCTCGGTGCGGACCAGCTCGCAGCGCGGCTCCGGCTCCACCGCCGCCAGCGCGTCCCGAGCCGCCTCGGCCTGCACCAGCTGCGCCGCCACCCGCTCCCGGACCTCGGCCAACCGGGCCGCCACGGCGTCCAGTTCGGCCAGCTTCGTCCGGTACACCTCCAGCGAGGCCGGGCACGAGTCGCCCGCCGGATGACCGGCCCGCAGGCACTCCACGAACGGCCGGGTCTCCTCCAGCTCGAACCCGAAGTCCTGCAGCACCCGGATCTGTCGCAGCAGCCGCAGGTCCTCCTCGTCGTACGACCGGTAGCCGTTGCCGCCGCGCCGCGCGGGCAGCAGCCCGCGCGACTCGTAGTACCTCAGCGTCCGAGTGGTGGTCCCGGCCCGCTCCGCCAGTTCGCCGATCCGCATGCCACGACGCTAGACCTTCACCCCGGCGTCAAGGCCAGCGGAATTTCCGGGAAATTCCGGGAAAGCGCTTCCCAAGATCGCTTACAGTCGGCGGAATGACCGACCTGACGGCCCTGCTCGCGGCCTACGACGAGCACCTGCGCGGCCTCGGCGCCCGCCGCGACGACGAGACCCACGACAGCGACGGCCCGCTGCTGCGCAAGTACGGCGGCTTCCGCGGCTTCGTCACCTCCCCCGCCGCCGACCTCGGCCTGGACGGCGCCGAGCTGGACGCGCTGATCGCCCGTCAGCGCGACTTCTTCGCCGCCCGCGGCGAGGCCGTCGAGTGGAAGACCCGCGGCCACGACCGGCCCGCCGACCTGCCCGACCGGCTGCGCGCCGCCGGCTTCGCCGCCGAGGACCCGGAGACCGTGCTGATCGGCGTCACCGCCGAACTCGCCACCCCCGGCCCCGCCCCCGAGGGCGTGACGCTGCGTCAGGTCACCGACGCCGCCGACATGCGGCGGATCGCCGCCATGGAGGCCGCCGTCTGGGACGAGGACTGGAGCTGGCTCGCCGAGGACCTCACCCGCCGCGCCGCCGACCCCGAGCACTTCCTGGTCCTGGTCGCCGAGGCCGACGCCCAGGTGGTCTCCGCCGCCTGGCTGGTGCACCGCCCCGGCAGCCCGTTCGCCGGCCTCTGGGGCGGCTCCACCCTCGCCCCCTGGCGCGGCCGCGGCATCTACCGCGCCCTGGTCGCCCACCGCGCCCGCTGGGCCCTCGACCGCCGCATCCCCTACCTCCAGGTCGACGCCTCCCCCGACAGCGCCCCCATCCTCCGCCGCCTCGGCATGCACGCCGTCACCACCACCACCCCGTACGTCTGGACCCCGCCGGCCGACTGACCCAACCGGGCGCGTCGCAGCCGCCCCGGCGGCCACCGCCGTCAGCACCGTCAGCACCGTCAGCACCGCCAGCAGGACCTGGCCGGTGCGGGCCGGCGGCTCCGCGCGGACCGCGTGGACCGCGT
Source organism: Kitasatospora sp. NPDC049285 (assembly GCF_040678815.1). Taxonomy (NCBI): domain Bacteria; kingdom Bacillati; phylum Actinomycetota; class Actinomycetes; order Kitasatosporales; family Streptomycetaceae; genus Kitasatospora; species Kitasatospora sp. NPDC049285. The sequence goes on along the minus strand of NZ_JBFAQR010000041.1, from coordinate 32,856 downwards.
GGAAGCGGTGGTGCCGACTCAACTCGTCCTCCAGCCGACCGAGTTCGTCGAGCGCGGCGGCCGGGCCGCGGACCTCCGCCGGCGCCACCACCCGGCTCAGCGCGGGCATCCGGAGCGCCGCCACCTCTCCGAGCGCGCCCGACAACAGGGCTGACGGACCGCCAGGCGCCGGAGCGCACCCGCCCGGAGCGCCGCCGGACCAGCGACGTGCAGCGGCCGTGACCGCCGTGCCGACCGCGACGCGGTCAGCGTGCGGCGGCCGAGACCGCCACCGCCGCGTCGATCGCGCCGTACAGCTCGGAGCGCAGGCCGAGGCCGCTGACCTGGATGTCGACGGCCTCGGCGACGGCGGGCTGGGCGTGGCGGTCGACGGACTCGCGGATGCCGGCCACCAACGGGGCGCCGGCCAGGCCGAGTTCGCCGCCGATGATGATGGCGGCGGGGTTGAGGCAGTTGACCAGGTCGGCGAGGACGCGGCCGATGGTGCGGCCGGCCTCGCTGATGACCCGGGCGGCGGCGGGGACGCCGGCCAGCTGGTCGAGCGGCGGGAGGTCGGGTTCCTCGCCGGGTCGGGCGCCGGGGGTGAGGACGTGGGCGAGGCGGCGTCGGACCTCGACGATGGAGGCGACCGACTCCAGGCAGCCGCGGTTGCCGCACCGGCACCAGGTGGAGGTGTCGGGGAGCTGGATGTGGCCGATCTCGCCGGAGATGCCGCTGGCGCCGCGGTAGATCCGGCCGTCCAGCAGGAGCCCGGCGCCGATGCCGGTGGAGGCCTTGACGTAGATCAGGTCGTTGACGGAGCGTCCGGCGCCGTAGGCGCGTTCGCCGCGGGCGCCCATCTCGGCGTCGTTGCCGACGGCCACGGGGCGGCCGAAGAGGCGGCCGAGTTCGGCGGCGGGGTCCATGCCGATCCACTGGGAGAGCGTGGAGGGGGCGCGGACCACCTGGGTACGGGTGTCCAGGGCGCCGGGGATGCCGGCGGCGATCGCGGTGATCTCGTCGAGGCTCCGGCCGGCCGCGTCGAGGGCGCGGGCGGCGAGCGAGGCGGCGGCGTCGAGCACCTCGCGGGGGTGGTTGTCGACGTCGAGCCGGTCCCCGGCCTCGCCGAGCACGGTGCCGGCGGTGTCGGCGACGGCCGCGGTGACGTGGGTGTGGCCGAAGTCGAAGGCGAGCACCAGCCCGTGCGCGGGGCGCAGGGTGACGGCTCCGGCCCGCCGGCCGCGGCCGGCAGCGGTGGTGGCGGTGGCCTCGCTGACCAGTCCCTCGCCGAGCAGGTCGGTGACGGCGCTGCTGACGGCCGACCGGGACAGCCCGGTGAGCCGGCTGATGTCGGCCCGGCTGAGCGTGCCGTGTTCGCCGAGGACGGCGAGCAGGGTGGCCCGGGTACGCAGGCGGCGCGCCGAGGGGGCGGGGGCTGGAGCTGTCATGAACGGAACGGTACCGAATCCGGAGCCGATTTGTGCCGCGGAAAGGATTATTTATCGTCCTGCTCGGCTTCTTGACGGACGAATTGGCCTATACCTATCGTGGCCACAGCAGTACCTCATGGGCCGGTTCGGGACACGCGCCGGGAGAGGAAGGCCGATGTACGCCACGCAGAGCCGCCACCGCTGGTGCGTCGAGATCCCGCACGCCACCACGGTCCGCTCCGGCCGCCACCTGTTCATCGTGGACGCCGCCGCCGAGGACGACGCCCGCCGCGAGGCGATCGAGCGCGCCGAGTCGGCCGAGGCCCGCCGGCACCGCCGGGACGCAGCCCTGGACCTGGCCCAGGTCACCGTGGTCCACCTGGCGCTGATCAACGGCCACTGAACGCAGCGACCCCCGGAGCCCGAACCAGGGCCCCGGGGATCGCGCTGCCGCGAACGGCTCAGGCTCGGCCGGCCGCCTTCTGGGTCCGCCGCGCCAGCGAGTCGATGACCACCGCGGCCAGCAGCACCGCGCCGGTGATCATGAACTGGATGGCGTTGCTCAGGCCCTGGATGTTCATCCCGGACTGGATCGAGCCGATCACCAGCGCACCCAGCAGCGCCGACCAGGTGGAACCGCGTCCGCCGAAGAGGCTGGTGCCGCCGATGACGGCCGCCGCGATGGCGTTCATCAGCAGGTTGCCGCCGCCGGAGGTCTGCGAGGCCGACTGGATCTGCGCGGCCAGGAAGAGACCGCCGATCGCCGCCATGGTCGAGCAGATCATGAACACCGTGATCCGGATCGCCGACACGTTGATGCCGGCCCGCCGCGCGCCCTCGATGTTCCCGCCCAGCGCGAACACCTTCCGGCCGTACGGCGTGCGGCGCAGCACGAACTCCAGCACCACCACGAAGATCACGAAGATCAGCAGCGCCAGCGGCAGGCCCTTGTACTGGTTCAGGGTGTACGCCGCCAGGAAGCCCACCACCGCGAGCGCCCCGGTGCGGATCAGGATGTCGGTCATGGTCCGGTAGGGCACGCCCGCGGTGCGCCGGCGCCGGGCGTCCAGCAGCGAGGACCCGAGGAACAGCAGCACCCCGACCGCGGCCGCGCCGTAGGCGGCGGCCTGCTGCCCGTAGATGGTGCTGTACAGCTTGGAGACGATGTCCTTGCCGGACAGGTTGACGGTGCCGGTGGAGCCCAGGATCTGCAGCATCAGGCCGTTCCAGCCGAGGTTGCCGGCCAGGGTGACCACGAAGGCGGGGACGCCGACCTTGGCGAAGAAGAAGCCCTGGATCAGGCCGACCAGCGCGCCGCCGACGAGCGCCGACAGCAGCGCCACCCACTGGTTGACCCCGTGGGTGACGTTCATGACCGCGAAGATCGCCGCGCACAGGCCGCTGACCGAGCCGACCGACAGGTCGATCTCGCCGAGCAGCAGCACGAAGACCACGCCGAGCGCGATCATGCCGGTGCCGACGATCTGCTGGGACAGGTTGGACAGGTTCTGCGCCGACAGGAAGCTGCTGTTCAGCGAGCCGAACACGGCCCAGATGACGATCAGCGCGATCACCACCGGCGCCGAGCCCAGCTCGCCGCTGGTCACCCGGCGCTTGAACTCGATGAAGTAGCCCTTGACGCCCTCCTGCCGGACGATCAGCCGCGGGTCGATCGCGGGCGTGGCGTCGGCGGCCACCGGGACGGGGGCGTTGACGCCGCCCTTGGGCATGGTGTCCTCGGGCAGCGGGTGGTGCCGGCCGCCGTCCGGGTCGGGGATGTTGCCGCTCACTGGCCGCCCTCCGTGCCACGGGCCTGACGGCGCGTCACGGCGTTGTCCGTGGCGCCGGTGATGGCCGAGATGATCTGTTCCTGGTTGGTGGAGCGCTTGTCGAACACCCCGTTGTTGCGGCCGAGTCGGAGCACCGCGACGGTGTCCGCGACCGCCATCACGTCGGCCATGTTGTGGCTGATCAGGATCACCCCGAGGTTCTGGTCGCGCAGCCGCTCCACCAGGTCGAGGACCTGCGCGGTCTGCTCGACGCCGAGCGCGGCGGTCGGCTCGTCGAGGATCACCACCTTCGGCGAGCCGATCAGTGCGCGGGCGATCGCCACCACCTGGCGCTGACCGCCGGAGAGCGAGGCGATCGGGATCCGCACGCTGGGAATCCGGATCGAGAGGGTGTCCAGCAGCGTCCGGGAGCGCTTCTCCATGGCGACCTCGTCCAGCACCAGCCCGAAGTGCCGCAGCTCCCGGCCGAGGAACAGGTTGCCGACCACGTCCAGGTTGTCGCAGAGCGCGAGGTCCTGGTAGACGGTCGCGACGCCGAGGTGCTGGGCGTCCTGCGGCCGGTGGATCGACACCGGCCGCCCTTCCCACTCGATCTCGCCCTCGTCGGGCTGGTAGACCCCGGCGATGGCCTTCACCAGGGTCGACTTGCCGGCCCCGTTGTCCCCGACCAGGGCGACCACCTCGCCGGTATGCACCTCCAACTCGATGTCGGTGAGCGCCTGGACGGCGCCGAACCGCTTCGAGATCCCGCGCAGCGCCAGTACGGTCTCACCCGCCACCGCGACCAACTCCTTTACGAGTGAGGGTGATTACTGGAGCCCGGCAGCCTGGCAGGCCGCGGCGTAGTCCGGGGTGCAGATCTGCGGCACGGTGTACAGGCCGTCGGCGACCACGGTGGTCTTGATGTTGTCCTTGGTGAGCACGGTGGGCGCGATCAGCAGCGCGGCCACCTTGTTGCCGCTGCCGTTGGTGGAGCTGGTCGGGTTCAGCGAGGCCTCCGGGCTCTTGCCCTGGGCCAGCGCCACCGCCATCGCGCCGGCCGCGTCCGCCTCCGGCTTGTACGGCTTGTAGATCGACATGGTCTGGGTGCCCGCCAGGATCCGCTGGACCGCGTCGAGCTGGGCGTCCTGGCCGGTGAGCGGGACGCTCAGGTTGGCGGCCTTCAGCGCGGTGGCGATACCCGCGGCCATGCCGTCGTTGGCGGAGTAGACGCCGACCACGTTGGGCGCGCCGATCGCGGTGATCGCGGCGGCGGCCTCCTGGTTGGCGGTGTTCGGGTCCCACTGCGGGGTGTCGTACTCCTTGCCGATCTTCAGCTTGCCGTCGATCGCGCTGTGCGCGCCGGCCTTGAAGTCGGCGGCGTTCGGGTCGGTCGGGGAGCCGTTGATCATGATGATCTGGCCGGCGCCCGCCTTGCTGCCGACCGCGGCGACCAGCGCCTCGCCCTGCAGCTGGCCGACCTTGTGGTTGTCGAAGGAGACGTAGGAGTCGACCGGGCCCTGCGCGAGCCGGTCGTAGGCGACCACCTTGACGCCGGCGTCGTGCGCCTTCTGCACCGAGGACTGGATCGCCTTGGAGTCGACCGCGTCCAGGATCAGCACCTGGTCGCCCTTGGTCAGCGCGGTGTCGACCTGGGTCTGCTGCAGCGTGGCGTCCTGGTTGGCGTTGTAGTAGTCGATCTGCGCGTTCGGCGCCAGCGACTTGATCTTCGCCTCGATCAGCGGCTTGTCGAACTGCTCGTACCGGGTGGTCTTGGACTCCGGCAGCAGCAGGCCGATCTTCACCGCCCCCCCGGCGCTGCCGCTGCCCGAGGAGCCGCTCGACTGTTTGGCACTGCCGCACGCGGTGAGCCCGATTCCGAGCGAGGCCACCACGGCGGCCATGGCGATCCGACGAAGACCGATGTTCATGACGCTGCCCTTTTCCGTTGGAGTCCGCCCCCGTCACTCAGTGTGAGGACGGCAGCGGAACGCCACGATCCGGGCTGGGCCACACGGGTGGCGAAATCCCCTCGGCGGCCCACTCGGGACGTCGGCGGCGGCCGGAAAGCTCCGCCGGGGCTCGCGACTCGGCGGCGGAATGCGGGAGACTGCGGCCATCACTCACCACGGGGGAAGACCGATCCATGACCACTCCGCAGCCACCGCACGACCCGCTGCGCAAGCAGAACGTGCCGCCGCCGCCCAGCACGCCCCCGACCACGCCACCGCCGCCGGCCGCGCCGCCGAGCGGCGCCCCCGTCTACGGCTACCCGCACCCCTCGCCCGAGTACGGCTACCCGCAGGCCCCCGCCTCCCCCGTCGCCTACGGGTACCCGGCGCCGGGTCCGGCGGCCGCGGCGCCCGGGCAGCCGCTGGTGGTGCTCGGCGACATCATCGTGACCAGCACCGAGATCCTCACCCCGGCCGGTCCGATCCCGCTGCGCGGCGCGGTGTGGACGGTCACCGACCTGTCCCGCACCGAGGAGCGGATCGCCCCGGCGGGCATCGTGCTGGCGATCGTCTTCTTCGTCTTCTGCCTGCTCGGCCTGCTCTTCCTCCTGATGAAGGAGCGCCACACCGTCGGCCACGTCCAGATCACCGTCACCGGCGGCGGCCGCTACCACACCACCTCCATCCCGGTCAGCTCCCCGCACCAGGTGATGGAACTCTTCAACGGCGTCAACTACGCCCGCAGCCTGAGCATCTGACGCCTATCAGCGCCGGCGGTCGCGGCGCCGCAGCAGTACCAGGACAACCGCGCCGAGCAGGACCAGCGCGGCGCCGGCGAGGGCGAACACGGTGGAGCCCTGGCCACCGCCGGTTTCGGCGAGCCCTGGACCTGCCGGGGCGGTCGGGGTCACAGCGGACCTGGAGGCGGTCGACGATGCGGTCGGGGACTCGGTCGGGCCACCGCTCGGGCTGATGGTCGGCGACGGCGACGGCGACGGCGTCGGCGTGGGGCTCTGGGCGGGTGCGGCGGCGAACCGCAGCGGCACCGGCTCGGTGCGCACCCGGATCCCACCGCCGCCGTCCATGACCGGGGCGGCAGGGTCGATCCACTCGGTGGAGAGCACCATCGTGGCGGGGCCGGGCTGCACGGCGCCGTGCACGGCGAGCCGGACCGGGATGGTGACGGTCGACTTGGCAGGCAGCGGGATCGGTGGCCAGGCCTTCCACTCGCTGGTCATCTCCCAGTTGCCGAGGCCGAGCCGCGGGCCGGGCTGGTGGTTCTCCTCGGGCATGAACGCGGTGGCCGCGCGCCACGGGTGGTCGGCGGTGCGCGGGTCGCGGTAGTCGACGCTCTCGTTCTCCGCGTACAGGGTCTTCGCCTGGTCGGCGATCTGCAGGTAGACGTAGGCAGCGCGGGGCGTGGACTCAGCGTTGGCGAGGACCAGTTGGAAGTCCACCGGGTCCGCGCCGATCACCACCTGGGTCGGAGCGCCTTGGATACCGACCCGGTAGTCGGCGGGCAGCGCGACTGCCTGCGGCGCGGCGGTCGCACCGAGCAGCAGGACGGCACCGAGAGCGGGTATCAGCACACTGCGGGGGCGCATCGGAACCTCGCGGGAGCGGCGGGACCTGGACGCGTTCACGATAGCGAAGGGCTGTACGCCCTCCGCATCGTGTGGTGGACCGTGGGTTGAGGACCCGTCAGAGCAGGTTCGGCGTAGTGCCTCGGGTCACCGGTACAGGCGCTGCGCGAGCAGGGCGCGGCCGGTCGGCCAGTCGCCGAGGCCGGAGGCGGGGTTGAGGTGGCCGAGGGCGCCGGCCTCGACCAGGTCGGCGGCGAGGGCGGTGGCGGTGGTGCGGGCGTGGGCGGGTGAGCTGTAGGGGTCGTCGGCGCTGGCCACCAGCACGGTGGGGAACGGCAGCGGGGCGAGCCGCGGGGTGCCGAACCCCTGTGCGGCGGTGGGGAAGTGGGGGCCGTGCGGGTCGGGCGCGGCGACCAGGAAGGCGCCGGTGATCGCGCTGTCGGCGTGGTCGGCGGCCCATTCGGTGAGCAGCGAGCAGCCGAGGCTGTGCGCGACGATCAGCTTGGGGCCGTCGATGCTCCGCAGCGCCGCGTCCAGGTCGGCGACCCAGAGGTCGCGCACCGGGGCGTCCCAGGAGGCGTGTTCGACCCAGACGGCGTTCGTCTGGGCGGCGTGCCAGCGGTACTGCCAGTGCTGGGGGCCGGAGTTGTCGATCCCGGCGAGGTACACGTAGGTGGGTTCCATGCTCAGACCTCGGGCTCGGCGCGGCGGGCGCGCGTGACGGACCGGAACGCCGTCCGAATCCTCGCGGAATTGCCTTCGGCCCCGGGTGACCGGCGCCGGGAGCGGGCGGCGGAAATGACCCGGGGAGGTCGGGCAGCGATGCGGAGTCGCCGCTGACTCCCGGAGGCGGCGCGGGGGCGGTTCGGGCCGGGCCGCGCTTTCCGGACCCTAGCGCAGGGCCCTCGGTGCCCGAATGACTTCCTCCGCATTCTCGCCAGCTGGGACGCCTCCGGGGCCGGGCCACCGGCATCCACTTGACCGTGTCTCATCATGTGGAACGGCGGGGAGCAGTCGGTCCGCGCGGCCCGCACCCGGCGCCGCGATCCACCCCTACCCGGGCGTTTCCCGAATTCCGGAGTCTTCACCGGCCGCGCTTTCGCCTTTCCCGAAATCCCCGGCCGGTGAATTCGCGGGCCGGCTTCACCGGCGACCGTTCCGATCGGCCGACGGCGAAGCATTCCGGCGTTTCGCCCCGAGACCCGGCGAGCCGCCGACCGATCGGTCGTGCGACGGTCGTCACACTCGGGACCTCCACCTTTACCTCACCTGACGGCGCATCACCGTCGGAACTGACGGTCGTTCAGCCCGCCGCACGGTGTTTGACCTGGGCTTCCAACTGCCTTTGTCCATCGCGGATGAGACGGAACTTCACGTCCCGGCAGCGGATCGGTCACCTGTTCGCCCGATGATACGATCATCCCGCTTGGGGGAGCGGCGGGTTCACCCTGCGATGGCGGGGATTCAGCAGTCGGCCGCCAGTCGCCTGAAGAGAGTCTTATGACGAAATACACAGCGAACCCGTTGCTCTGGGTTCTCGTCCTGGTCCTCGTCGCCGCGGCCGTCGTCGTCGTTCGCCAGCGCAAGGCGTCAGCGGCACTGCGGGAGCAGATCGGCGGGCTTCGGGAGCACTACTCCGACCTCGAACACCACTATACGCAGTCGGTGGCCGCGGCTCAGGAGCAAGCTGACGAAGCGACAAAAACCGTGCTGAAGTCCGCAATGCGGACCCTGCAGGGCCTCGCCGCGGAGCAGCAGCTGATCCTGTCGCGCCTGCAGAGCAAGTACGGCGAGTCCGTGATGCTGCAGGACCTCATGGAGGTCGACCACACCAACTCGCAGTTCGGCCGGCGCGCCCAGTCGATCGCGGTGCTCTGCGGCGGCTGGCTGGGTCGGCACCGCGACGTCGCCTCGGTGTACGACGTGGTGCGCAGTGCCCAGGGCCGCATCCGGCACTTCCGCCGGGTGGAGATCCTCTCGCAGGTCGACTTCGGGATCTCCAGCCGCGCCGTCGAGCCGGTCGCGCTGGCCCTGGCCGAGCTGCTGGACAACGCGACCAGCTACTCCAGCCCGGACACCGTGGTGGAGATCAACATCCGCACCGTGCCCAAGGGCGTGGTGATCGTGGTGGACGACGCCGGCGTCGGCATGAACGACGAGGAACGCGCCCGCGCCGAGCGGCTGCTGATCACCGAGCGGGTCACCGGCGTGGCCGGGCTCGGCAACCCTCCGCAGTTCGGCCTCGCGGTGATCGGCGTGCTCTCCGAGCGCTTCGGCTTCGAGGTGTCGGTGGACTCCTCCTCGCCGTACGGCGGTGTGCGCTCCGTGCTGCTGCTGCCGCACGAGCTGCTCACCGGCATGCCGGACAAGCGGGTTCCGGCCCCGGCCGCGCACAACGTCGTGCACAACGCCGTGCACGGCTCCGTGCCCACCCACGTGCCGGCGGCGATGCCCGCGGCCGCGCCCGCCGCCGCGATCCCGGCGCCCGGCGCCGAGCCGATCGGCTCGACCGCCGACGGGCTGCCGCTGCGGCGCCGCAAGCGGCCGATGGCGATCGTGCCGCCCACCGCCGACCCGTACGCCACCGATCCGTACGCCGCACCGTACGCCGCGCCCGCCCAGCCCGCCGCTCACCGCACCGGCGCGGAGACCGCGGCGATCATGGGTGCCTTCCAGCGCGGCACCCGGTCCGGTCGCGCCACCCTCCGGGACGACGCGGACCCGACCAACAGCACCCGCGGTGCAAGCAGCGAAGGGCATGAGTTCTCGTGAACGACGATCTGTCATGGATGCTCGACAGCGCCCTGGAGATTCCCGGGGCCCTGCACGCGGTCCTGATCTCCGCGGACGGTCTGCTGATGGCCCGCACCAGGGACATCGGCAAGGACAACGCGGACCGGGTCGCCGCCGCGATGAGCGGCGTGCAGTCGCTGAGCCGCTCGCTCGGCTTCTTCTGCGACAACCCCACCCAGCGCTGGCAGCAGACCCTCGTGGAGTTCGACGGCGGCTGGGTCTTCCTGATCTCCGCGGGTGAGGGCGCCTACCTGGGCGTCTCGGCCTCGCCGGACGTCGACATGCAGGACATCACCTTCCGGATGCAGCAACTGGTCGGCCAGTTGGGCAAGTTCCTGGCCGCACCGCCGCGCGAGGACCTAGGAGTTCGCAGGTGACCAACCCCGAGGACCTCGAGTACGAGTCCACCGGCTTAGTCCGCGCCTACGTCATCACCAAAGGCCGCGAACTGCCGGACGAGCAACAGCTGTCGCTGATCACCCTGGTCACCGCCGCCCCCGAACCGGGGCATCGGGCCGCCCGGCTCACGCCTGAGGAGCAGCGCCTGCTGGACATCTGTTCCGCCGGCTACCTCTCGGTCGCCGAACTCGCCGGCCACACCCGGCTGCCGCTGGGTGTGGTGCGGATCGTGCTGGCCTCGCTCAGGGACGCCGGCCACGTGATCACCCGCCCGCCGGTGCCGCGGGCCCGGTTCGCCGACAGGGACATCCTGGAGGAGGTGCTCAATGGACTCCACGCCAAGTTCGGCTGAGGTTCGCAGCCTTGAGGAGCAGGACTACGTCTCCGGCGGAGCCACCCAGACGGCCGTGAAGATCCTCGTCGTCGGCCACTTCGCGGTGGGCAAGACCACGTTCATCGGGTCGATCTCCGAGATCGAGCCGCTGTCCACCGAAGAGACGATGACCCAGGCCGCCGAGGCGATCGACGACCTCAAAGGCGTCAAGGGCAAGACCACCACCACGGTGGCCATGGACTTCGGCCGACTGACCATCAGCGAGCGGGTGGTGCTCTACCTGTTCGGCACCCCCGGCCAGATGCGCTTCGTCCAGATGTGGGAGGACATGGCGCGGGGCGCGCTCGGCGCGCTGATCCTGGTCGACCCGGAGCGGCTCGCCGACTCCTTCCCGGTGATCGACCTGATCGAGCAGTACGGCCTGGACTACGCGATCGCCGTCAACCACTTCGACGGCAACCCGGACCGGGCCGAGGCAGCACTGCGCGAGGCACTCGACCTGCTCGACGACACCCCGGTCGTCACCTGCGACGCGCGCGACGAGAAGTCGTCGGCCGCCGCCCTCACCACACTCGTCCGCTATTTGCTGGACCGCGCCAGCTAGGAGCAAGGCAGTCATGGACGCTCGTTCTTCAGCCCCGGTACCCCCGCCCGGGTGCCCGGCCTTCGGCGGCCGGGTGCCGCTGTACGGGCCGGAGTTCGCGGCCGACCCGCAGACGTACTACTCGTACCTGCGGCACTACGGCCCCAGCGCGCCCGTCGAGCTGGCACCCGGGGTCGACGCGACCCTGGTCACCGAGTACTCGGCGGCGCTGCAGCTGCTGCAGGACTCGGCCTCGTTCCGCAAGGACTCCCGCCGCTGGCGGGACTTCGCCGAGGGCCGGATCCCGATGGACAGCCCGGTGGTCCCGCTGCTCGCGTACCGCCAGAACGCCATGTTCAGTGACGGCGCCGAGCACCTGAGGCTGCGTCAGGCGATCACCGACAGCATGGCCCGGGTCGACCCCCGCCGGCTGGCCCGCAGCACCCGGCAGGCCTCCGACTTCCTGATCTCCCAGTTCGGCTACCGCGGCTCGGTGGACCTGGCCGGCGGCTACGCCCGCCAGCTGCCGCTGTTCGTCTTCAACGAACTCTTCGGCTGCACCGCCGACATGGGCGACCGGGTGCACTACGGCATCTCCAACATGTTCGACGGCATCAAGCCGGAGAAGGCCGCCGAGGTGCTGTTCGGCGCGGTCGGCGAACTGGTCGCGCTCAAGCGCGCCCGGCCCGGCGACGACGTCACCTCCTGGCTGATGCAGCACCCCGCCCAGCTCACCGACGACGAGCTGGTGCACCAGGTCGCCCTGCTGCTCAGTGCCGGCGCCGAGCCGCTCAGCAACCTGATCGGCAACTCCCTGCACCGGCTGCTCACCCACGACGCGTACGCCCACCAGGGCGGTCTGATCGACGAGGCGATCGACGACACGCTGTGGGAGAACCCGCCGGTGGCCAACCTCGCACCGCACTACGCGGCCACCGACATGGAGTTCGCCGGCCGGCAGGTGCGCGCGGGCGACCTGCTGATGGTCAGCTTCGCCGCCGCCAACAGCAGCCCGATCCTGGCCGCCGAGCGCCAGGCGAGCAGCCGGGCGCACCTCGCGTGGAGCGCCGGTCCGCACGCCTGCCCGTCCAAGGACCCGGCGCGGCAGATCACCATGAACGCGGTCGAGAACCTCTTCAACCAGCTGCCCGACATCGAGCTGGCGGTGCCGGAGGAGAGCCTGACCTGGCGGCCCGGCGCGTTCAGCCGCGGCCTCACCACGTTGCCCACCCGGTTCACCGCGACCAGGCCGCCCGGTCAGCCCGCCCGTGAGGAACCGACGCGGGCGGAGCCCGCCACCGCGCCCGAGAAGGTGGGGCGTTGGAGCCAGTTCCTCAACTGGTTGACCAAGTGATGTTCACAACAGTTCCCAACTCGCCCTAACCGCATGAATCTTCAACATGACGGGTATTCAGCAGCGCAATTGCCCAGGCGATATGCCGTGTGTTGTTGATGACTCGAGGACAAGGAGGGTGTCATGGACCAGGCCTCCAGGGACGCCGCCGTTCAACACCCCGCCCCGTCGCACCCTCCGATACCCGCCCCTGGGGGCGGGTATCTCCTTTCCACGCCCGTCCCCCGTCCGGTCGGACCGCGCGACGCCGCGCCGCGCCGCAGATCCGGGGGGCCGGCGGTCGGCCGCACCGTCGGCGGCCACACGGTCCGTCAACTGCTGCCCCTGTGCGCCCAGGCGGGCCTGGGCGCCGCGGACTCCGCCGCGTACGCGCGGGCTCTCACCGAGGCGCTGGGCCCGGTCGCCGACCGCCCGCTCGACCTGGCGCCCGGCACGCCGTCGTTCCTGTCGGACGACCACACCCCGGTCGAGTTCTCGCTCTCCTTCGCCGTCGGCGCGGCCCCCACCCTCCGGGTTCTGCTGGAGCCCGCCAGCGGCCTCGGATCACTGGCCGAGTCCGGACGGGCCGGCCTGCTCGCCGTCCGCGCCCTCGCCCAGCGCTGGAACATCTCCACCGGCCCGCTCGACGCCGTCGAGGACCTCTTCTTCCCCGACCGCCCGCACGGCGCGTTCGCACTCTGGCTCGCACTGGAACTGCTGCCCGGCGGCGTCCCCCGGATGAAGGTCTACCTCAACCCCGCCGCCCGCGGCCCCGAGCACCAGGCCGCCACCTTCCGCGAGGCGCTCCACCGGCTCGGCCGCACCAGCGCTCTGGACGCACTGCCAGGCCACGACCGGCTGGTCTTCTTCGCCCTCGACCTCGGCGACTGGGAGCAGCCCCGGGTCAAGTTCTACACCTCCCACCCCGGGTTGGCCCCGTCCGCCGTCGGTGCCCTGAGCACGATGGCCGGCGGCCCGAACCCCGCGGAACTCGAGTCCTTCCTGCGCACCGCCGCCGGCCTCCCGGCGGACCGTCACACCCGGCTGGACCGACGCCCGGTGCTCACCTGCCACGCCTTCACCGGCGCCGCCGACGGCCTGCCCAGCGGCTTCACCCTGTACCTCCCGGTCCGCGACTACGCCCGGCACGACGGCGAGGTGCTCGACCGCACGGTGGTCCTGCTGGACCGCTACGGCATCGACCCGACGCCCCTGCGCGAGGCTCTTCCGGCCGTCACGCCGCGCCCGCTCGAGAGCGGCGTGGGCCTGATCGCCCACCTCGCCCTGGCCCACCAGCAGGGCCACCCGCCCCGGGTGACCACCTACCTCTCCTCGGAGGCCTACCGGGTCCGGCCGCCCGCCGCCTGATCGGGACGCCAGCCCCGACCGTCATCGGGCCGCAGCAGCGGGACGCCGCGTGAAGCCGCACACTCCACGCGCGCCCCGATCCCTCCGCTGCGGCCCGGCCGCCGCAGGTGAGCGCGCGGCCGCTACCCCTCGCGCAGCTCGCGCAGGTACGCGCGGACATCGACCTGGACCGACGAACCCGTCGCGAGGCCGTACCGGGCCTCGATGCCCGACAGGTAGGCGTCGATCTCCTTGTGCATCACGTCGGCGGCCGGCAGCGCCGCCTCGCCCGTCAACAGCCGTGCCACCCAATCGGCCTGAGCCTCCACCAGGCGGGTGATCGACCCCACCGGGCGGATCAGGCCGAGGAACCACAGCCCCGGCTGGTCCGGCGCCACCACCCGCCGGTACAGCCGCACCCGCCCCTGGCCGCCCGCCGGGTGGCCCTCCGGCAGGAACGGGAACCGCCAGCCGAACCCGGTGCAGAACACGATCGCGTCCGCCTCCGCCGAACTCCCGTCGGTGAAACGGACGGTGGAGCCCGCCAGCGCCTCGATCCCGGGCCGCGGCAGCACGGCGCCGTGCCGGATCCGGCTGAGGATCTCGTCCGAGATCGTCACCGCCGACGAGAAGATCCGGTGGTCCGGCTCGGGCAGCCCGTAGTCCGACAGCTTGCCGCGCGCCACCAGCAGCGCCTGCTCCACGAACTCGCGCTGCTCCTCCAGCGACTTGGCGCCGAACCACGGCGCGTCCGCGATCAGGTCGGACGATATGCCGTACAGCTGCTTCGGCACGACGTGCAGGCCCCGGCGGACCGAGAGCACCGTCCGCGCCGCGTGCCGGGACAGGTCCGAGGCGATGTCGACCGCGGACGCCCCCAGCCCCACCACCACGACCCGCTGACCCTCGAAGTCCCGGCCGTCGCGGTAGTCCATCGAGTGCAGGATCCGCCCGGTGAACGACTCCGCCCCGCGCGGCAGCGGGTCCGGCAGCAGCGGCACCGAGTGGTGCCCGGACGCCACCACCACCTGGTCGAACTGCCGCACCGCCTCCGTTCCCCGCGCGTCCCGGGTCACCACCGTCCATACGCCGTAAGCGTCCTGACGGACCGATACCGCCTCGGTGCGCAGCTCGATGTGCGGGAGCAGGCCCGCCCACTCCGCGAACCCGCGCAGGTAGGCCGCCATCTCGTCGTGCCGCGGGTACTGCCCGAGCTCCTCCCCCATCGGCCAGGCCGCGTACCCGGTCAGCTGCTTCGCCGTGTTCAGGTGCAGCGAGCGGTAGCCCGGGCCCGGCTCGCCCGCTCCCGGCAGCCGCCAGAGGCCGCCCACGTCCGCCGCGCGCTCGACGCAGACGAACTCCACCCCCCGTTCCCGGAGCGCGTACGCAGCCGCCAACCCCGACAGCCCCGCACCGATCACACACACGCCCACGGCAGCCTCCGCGCATCCGTCACAGCAAGTCCGTTGTCCCCCAATGATCTTGACTTCCCAGCATATTCCCCACACACACCCATGGACCGGGGAGGGTTACGGGAGCGGGGGGCGGTTGTGGGACCCGGGGAGGGTTACGGGAGCGGGGGACGGTTGCGCGACCCGGGGAGGGCTACGGGACCCGGGAACCTCACTCGCCCGCCGGGACGGCCCCGTCGCGGATCGCGCGGACCAGTCCGGTCACCAGCCGGGCCCGCGGTGCCAGCTCGTCGACCAGTACGTACTCGTGGTCGGCGTGGGCGCCGCCGCCGACCGCGCCGAGGCCGTCGAGCGTCGGTATGCCGAGGGCGGCGGTGAAGTTGCCGTCGCTGCCGCCGCCTACCGTGACGCCCGGCAGGCCCGGGGAGAGCCGGCGCGCGAGCCCGAACAGGCGCTCCGACGCCGCCTGCGGCATCGGGGGCCGGCCGACGGAGCCGTGCACCGTGAGCTCGGCTCCGGCGAGGTGCGGGCGCAGTGCGGCGAAGGCGGACTCGATCCGCTCCTTCTCCTCGGCGGTCTCGACCCGGACGTCGACGGTCACCGTCGCCTCCGCCGGCACGACGTTCTCCGTGGTCCCCGCCGTGGCGATGGTCGGGGTCACCGTCGTCCCGGTCTCCGGCCGGCTGAGCGCCGCGATCGCCAGCACCTGGTGGGCCGCCTCGACCAGCGCGTTCACCCCCGTGGCCGGCTCCAACCCCGCGTGCGCGGCCCGTCCCGTGACGGACACCGTGAAGGTGCCGCAGCCCTTGCGGCCGGTCTTCACCCCGCCGCCGTCGGCCGCGCCCTCGAACACCAGCACCGCACCGCAGGCCAGCGCCCGCTCCTCGATCAGGGCGCGGGAGGTGGCGGAGCCGACCTCCTCGTCGGCGGTCACCAGGATCTCCACCCCGCTCAGGTCGTCCAGCGCCGCCAGGCCGTGCACGGCCAGCACCAGGCCGCCGAGCATGTCGAAGACCCCGGGCCCGGTGGCGCGTCCGGCCGCCACCCGGAAGGGACGCCGGGCGAGCGTGCCGAGCGGGAACACCGTGTCGTGGTGCCCGAGGACCAGCACCCGTGGATCGCCCCCACCCGACCAGTGGACGTGCGGCCCCGCCCCGCCCTGCACCAGCTCGGCCCGCCCGCCGAGCCGGCTCTCGATCACCGACGCCACGGTCTTGGCCGAGGCGCTCAGCGCTTCGAGGTCACGTGACGGGGACTCGACCTCCACCAGCGTCCGCAGGTCCTCCAGCATCGCGTCGATCCGCACCGCGGCGCTCTTGCGCATCCTCATCAACTCCCAGGCGTACGGGGCACGTCGGCGGCCCGGTCGTCGACCCGGTGTCCGGCCGAGCGGAGCGCCGCCAGCCCGTCGGCCAGCCGCAACTCGGGGACCAGTACCAGGTCGGCGCCGTACGTCGAGGCCACGAACACCGGCACTCCCGCAGCCGCCAACGGTGCGATGAGCAGCGACAACACGCCCGGCAGGTCCAGCGCGTGGGCCGAGTCCCCACTGTAGAGCGCCCGCCACCGCTCGACGGAGCCGTCACCCGCCCGCCCGTCCACCTCCCGCACCACGGTCAGCCCCTCGGGAGCCCGTACCAGGGAGATCCGGGCCGATTCCAGCGCCGCCGATTCGTCGACGGCCCGCTCGACACAAAAGCTTCCAGGAAGAATGCGCAGCACCTGCGCGGTCGCGGTAACCACCCGCCGATCGTAGGACCGGCCGAACCGGATCGGTCCCGAACCATGCAAAAACCCCAGGCCATTGACCTGGGGTTTTCCTTATGGAGCGGGCGACGAGAATCGAACTCGCGCTCTAAGCTTGGGAATCCCTTGCCTCAGAATCGGCATTTCCGCAGGTCGCGGGCCACGCGGGCCCCGACCCGAGGGCCTTTGGATCATGAAATCCTTGGCTGCCGCTGACCGCGGCGTACCGCCCTTACAGGTGCAGTAGTCGTGCACGACGCTTCACGGACGTTTCGATTCGTCGACCCAAGGGTCGCCGCGCAGGACCCCTGCGGGATCCAGCGGTCCGCCTGGACAGGCCGCGCCGGCCAGGCGGTCGGCAAGCCTGCGCCCGTGAGCACAGGCTGCACCCACTCGCGCGACGGCCGAACGGCGCGCTCCCACGATGACCGAGTGGCAAACATGTCATGGACATGACTTAATAATAGAAGAGCACTTTCTGCAGCCAGGGGCCCCCAGCGTCCGAACACCCCGCGCCACGACCGGTCGAGCTGCCCTATCGGCACCCCGGGCGATCCGCCGACCTCGGCCCTTTCTGGGTCCGGTGACTGCCGTCCGAGATGGCCTGCCATGCCTCGCAAAATGAAGACCCGCCGCCGGTTCGGCAACGTCCGCCAGTATCGGTCCGGTCGCTGGAGCGCGACCTACACCGACCGCAACGGCCGCACCCAGCGGTCCCCGGAACCCTTCGACACCGAACTCGACGCCATGACCTGGCTCGCCCTCGTCCAGGCGGACCTCGCACACGGCAGCCGCACACCGAGCGCCTCCCCGCTCAAGGGCGTCCTGTTCAAGGACTACGCCAAGGACTGGATGGACAACCGCCCCCTGATGCCCACCACCCGCGGCCTCTACCAGCGCCTGCTGAAGGCCCACATCCTGCCTGCCTTCGGCACCACGCCCGTCACCCGCATCACCTTCGCCAAGGTCCGGGACTGGAACACCGAACAACGCGGCACCCGCGGACCCACCGTCGCCGCCAAGGCCTACCGACTGCTCAAAGCGATCATGGCGACCGCCGTCGACGACGAGACCATCACCCGCAACCCCTGCCGCATCCGCGGCGCCGGCAGCGAGCACCCGGCGGAACGCCGCATCGCCACCGTCGCACAGGTCTTCGCACTCGCCGAGAAGGTCAACAGCCGGTGGCGGCTGCTCGTTCTGCTCGGCGCGTTCGCCACCCTCCGCCCCGGAGAACTCGCAGCCCTGCGACGCGAGGACATCGACCTCCACCGACGCCGGATCATGATCACCTCCGCATCACCGGAGCTCGGTAACGGCAGACGCGCCACCGGCCGCCCCAAGTCCACAGCCGGCACCCGCACCGTCCACCTCCCCGCGTTCCTCGACGAACCGCTGCGCACACACCTGGACTTCTACGCCGAACCCGGCCCACTCGGACTCGTCTTCCTCGGCGAACGGGGAGCCCCCTACAGGCGCTCCACCTTCGTCCGCACATTCCGCAAGGCCCGCGCCAACGTCCCCGGCATGCCGGCGAACTTCACGTTCTACGACCTGCGACACACCGGCAACACCCTCCTCTCCCAGGAGAACACCAGCCTCAAAGACCTCATGGTCCGCATGGGCCACAGCACCGCACGCGCCGCCCTCATCTACCAACACTCCGACGACGACCGCCAAGCCGAACTCGCCGCCAAACTCGACCACCGCGTACGCACCGACCTCACAGACACAGAGCAGCCAAGGCCCAGATGACGCAAGGAAGATCATCTTGTATGGCCTGCGTGAGCGCCGCCAGCGACGGGGTCCATCGGTGGCGGCGACACAGCCAAAGCCCGAGCGAGACGTTCCCGACGGGTACTCCGCGCCGGGTAGAGATCGTGGGCGGTTCCATGCCCCGCTACCTGTCGCAGGTCAGGCCCGGTGGCGGCGGATATCACAGGGGCCGTTGGCGAGACTGTCGGAGGTCTGTAGCCTGTGCGGGCTGTCCATTCTGATCACCCGCATAGAGCTTGGACTCAAACGGTCGTCGCAACACCGGCTTTCTGGAGAGATAGTAGGTGCTCGTTGAGGGCCTCGGCGGGTGTCTTCCATCCGAGGGTCTTGCGGGGTCTGCTGTTGAGGGTGGCGGCGACGGCCTGGAGCTCGTCGGTGTCCCAGCGGGACAGGTCCGTGCCCTTGGGAAAGTACTGCCGTAGCAGGCCGTTCGTGTTCTCGTTCGTGCCGCGCTGCCAGGGACTGTGCGGGTCGGCGAAGTAGATCTGCAGCCCGGCGTCGATGCTCAGTTGGGCGTGCTGGGCCAGTTCCGTGCCGCGGTCCCAGGTCAGCGACCTGCGTAGTTGTCCGGGCAGTGTGGTGATCGTGGCGGTGATCGCGTCCTTGACGGCCTCGGCGCCGCGGCCGGCCAGCGCGG
The DNA here is from genome assembly GCF_040678815.1 of Kitasatospora sp. NPDC049285. NCBI lineage: Bacteria > Bacillati > Actinomycetota > Actinomycetes > Kitasatosporales > Streptomycetaceae > Kitasatospora > Kitasatospora sp. NPDC049285. Next base: position 13,783 of record NZ_JBFAQR010000041.1, on the reverse strand, counting down.
GCCCGTTCTTGGTCCGTGGCTCGGAACCGAAGCCTTCCATCGGCGGCAGGTGCAGCAGCATCGTGAACCGTGTGGTGCGCTCGACCAGGGTGCCGATCGCGGACCGGCCGGTGCCGATGATGAGGTCGCCTTCCCAGTGGCCCGGGACCGCCCGGTCCTCGGCCTCCGCGGGCCGCTCGCTGATCAGCACGTCGGCGGTGACGTGCCCGCGGATGCTCTGCCTGGTGCGTTCTCGCGGGACGCGCAGGGACCGCCCGGTGCGCAGGCAGGCGACCAGTTCGCGCTTGAGCGCTCCGCGTCCTTGCACGTAGAGGGCCTGGTAGATCGCTTCCGGGGAGATCCGCATGGACTCATCCTCGGGGAAGTCCACCCTGAGCCGCCGCGATATCTGCTCCGGGCTCCACGCCGTTGCCCACCTGCGGTCCTGCCGCCGCGGCTTGTTCCTGCCCTTCCAGTCCGGCACCTGCGGTCCCTCCACGATCCGGCCGTCCGCGGCGTGGACGACGTCGCCGGCCAGCCGGTCCTGCACGTAGGCGTGCAGGCGCTGGTTGGTCACCAGCTTCGCCGTCTTCGGCCGCTGTGCGCGCCGCTCGGCGTGCCACTGCGCGAGCGTGGCCCGGTAGTCCAGATGGTAGGTGCGGGTCGAGGCGTTGCGGCGAAGCTCCCGCGAGATGGTCGAGGGCGAACGCCCCAGGCACCGTGCGATCGCACGCACGCCGAGGTCCCGAGCCCGCAACAGGGCAATCTCCTCCCGCTCGGCGAACGACAGGTAGCGGCCCGAAGTGCTCGGGGCGAGACGGGGATTCACCCCGCCAGCATGGCGAAACCACCGCGACCCCACGGCTGGCGAGACCCTGATCGTGGCCGCGGCGTCCACGGAGCTCAGCCCCCGAGCGATCGCCTGCCAGAACTGGACCCTGTCCTCACGCCACGCGACGCTCGGCCGACCCGGCGAGGGCATCTGCCCGCGATACTCCCGAGCCGCCCGCTGCCGATTCCCCACTCCCATGCGCAAACCTCCAGCTCACAGAGGTGTTGCGACGACCAGTTGAATCCACCGAGGAACTGAGGTGCCGGTGTCCCGCCGCCGTCTCGTTGCGGCAACTGCCGTATTCGCAGCCACTGTTGCCCTGATACCGAGCCTGGCCCACGCGGCAGGCCCTGCAACTGGAACGACCCGTTCCCTCCCTGCGAGCGCCATGCCCGTGGCCGAGGCTGGTGGCGAGGGCTTCACGACCGCCATCAGCCCGGCGAGCAAGTCGATCCGGGTCCGGGAGCCGAGCCAGACGACCGTTGCCGCGTCGAGCCTCACAGCCACCTCGGGCAAGATCATCTACGTCGCCACCAACAGCCGCCCGTGCACCACTGCGGCAGGGACGGGCACGGAGGCTGATCCATTCTGCTTGCTCCAGAGCGCAGTGGATGTGGCACAACCCGGCGACACCGTCGACGTAGTCGGCATGATCCCCATCGCCGCCTCTGTGACCGTCAAGACATCGGGGATCTCGATCGTCGGCATCGGTAACCAGGCGTGGATTGAGGGCGGCGGCCCGCATGCCGCCCTGACTCTGGACCACGTCAGCAATGTGACGGTCAGCAACCTGATGATCACTACCTATGGTGTGCCGGCCGTCGCGGTCGTCGGCTCCACCGGGGTCTCAGTGGACTCGTCCTACCTGACGATGAACCCGAACTTCAGGGGGGCCACGACGCTCACCGTCGACGGGGCGTCCAGCGACGTGACGGTGAGCAGGACGTACATCGACGAGGGCTACTGGTCCGCGGGTGCCCGAGGGGTCACGATCGCGTCCGGCGCGAGCAACGTCACCCTCGCCAGCGACGTGATGGCGACAGCGGGGATCACCGCCACCGGGGTCACGGGCCTCAACATCACGAACAACACGATCCAGCGCGGCTGTGATTCGGCCATCGACATCGACGGCGCGTCATCCGCGGTGGCCATCGAGAACAACCTGCTCGAGGACGCGAATCCCGGCACGGACTACGCCCTGGGCGGGTACCAGTCCGCCTGCACCGCGGCCGGCCAGTCCTGGGCGCCCGATGTCGTCGTGTCCGCCGCCTCGGCCGCCGGCACCACGGCTGACTACAACGACTTCTACATCTACGGCTCCGACGCCACCCCGCCCTATAGCTGGGCCGAGACGGTCTACCCGACACTCACCGCGTTCCGGTCCGGCACTGCCCAGGGCATCCATGACACGATCGACCCGATCCCGCCGACCGACATGTTCTTCCGGCTGAACGAGTCCAACAACATCGACGCCTGGCCCCACCCCGGATCGGCCGCGCTCAACTCCGCCAACCCGAACGCGCCGGGCAAACTGGCCACAGACTTCTTCGGCCACAGCCCCTACGTCGCTCGCGGCGCCATCGAGTTCGTCAACACCAACCCCACCCTCGCGGTCGCACTCGCGGCCAAGAACACCAGCGTGTTCGGGTTCTCGCTGACCAGCACGATCGCAAGCGCGGTCGAGCCGCTCACCGTCAGCGTCGCCTGGGGCGACGGAACCACCACCGGCAGCAGCCTCTACGGCGACGGCACCGTGAACTCGACCCACTCGTACGCAAAGCTGGGCACGTACACGATCACGGTCACCGTCACGGACAACCTCGGCATCGCGGTGAGCAACTCCGTCCAGGTGTCGACGCAGGGTTCGCAATACTCGGCGTACGGCCCGCGGCGCCTGCTCGACACCCGCGACGGCACCGGCGGACCGCAGGCGCAGGTGCAACCGGGCCACTCGGCCCGGGTGAAGGTCGTCGGCAACGGCGGCATCCCGTCCGGGCTGACGGCCGCCGTCCTCAACGTCACCGTCACCAACACCGCCAGCGGCGGTTTCATCACCGCGTACGGCGAAGGCGATGCCAGGCCCACCACGTCGAACGTCAACTTCACCAACGGCCAGACGGTGCCGAACCTGGTCATCGTCCCGGTCGGCGCCGACGGCTACATCGACCTGTACAACGGCGGGTGGGCCCCGGTCGACCTGATCGCCGACATCACCGGCTACTTCACGAAGGCGGCGGCGAGCGGCTACTCGACCATCGCCCCGGCCCGCCTCCTCGACACGCGAGACGGCACCGGCGCTGCGCGCAGCCAGGTCGCCGCAGGCAGCTCCATCCCGGTGCGGATCGCCGGCAACGCCGGCGGACTTCTGCCCTCGTCCGGCATCACCGCGGTCGCACTGAACGTCACTGTCACCAACCCCCGCAGCGACGGCCACCTGACCGTTTACCCGAGCGGCCAGCAGGCCCCCAACGCGTCGAACGTGAACTACACACAGGGCCAGACGATCGCCAACGCGGTCATCGTGCCGGTCGGAGCCGACGGCAGCATCCGCGTCCTCAACGGCGGTTGGGCGCAGACCGACGTCATCGTGGACGTCGTGGGCTACTACAGCACGGCCGCCAAGGGCGCGTACGTGCCCATCGCCCCGACCCGGTTCACGGACACGCGCGCTCTGCCCTGGTCGCCCGCCCCGGTGACCGCCCGTATCAACCACTTCCTGGTTCTCGGCCCTGGCATGGACGCCACCGCCTTCGTCCTCAACGCCACCGTCACCAACACCACGGACGCCGGACACCTCACCGTGTCACCGGACCCCAACTCGCTGCGCGACGAGCAGAGGTTCCCGGTCACCGCACCCAACACCTCCACGCTCAATTGGCAGGCGGGCGCCACCGTGCCCAACCTGGTCCAGGCGGCTGCCGGGCACACCGACGGCATCGTCGACTTCTGGAACGAGAGCGACGGGAACATCGACCTGATCGTCGACGAATTCGGGTACTACCAGAACTCCTGATCGGCCAGCACACAGGCCCGAAGGGCCCGGAGCGGCGATCCCTGCGCCCTTCTGGGACTCTCGCTTCCGGCAGGTCCCAAACCGGCCTCAGAACCAGGGCACGAACACCCGGTCAGATGAGGTGGCGGCTCGTCACCTCACTACGACGATGGGAGGGGTCCGGAGCCTGTCGGCCCCGGACCCCTCCTTCGGTCTTCTCCCACGTGGCTCTGTCAGGAGCTGGCGTAGAGTGCGGCGACCTGTTCGGTGCTGAGTGCGTAGGGGTAGGTGCGTGCGTCGGCGATGTTGCCCGCTGTCATGTTGTCGAGGTGGCCGTCGGGGTAGCGGTTGGCTCCGATGGTGAGGTTCCCGGTAGACGCCCACGTTGTCGAGACTGGAGCGGAGCCTGCGTAGGTTCCGTTGACGTACAGCGTCATGATCTTGCTTGTCGCGTCGTAGGTCCCGACGAGGTGAGTCCACTTGCCGGTTTCGGCGGCGGATTTCGCCGTGGCGACGTAATAGCTCGCGGCCGGGTCGTCAGCGGTCGTGGCGATCATGGCCCAGGTGCCGAACGTCTTGCTGTACTGCAGGTAGAAGGGGCTGCGCTGCTGGTCCGTCTCGGAGAGCACAGTGTAGAAGTCGTTGCGATTGTTGATCTTCACCCAGGCGCTCACGGTGTAGCTTCCGGTGGTGCCGGGGGTGGCGATGTTCGGGCTGAGCGCTCCGACGCCGGTGAGGCCGTCGGTGCTGGCAAGGCCGGCGGATCCGGCCAGGTGCGAGGTGGGCGCGTCGGGGCTCCAGGTGACAGTGCCGACTGTGTTGGCTTGGATGCCCTGGCTGCCGGCTGCGTCTTTGCCCATGACGTTCGGGTCGAGCAGCCACTCGCGGTCCCGGGGGCTGAGCGTGGTGACAGGGGTCTTGGTGGTCTTGTCCGTTGTCACGCCGACCCAGGTGGTGATCCGGCTGGTCGAGCCGACGAAGCCCCAGAGGTCGGGGATGTCGTCGCCGTTGAGGTCGCCGACTGCTCCGATCTGCGGGAACGCCGCCGGGGTGAGCCCCGACATGATGCGCTTGGCGGGACTCTGGGTGAGGCCGGTGACGGTGGTGTAGCTGACGCCGTCCGTCGTGCCGGTTCCGAAGGTCAGGGCGTACTGGTAGATGTCGCCTGCGGTCACCGCGGGCGTGGTGGTGGTGTTGCGGGCCCGTACCCAGAGCGCGGGCCTGCCGTCGGCGAGGGCGTTGCCGGGCACCATCAGGTCGTAGTTGCCCCAGGTGCCGTCGCTGGTGAGCTTTCTCGGCGTACCGAAGTAGGTGGACTTGCCAGAACTGTTGTTCTTGGTGATGCCGAGGTTGGGGTAGTACCAGAGGTTGCCCTGCTCGACGGCGAGGACGCCGGTGCGCTTGCTGGGATCGGTGGGCTTGAGGGTGGCGTCGTCGGAGCCGACCGGGGTGATCTGGCTGACGGTGGCCCAGGAGTCGATACTGCCGTAGTACGCGCAGTTCGAGTCGGCGCTCACCGGGCAGTCGGGCCGGTAGAGCTTCGTGGCAACGACGTCGAACCTCCCGTTGTCCTGATGGTTGTTCCGGTAGTACAAGAGGTCGCTGCCGCCGCCGGTGCCGTCCGGCGCGGTGGGGTCTTTGTGGACGAACAGGGCGTCGACGTTGTCGCCGCCGTCGATCGTGCCGCGGTGGCTGGTGCGCACGTCCTTCCAGGCGGTGCCGGCCGGCGCCTGGCCGAGTGTGGCCGCGGACGACGGTGCCGCGAAGTTGACGCCCTGGCCGTAGTCGAGGAGCCGGCCGTCGTCGCCGGCGGCGAGGATGTCCGGGTAGCCGTCGCCGGAGACATCACCGTAGGCCAGCGGTGTCGGAGACCACGCGACGGAGAAGCTGTACGGGGTGACCTGGGTCTTGTTGCCGGCGTTGTCCTCGACCTGGATGTAGACGGTGTTGGTGCCCCAGTGGGTGGGAGTCACGGACAGCCCAGTCACGGGCAGTTGCGCGGGCAGGCTGCCGAAGTACATGTGCTGGACGTAGGGGTCGCACATGCACGGGTTGGAGCTCCAGTGCACGGCGGCCACACCTGACGACTCGGTGCCCCCGGCAGGCTTGGCGTCGGCGGCGTTGAAGGGGATCTCACCGGTCTGGCCGACGTGCTTCGTGCTCATCTGGCCGTTGCCCGCGGGCGGGAACTGCGTGGAGAGGTCGGTGATGGCCGGGCCGTCCGGCGCGCCGGGAAGCGACAGGGTCGGCTGCGTGAGGTCGACGCGGAAGTGGCAGACCGGGGTGGGGTTGCCGCGCAGGAGGCCGTCGTCGCCCTTGGTGATCCAGCTGTAGTAGTGGCCGTCCTCAAGAAAGTCAGAGGGCAAGGCGTAGCTTGCCGGGTTGCCTGTGGAGACGAAGCCGCTCCAACCCTCGTTGGTCTTGGTGGACGAGGCTGGGTCCCAGATGCTCACCCACTCGGTCAACTGGCCCTGGTTCGGAGAGGAGACCGTCGACCGGAGCTGGAGGTCCTTGGTGGTGATCCAGCCGTAGGAGCTGACCGGCACCTCAGCGCACGACTCGATGTCCGGGACGTTCGGCACGCCGGTGCGCGGGGTGCCCGGGGCGGTGCGCTGGTTCTGCGGCACGTCCGGGTACTTGTCGAACTCGATGCCCATGGTGGCGCCGGTGGTGAGCCGCTTGAACGCGTTGACGTCACTCTCGTCGGCGGTGGCGATCTGGAAGCTGATGTCATGGCCGGCGTTGGCGCCGACGACGCCGGTCACGTCGTAGTTGAACGGGATGTTCCCCGCGCACCCCGACTGGCCGGTGCCGCCGATCTGCCGACTGCCGAGGAACTCACGTCTGGTCGGCTGGTTGCCCCAGACGGTGCCATCAGCCAACCGGTCGGTGCGATAGGCGGTGACGTCGTACGTGGTGGTGCAGGACCAGTTCGCCGAGTAGCGCTGTTCCAGGTTCAGCTGGGCGTAGTGGACGACGGCGCCGCCGAGGTTGCCGAGGTCGAAACGGTAGTAGGTGTGGTACGTGGATGCGGGGCTACAGGAGCCGCCGGCGGCGTAGAACCCGCACCTGCCGATGCCGGGATAGTCCGTGCTGCTGCTGCCGGTACGGTTGTCGTTGTTCAGGCCGGGGATCCCGGATTGGACCCAGTTGTAGAGGTTGGTGCTGGCCGAGGTGGGCGTCCAGGCGGGGTCGATGTACCAGGGGCCGGTGCCGTTGGCGAGCAGGTCCTGATCGGGCGTCAGCGTGATGCCACCCGTATCCGCGGTAACCGGCATCTGGGCCACCCGTGCTCCCTGGCCGGGGCCGTCGGTCGAACTCCCGGTGAGGGGCGCGTCGGTGGTGCCGGCGCTGTCCGCGGGGGCCGCCATCGCGCGCGCGGTGAGCGTTGCGGAGGAGGCCGGCGCCTGCCGGCTGCTGTCCCACATCATGGGTGCGGGTGCGTGCCAGAGGGCCTTGCCGTTGGGGGACTTGGCGGTCAGGTTGTTCCCGGGATCGGCCGAGACCGTCACGTTGGCGGTCTCGGTGCCGAAGCGCAGTGCCTTCAGCGCCGGGTTCGCGGCGGCCGCTGCGGACTTGAGGACGAGAACGGTGGTGAAGCCGCCGAACTGGGTGGCTGTCACCTTCAGGTCAGTGTCCTGGTCGATGGTGTACGTCAGCGACGCGCCGCTCACCTGCGGCGCGGACAGCGGGAACGGCGACGTCAGCGACAACTGCTCACCGCCGGGGCCCATCAGGGTGGCTAGACGGGTGTCGCCGCCCTTCGACAGGCGCAGCCCGCTGGGGGCGGCCTTGGGCGAGTAGCTGCCGTCCGGGTTCGCCACCAGGGTCGCGTCCAGGTCCGCCCAGGCGCCGTCCTTGCGCATCCGCTGTTGCTCCAGTTGGAGCGACTGGTACAGGTGCCCCTGCGGGGTGGCGACGGTGTTGCTGAACTCGGTGGTCAGGCCGGGAATGGGCACGTTGGTGCCGGTCGACTTCGCTGAGGCCAGGGCCCGTTCAGTCTCCGATGATGCCTGGATCGAGTCCAGATGCGCCTGGTCGCGTGCTGCGATCTGATTGACCGTCAGTGCCGTTGAATCGGCGTGTGCTTGTGGAATTGACATGGGTATTGCGCATGTCCAGAGTGCCACTAGGGTGGCGAGTGCTGTTCGGCCGCCGAGGCGGCGGCCAGGACGCAGAGCCATAGGTGATCTCCAGCGGGAGGCTTCCCGTCCCCAGTCGGGCACAGGACTGAGGAATGATCAGGCATGCGCCGGGCCAGGCAAAGTGATTTACCGTCTGCTATGGCCGTTTCGTGAAGGTGCGGGCGATTGGTGATCGGCGTGAGATGGATCACGCGGTCGTTCCGTCCGGTATCTTCCCCGCGAATTCCCATGACGCCGTAAAGTCCTCCCGCTCATCGGTGGTGCACGACTCGGATGCGCCATCGCCTTATGGCCTGCAGGAGGGGACAAACGGTGTCGCAATATGCGAACCGCGAAATCTCGGTTCGAAGGGGAAGGCGACGACGCGGCGGCACACGGCTGCCGATCGTCGCGGCGAGTACGTTGGCGGTCGTCGCCTCGCTGCTGGGGCCCGTGAGCCTGGCGGTGGCGGCCGACGACTCGGACAAGATCTGGGAGCCGCCGAACTCCCCGGTCGTCCGGACGGCGTCGATTCCGGTCAAGGCGGCAGGAGCTCACGGCGCGGACGCCAAGGCGCGGCCGGCCGCTGCCAAGCCAGTCGAGCGCCAGCAGGTCAAGGAAGCGTCCGCGACCGTCGACCTCGCGAAGGCGGTATCGACCGGTCGCGCTCAGGCCGCAGGTCTTCCGGTGTGGCTCGCCACCGCCAGCGCGGCCGCGCCGCACTCCGGCACGGCTTCGGGCTCGGTCACGGTCACCCAGCTCTCCTCAAAGACCGCCGCCGCGGCCGGAGTCGACGGCCTGCTGGTGAAACTGGAGCCCAAGGACATCAAGGGCAGCGGGAAGGTCCAGATCGCACTGGACGTGTCGGCACTCGACGCCGCCAGCGCGGGCGCGTTCTCGCAGCGCGGGCGGCTCGTCCTCATTCCGTCCTGCGCGCTGACCACTCCCGGCGTGCAGGCATGCCAGACCAGGACTCCGATCGCCACGCACTACGACACCGGCCACAAGCAGGTCGTCGCCGACATCGACCTGCCCACCGGCACTCCGTCAGCGTCGGCATCCCCGTTTGCGCCCGCGAGCGCGTCGGCGACCGCGGGCCCGCTGCTGCTGGCACAGGACACCACCGCGTCCGGCGGAGGCGGCGACTACAAGGCGTCCGGCTTGAACCCGTCGGCCGGATGGAGCGCCGGTGGCTCCAGCGGCGCGATGACCTACTCGTACGCCATCCAGAGCCCGCCCGCCCTCGGCGGCCAGGCTCCCTCGGTCAGCCTCAACTACGACTCCTCGTCCGTGGACGGCAAGACGTCGGCCACCAACTCCCAGGCCTCGTGGATCGGTGACGGCTGGGACTACAGTCCCGGCTTCATCGAGCGCACCTACAAGTCCTGTGACAAGTCCGGGATCGCCGACTCCGGCGACCTGTGCTGGGCGGGCCAGAACGCGACCTTGTCGCTCGGCGGCCACTCCGGCCAACTCGTCCGCGACGACACCAGCGGCGTGTGGCATCTGAAGGACGACGACGGCACGAAGATCGAGTTCCGGACCGGCGCAAGCAACGGGACCGACAACAACGAGTACGTCAAGGTCACCGACACCTCCGGCACGTCGTACTACTTCGGCGCCAACCACCTGCCCGCCGCCGACGGCACCAGCGTCACCGGCACCGGCCCGGCCACCAACTCGGTCGCCACCCTCCCGGTGTACGCAACCACCGTCGGCAACCCCTGCCCCGGCGGCCAGCCGTCGTGCAAGCTCGCGCAGCGCTGGGGCCTGGACTACATCGTCGACGCCCACGGAAACCTGGTCACCGTCACCTGGGCACCCGAGACCAACAACTACTCCCAGGGCGGGGGCCAGAACAACGGGAACGGGACGCCGACCAGCTATGTGCGGGCAAATCTGCCCCTTCGGATCGCCTACGGCCAGCTGCTGAGCGAGCAGCTCGCGAGCAGTGGCACCCTCGAGCCCGCCGCGCGGATCGATTTCAGGACCGCAGAGCGCTGCACCGACACCACCTTCGACTGCTCCGCGGCCAACCGGACCGTCGCGAACAAGCTGAAGTGGCCCGACGTCCCGGTCGACCAGGAATGCAAGGACGGATCGGCCTGCACCAACTACAGCCCGACGTTCTTCACCACCCGCCGACTGATCGAGATCGACACCGCGGTCAGGGTCAACAACGTCTGGAAGGACGTCGACTCCTACGCTCTGACGCAGAGTTCCCCGCCGACAGGTGATCCGGGCGGCGAGGTACCGCTGTGGCTCGACCAGATCCAGCGCACCGGCAACGCCTCCACCGCCTCCTCTGCCTCCGTCAAGCTCCCCCCGGTCTCCTTCGTATCCCAGATGCTCAGCAACCGGGTCGACGGAGTCGCGTCCTCGGCCAACGGCGCGACCTTCCTCGACAACCACCGCCCCCGCATCATCGAGATCCACACCGAAACCGGCAGCACCCTTCACGTCGACTACGAACTCCCTGGCTGCTCCCGGCTCCAGAACGTCATGCCGCGCGCCGAGGACGACAACGACATGGCGTGCTTCCCGGCGCGGTGGACGGCCCCGCCAGGCTCACTCGCCGGATCCGACCCGATCCTCGACTGGTTCAACCACTACCGGGTCAAGACGATCAACACCACCGAGTTCACCGGCACCAACAACAAGGACACGGTCACCGCCTACACCTACGGCAAGGCGGCCTGGCACCGCGACGACAGCGAGTACACTGACCCCAAGTCCCGCACCTGGGGCGACTTCCGCGGCTTCGCCACCGTCACCGCCATCACCGGCTCTGCCAACGACGGCCCGCAGACCAAGACCCGGACCACCTACCTGCAGGGCATGGACGGGGACAAGACCCTGACCGGCACCCGCACCGTCAAGGTGCCGGATGCGCTCGACGAGTCCGTGACCGATGACAACTGGCTCGCCGGCAAGGTCCTCCAGACCGAGACGTTCGACAAGGCCGCTGACACAACGGCCGCGACCGTCACCGTCAACCGACTGACGCAGCCGACAAATCCCACCGCCACGCACACCAAGACCGGCAGCACCACGCTCGACGTGCCGCTGATCGCCCGCTACGCGGGCACGATCAGCACCAGCACCACCAAGACGAAGAAAGCCGACGGCACCGACCAGGTCACCAGCACCACGACCACCACGGACCCGGACCACAACAACCGCGTCAAAACCGTGCTGAGCAAGGCCACCGGCCTGCCCGACCTGTGCACCGTCACCGACTACGCCACCGGGCCGGACCTGCAGCGCACGGACCTGGTCGCCCAGACCGTGGTAATCAGCGGCACGAACGCCTGCACCGCAACCCCGGCGCCGGGCAACACGGTCAACGGCATGCGCGTGCTCTACGACGGCAAGGACTACAAGCTGGCCGATGCCACCGCGAACCCGACCGGCAATCAGGCCCTCGGTTCCTTCGACGGATCCGGGAACCAGGTCTACCTCACGACCAGCACCACCACCTACGACACCTACGGCCGCGTCGCCACCGCCACCGACCCAAACAGCAGCGACAACCAGCATCCCAAGGGCACGGCCACCACCAAGACCACCTACACGCCGGCCACAGGTGAACTGCCCTCCAGCGTCACATCGGTCGCGCCGGCACCCGGAAGCACCGGCACCTGGACCAGCGTCACTACCCTGGACCCGCGCCGAAACCTGCCAACGGCCGTCACCGACGCCAACAGCAAGACCGTCAACGAGGCATACGACGCGCTCGGGCGTCTGACCGCGGTCTGGTTGCCAGGGCGTGCGACGACCGCCTCGGCCAACTACACGTACACGTACACGAGCGACCCCGACCGCAAGGCCCCGGCCTACGTCACCAGCAGCAACCTGACCAGCGACGGAACGCCACCCACCTACCACCGCTCCATCGCGATCATGGACGGCCTCGGCCGCGTTCGCCAGACCCAGGAGAACGCGGTGGGCACCGGCACCTACACCGGCCGCCTGATCTCCGACACCTTCTACGACTCCCACGGCCGCGCCTACAAGACCAACGCGCCCTGGTACAACTCCACGGCGCCCTCCGGCACCCTCGTCAACCCGGACACGGCCCCCAACCAGTCCGCAGACGACGTCATCCCATCGCAGACCGTGCTGACCTTCGACGGCCGCGGCCGGACCACCACCTCGACATTCAGGTCGATGGGCGCCGACCAGTGGTCGACCACCACGGCGTACGTGGGCGCGGACCGCGCCGACGTCACCCCGCCGCAGGGCGCCTGGCCTACGACCACCCTCACGGACGCCCGCGGCCAGGCCAAGGAGCTGTGGCAGTACCGCACGGCCGCGCCGACCGGGCAGGCCGCCGACGCGACGGTCACCAAGTACACCTACACGGTCGACGGTAAGCCGCTGACCCGCAGGGACGCGGCTGGTAACACCTGGTCGTACGAGTACGACCAGCGCGGACGCCAGACCAAGGCCACCGACCCCGACACCGGAGTCACCACCCAGACCTGGGACGACGCCGGACGCCTCACCTCCAGCACCGACGCACGCAACACCACGCTGTACCACGCCTACGACCTGATCGGCCGCAAGACCGGCACCTTCCAGGGCGGCACTGGCAGCGCCAACCAGCTCGCCGCATGGTCGTTCGACACCGTCGCCAAGGGCAAGCCGGCCTCCTCCACCCGCTACACCAGCGGCGCCACAGGCCCGGCCTACACCACCGCCGTCACCGGCTACGACGACGGCTACCGCCCCACCGGCACCACGGTCACCATCCCCGGCGCCGAAGTCGGCCAGGGCACCACGCCGTTCGTCTACGCCACCTCCAGCACCTACGACCAGGTCACCGGAAACGTCCAGAACACCAATCTGCCAGCCGTCGGAGACCTGCCTAGGGAAGACCTCGGATACAGCTACGGCATCGACGGAATCCTCCAGAGCTACAGCGGCCTCTTGTACGGCGGCCAGACCAACACCAGCGTGGTCTACGACCGGCAGACCCAGGTCGACGCGTTCGGGCGCCCGACTTTCACCGTCGTCAACCCGTACGGCACTCAGGTCTTCGCCAGCACCGTCTACGACCAGTCGACCGGCCAGGTCCGCAGCCAGAGAGTCGACCGGCAGACCCAGCAGAACGGGCAGACCCAGCTCACCGACTACACCTACAACCCGGCCGGCCAGATCACCTCGATCACCGACACCCCGGACAACACCCCATCGCTGACTGACCGTCAGTGCTTCACCTACGACACTCTCGGCCGGCTGACCACCGCCTGGACCGACAAGGGCGGCATCACCACCGCGTCGGGCACCGGCTACAAGGTGCTCTCGCAGGGCTCCTGCACCAACGCCACGCCCACCGCAGGCGCGGTCTCCCCGGTCACCAACACGGTGGGCGGCGGGAACCCGTACTGGCAGGACTACACCTACGACGTCACGGGCAACCGCACCAGCCGCACCGACCACGCGATCAACACCACCGCGCCCGCCGTGCTGAACCCGTCGCAGGTCACCCAGATCGCCGCAGCCAGCGACGCCACCCAGAGCTGGGGCATCGCCCTCGCGGACGGCAAGATCTGGACGTCCCGTCAGAACGCCGACGGCACCTGGGGCCTGTACACGCAACTCGTCCCGAGAACCGGCGCGCCGCTCGACACCGTCACCTCCGTGTCCGCGGCTGTCAGCAACGGCCAGCTGCAGGTCATGGCGATCTCCGGCGGCAAGGTCTGGCACAGCCTCCGGGCCGCAGACGGCACCTGGCAGGACTGGCGGGACATCGCCCCCGTCGTCGGCTCCCTCGCATCACCGAGCCAGCTCGCCCTGACCGCGACCACCTCCGGCCTGGAGGTCCTCGCGTTCTCCGGCGGCAAGCTCTGG
>NZ_JBFAQR010000040.1:0-65755 GCF_040678815.1 Kitasatospora sp. NPDC049285 | reverse complement strand
CTGGCGCTCTCCTTCGACCACCGCCTGGTCGACGGCGAACTCGGCTCCAAGGTCCTCGCGGACACCGCGGCGATCCTGGAGTACCCGAAGCGCCTGATCACCTGGGGCTAGTAGGTATTGAGGGGCTCGGGGAACTGCGAGGCGAGTGGCGGTCGGGTTGAAGGGCGCGGTGCGTCTGGGTGCTTCCGGGTTACCGGAGCCTCCAGACCCGCAGCCCGCTGAGACCCTCCGCCAGGAACCCCCGCCGTTCCCCGGGCCCCTGTTTGTTGCATTGGTCTGACCGAGGGAGTTTCGCGTCGGCGGGGCCGAGGGGCTGCCGTGGGTGGGTACGTCTGTGCGACCTGCACCCGCGCGCCAGGCCGGGTGACCGTCGCAGCGAGGACTCCCGCGTATGCCGACTGGCACTCCCGGCCCCGTGATGCGCAGTGCGGCCGCCCTGATCCTGGCCGCTGCCGCGGTGTTGCCCGCCGTGGTGGAGCTGGCCTCCCCGTCGCCGTCCACGGCGATAGGGCCGCCGGTCCAGGCGGACCGGGCGGCGCCGCCGGCCGGGCGGCCGGACCTGCGGGCTCCCGCGGCCGCTCCGACCGTCGATCTGCGGCTGAGCGGCGACCCATCGAACCGGATCACCCTGGTGCTGCTCGGCGACGGCTACACCATCGCCCAGCAGCCGCTCTTCCGGGACGAGGCGGACCGGGCCTGGCGGGCGCTGCTGGAAATCGAGCCGTTCCGGACCTACCAGGGGTTCTTCAACATACGCAGGGTCGACGTGGTCTCCCCGGTGGCCGGCATCGCCGAGAGCGAGAACACCGACAAGGCCCCGAACACGCCGCTCGGCATGCACTTCTGGTGCGAGGGCACGGCCCGGCTGCTGTGCGCCGACGAGGCCGCCACCGCCCGCTTCGCCGGGCAGGACCCCGGCCCGCAGTACCTGATCGCGCTGGCCAACTCGACCGAGTACGGCGGTGCCGGCGGTACGGGGGTGACCACGCTGGCCGGGGGGAGCCCGGATGCCGGGCGGATCATCCAGCACGAGATCGGCCACACCGTCGGCGCGCTCGGCGACGAGTACGACAGCGCCCCGACCGATCCGGACTACCCGAACCTGGCCACCGTCGGCGCCGAGGAGATGCTGCGCACCCGGGTCAAGTGGTGGCGCTGGCTGGGCGCCGAGTCACCGGACGGCGGCGGGACGGTGGGCGCGTACCGCAGTGCCAACGGGCTGTACCGGCCGACCGCGGACTCGGTGATGCGCACCCTGGGCGGGAGTTACAACCTGCCCTCCCGGGAGGCGATCATCGAGCAGTTGTACCGCCGGGTGAAGCCCGTCGATCCGCCCGACCCGGCTCCCGGCGCGGTCGCCGGCCGGCCCAGGCTGCACGTCCGCCCGCTGGGGCTGACCGGCCCGCGGCAGCTGCAGATCGCCTGGCAGCTGGACGGCAAGCCGGTGGAGGCCAGTACCGCGGACGGCACCTGGCTGGACACCGCGGCGCTGGCGTTGTCGTCCGGCCACAAGCACACCGTCACCGCGACGGTCCGGGACAGCACCGACTGGGTGCGCGACGAGGCCTTCCGCGACCAGTACATGACCCGGACGGCGACCTGGACTCTGACCGGCTGACCGGCGCCGACCCCCAGCCCAAAGATCATTTCATGGGATGACTAGCCTGGTTCCACTATGAGCGTGGACCCCGCAGGCACCGCACCGTCCCCATCCGTACCCGCTCCCCGCCTCCGCGCCGACCCGCCGCTCGCCCCCTTCCACCCGCCGGGCGGGCGGGCCGCCTGGCTCGCCTGGTCGATCGGCGTCAGCGTCTACGTCCTCGCAGTGGTGCACCGCACCAGCCTCGGCGTCGCCGGGCTGGACGCCTCCGCCCGCTTCGGCATCGGCGCCTCCGCGCTGTCCACCTTCTCGATCCTGCAGGTGCTGGTCTACGCCGGGATGCAGATCCCGGTCGGCCTGCTGGTGGACCGCCACGGGCCGCGCCGGGTGCTGCTGCTCGGGGTGGCGCTGATGAGCGCCGGGCAGCTGGCCTTCGCCTTCTCCACCGAGTTCGGCCCGGCGCTGGCCTCCCGGGCGGTGCTCGGCTGCGGCGACGCGATGACCTTCATCAGCGTGTTGCGGATCGCCGCCCGCTGGTTCCCGGCGGCCCGCAACCCGTTCGTCGCCCAGCTCACCGGGCTGGTCGGCACCGGCGGCAACCTGGTCACCACCGTGGTGCTGGCCCAGGCGCTGCACACCGCGGGGTGGAGCGCGACGTTCGCGACCATCGCGCTCACCGGCGTGCTGGTCTTCGCCCTGGTGGCGACGCTGCTGCGGGAGGCCCCGCCGGGGGCGCCCGCGCCGGTGCGGGTCGAGGGCGTCCGGCTTCCGGTGGGTCGGCAGATCCGGGCCGCCTGGGCCGAACCCGGCACCCGGCTCGGCCTGTGGGTGCACTTCACCACGGCCTTCCCGGCCTCCGCGTTCGGCCTGCTGTGGGGACTGCCCTACCTGGTCGAGGGGCAGGGCATGTCGCGGGCCGGGGCGGGCGGACTGCTCAGCCTGCTGGTGCTCAGCTCGATGGCCTTCGGGCTGCTGTTCGGCCGCCTGGTCTCCCGCTCCGCCGCGCTGCGGATGCCGATCACCCTCACCGTGCTGGCGGCCACCGCGGTGTGCTGGACCGCCACCCTCGCCTGGCCGCACGGCCACCCGCCGCTGTGGCTGCTGGTGGTGCTGATCCTGGTGATGGGCAGCAACGGCCCGGCCTCGCTGATCGGCCTGGACTACGCCCGCTCGTCCAACCCGGCCGAGCGGATGGGCACCGCCTCCGGCATCGCCAACATGGGCGGCTTCATCGGCTCGATGCTCACCCTGCTCGGCATCGGCGTGCTGCTGGACGCGCTCTCCGACCCGCACGCGAGCGGCTACAGCGCGCACGCCTACCAGCTGGCGTTCTGCTTCCAGCTGGCGCCGCTGCTGCTGGGCACCGCGATGATCCTGCGGCTGCGGCGCAAGCTGGCCTGACGCTCCGTCAGGAAACGTGCGGTCAGGGGGTGCTGACCAGGTGGGCCAGCACCCGGGCGGCCAGCTCCTGGTCGCCGGTGAGCTCGACCAGCGCCGCCTCCGGGCGGACCCGGCCGCAGCACAGCCGGACGAAGGTCGGCCAGTCCGTCGACAGCACCACGTCCGGGCCCATCACCACCGACTGGTCCACGACGCCCCGGCCGTCCGCCGCGACCCGGACGGTGCGGCGGAACGGCACCGCGCCGGTCACGTTGAAGACCACCGTGCTGCCGATCGGCGCGCCCGCCTCCTTCGCCACCTGCTTGGGCAGCGACTCGATCAGGAGGTCGCGGGTGACCAGCGCGGCGGGGGAGTCCTGGTTGCCCGGCTCCTGCAGGGCCCGGCGCAGGTCCTGCTCGTGCACCCAGACGTCGAAGGCGCGCAGCCGCAGCAGCGAGGTGTACGGGATGTCCCGGGTCAGCGGGCCGGCCGGCCAGCGCACCAGGTCGGCGGGCTCGTGCCGGGCGTTGCGCAGCGCCCGGGACCGGCGGATCACCGTGTACTCCAGCTCGCTGACCACCTCGACCGGGGTGTGGCAGCGCCGCTTGTCGACCGGCAGCTCCATGTAGCGGGCGTACTCGCTGGTGACGTGCCGCAGGTCGCGCGGCAGCGAGTGGATCGGACGGGGGTCGCCGAGCAACTCCGACTCGACGCCGATGATGTGCGAGACCACGTCGCGGACGGACCAGCCGGGGCACTCGGTGGCCCGGTTCCACGCGTCGGTCGGCAGCGGTGCGAGCAACTCGGATATGGACTCGATCGACTGCGTCCACGCATCGGTGTAAGCCTGCACGGTCTGGTTGTCCGTCACGGGAATCTCCGGCCCTCCGTCAGCTTCCGTCCCACGTCGCCCGGGCTGCTGAGACCTCCGCACGGACGCGCATACGGCACGTTACGCTGCCGGGTGAGAGCAGGGCAGCGCTTTCGGGTGACGATCGTAGGACTCTTGCCGTGGACGGTGGTACTGTGCGCGCTTCATTGATCCAACTCGCGGTCTTGGACTCCGAGCCGGTCGCCGAACGGCGGGCCCGGGCCGGGGCGCTGGTCCGTGCCCAGGAGGGCGCCGACCTGGTGGTGCTGCCGGAGTTGTGGCCGGTCGGCGGGTTCGCCTACGACGCCTGGTCGGCGGGCGCGGAACCGCTGGACGGACCCACCGCGGAGGCGATGTCCGCCGCCGCCCGGGCGGTCGGCTGCTGGCTGCACGCCGGTTCGATCGTCGAACGCGACCAGGACGGTCCGATCTACAACACCTCGCTGCTGTTCGCCCCCGACGGCGAACTGGTGCGCACCTACCGCAAGATCCACCGCTTCGGCTTCGACAGCGGCGAGGCGGTCGCGATGGGCGCCGGCCAGGAGATCGTCACCGCCGCCACCAACTTCGGCGTCCTCGGCCTGGCGACCTGCTACGACCTGCGCTTCCCCGAGCTGTTCCGGGCCCTGCTGGACGCCGACGCCGAGCTGCTGGTCGTCCCCGCCGCGTGGCCGGCCCGGCGCGCCGAGCACTGGAACCTGCTGGCCCGAGCCCGCGCCGTCGAGGAGCAGGCGTACGTGCTGGCCTGCAACACGGCCGGCACCCACGGCGGCGTCGAGCAGGCCGGGCGCAGCCTGGTGGTCGACCCGTGGGGCCGGGTGCTGGCCGAGGCCGGGACGGAGGAGCAGGTGCTCACCGTCGAGTTCGACCCGGCCGAGGTGGCCAAGTGCCGCGCCGACTTCCCGGTCCACCGCGACCGGCTGCTCGGCATCCCCGCGCCGGTCCAGCGCTGATCCCTCGAACTCCCTTGTGCGATTCCCTTGGTCCGGATTGACGGATCCGGGGTAGTCTGTGCGCGTTTTGTGAGTGGGCCAGAGCGCGTCCGGCGCGGTCTGGGGAGGGGGCGGCAGATGACTGCTGCGGGAGCTCGGGGCGGGCGCGCCCTGATCCGGCGCAACAGCCTCCGCGAGCAGATCGCCGACGCGCTGCGCGACGAGATGATGGCCGGGCGGCTGGCCGCCGGCCGGAACTTCACGGTCAAGGAGATCGCCGAGGTCTACGGCGTCTCCGCCACCCCCGCCCGCGAGGCGCTGGTCGACCTGGCCGCCCAGGGACTGCTGGTCAGCGAGCCGCACCGGGGTTTCACCGTGCCCGAGTTCGGCTGGGACGACTTCCTGGAGATCTTCGAGGCCCGCACCCTGCTCACCGACAACGCGCTGCGCCACCTCGGCTCCCGGATCCAGGGCTACGACTGGTCCCGGCTGGCCTCGCTGCGCCGCCGGGCCGACGCCGCCACCCGGGCCGCCCGGTCCGGCCAGCTCGACGTGCTGGTCGGCTGCGACCTGCGGTTCTGGCAGGAGGCCGCCGCCCTCCTGTGCAACGAGCGGATCTCCGCCTACCTCGGCTGGCTGCGGATCCAGTCCTGGATGTTCGCCGCGCCGCACCTGCGCGGGCGCACCGACCTCGCCGGGGTCTGCTGGGACCGGCACGGCGAGCTGGTCGACCGGGTCGAGGCCCGCGACCAGGTCGGCGCCCACCGGGTGGTCAACGACTACAACCTGTTCACCGTCGAACTGCTCGCCCGGCTGCTCGGCCAGCCGCTGGACGGCGTCGCGGTGCTGCGGCTGCTGCGCGAGCCGCAGCCGGCCCCCGCCGTCGCCCCGCCGAGCCCGTCGCCGTCGCCGGAGCCCGCGGCGGCGGCCGAACAGCCGGTTCCCGCCGTCGGGTTGGGCCGGGTGCCGATGCCCAGGTTCGTCCCGCCGGGCCGCTTCGCCCGCCCGTTCCGGCCGGGCAGCGGGGAGCCCGCCCCGGGCCGGTAGGGTGGGGCCTCGTTGCCCGCCCACCCGAGAGGATGAGCCGGCCCATGGCCTGCGACCTCTGGCTCGTCCCGCTCGTGGACGTGCTGACCCACAACCCCGAGAACCCGTTCCGCGAGGATCTGGACCGCTACAACGACGTGCTCGCCCAGCACGGCCTGCCGCACGTCCCGGTCCAGCCGTACGTCCCCGGGTTCTCCGGAGAGGTCGAGACGATAGCCGCCTTCGACTACGACTCGCTCCACTTCCTGCGCCGCGCCTACCTGTTGGGCCTGACCGGCTTCGAGGTGACGCCGGTCGACGCGCTCGGCAGCGACTACGAGCAGCTGCTGGAGATGTTCGAGGCGACCGCCGAACAGTCCCACCTGGTCTGGCACTTCGACCACGCCGGCGCCTACGTCCCGGTCGACTTCCAGATACCGCTGGTCGCCAACGAGCTCCTGGCAGCCGGCGGCCCGCTCGGGTCCTCGCACGGCCTGCTGCGCGAACTCCAGGCGGTCGCACCGCTGTTGGGCATCAACCCGCTCGACCCCCCGGCCCCCACCCGGCCGCTCGGCCCGACCCAGCTCGAGCAGCCCTTCGGGCCCCCGCTGGACGACTTCCACCCCTACGCGCGCGAACGCCACGCCTGGGCGGGTCTCTACGCCGCGGCCACCCGGAGCGTCACCCAGGGCTCGATGGTCGTCTTCGCGTAGCGCACCGCCCCCGACAACGGGATCCGCCCGGGGAGGGGAGTCCTCGCCGGGCGGATTCGTCGTGTCGGGCGCGCGATCAGCGCAGCGGTCCCTCCGGGGGACGCTGACGGGGCATGGTCGGGCGGGTGCCCGGCGGGGGCAGGACGCGGACCTGCGCGTTGGTGCCGCCCTCGCTGCGGTTGCCCCAGATGCCGGGTGCCTGGGTGGGGAGCTGGCTCATGCCGGCCCGGAACTCCAGCATCCACTCGGAGGTCTCGCTGCGGACCATGTCGGAGACGTCCTCGCAGAACCGGCGCAGCACCCCGAGGCAGCGCTCGGCGGCCTCGCCCGCGGTGCCCTCGGTGGGGCCGAGCACCTCGCGGACGCACTCCGAGGCCCAGTCGAACTGGAACGCCTCCAGGCGGCGCTGCAGCGCCTGGGCGGTGGAGACGTCCCGCATCCAGCCCGAGGTGAGCCCGAAGGCGCGGTCGGCGAGCAGCGCGGCGGCGGCCAGCGCGAGTCCGGCGTAGCCCCACTCCAGGGCGTGCGGGAGGACGCCGGTGAGTGAGATCAGCGGGGCGGTGACGCCGCCGACGGTGAAGACTCCGGCGGTGAAGCGCAGCAGCCGCGCCCAGCGGCGCTTCCAGATCCGGTCCCGGCGGTACCAGTCGATCGCCTCGACGGCCCGCTCCTCCGACCAGCGGTAGAGCTCCTCCAGCCGCTCGGCCGGCTCGCCCCAGTCACCGAGCGGGAACTGGCGGGCACTCAGGTCGGTGCGGCGACGGGTGGGAGTCCGTCCGCCGGAGCCCGGGGCGGGCTGGTCGTCGTCGGCGACCTCTTTGCCCCAAGGGCTCTCCTCGGGCTGCATTTCCGGCTGGCTCACCTGTGGCGCTCCCTGTGGCGGGGTGACTGCGGGGGCCCGGCGGGTACCGGGACTGGCGGTACGGACTTGGGTCGGTGCGTGGATCGGGCTGTGCAGTGCGTGGGACTGACGGTGCGTGGGACTGACGGTTCGCGGCATGGCGGTGCGGACCCGCGGCGCCGCGCGCGGGTCGAGCCGCCCATGGTGCCGTGCCCGGCGTACGGCCGGGTCCTCGTCCAACAGCACTTCTTACCGCCAAATGGCTGACCGTGGGGGCGCTTCCGTAGTGATCGTTATCGGAATTCACCTCCGGAAGCCGAGGTGAGAGGGTTTCGGCGGGTGGCCGGATTTCACCCGTCCGAGCGAGGTGAACCGAGGCCGTCGACATGACAGCGCGGCCCTTCGAGGAAGCCGACTGTATTTTCCTACATATTCGAACCGGCGATCGGGGTGGCGGTTGGAGCTTCCCACCGAGCCGCCGGACGGCGGGAACAGGCCACCGACTAGGCTTGACCGTCGTGAAGGTCCTCGTCATCGGCGGCGGCGCCCGCGAACACGCCCTGTGCCGCTCTCTGTCCCAAGATCCCGCCGTCACCGAGCTGCACTGCGCCCCGGGCAACGCCGGGATCGCGCAGGTGGCGACGGTCCACCCGGTCGACCAGCTGGACGGCGCCGCGGTCACCGCGCTCGCCCGCGAGCTGGGCGCCGACCTCGTGGTGGTCGGCCCGGAGGCCCCGCTGGTCGCGGGCGTCGCCGACCCGCTGCGGGAGGCCGGCATCCCGGTCTTCGGCCCGTCCGGGGAGGCCGCCCAGCTCGAGGGCTCCAAGGCCTTCGCCAAGGACGTGATGGCCGCGGCCGGCGTCCCCACCGCGCGCTCCTACGTCTGCACCACCGAGGCCGAGGCCGCCGAGGCGCTGGACGCCTTCGGCGCCCCGTACGTGGTCAAGGACGACGGCCTGGCGGCCGGCAAGGGCGTCGTCGTCACCGACGACCTCGCCGTCGCGCTGGATCACGCCAAGGCCTGCGAGCGCACGGTGATCGAGGAGTACCTGGACGGCCCGGAGGTGTCGCTGTTCGCGATCACCGACGGCACCACGGTGCTGCCGCTGGTCCCCGCGCAGGACTTCAAGCGGGCGCTCGACGGAGACCAGGGCCCGAACACCGGCGGCATGGGCGCCTACTCGCCGCTGCCGTGGGCCCCCGAGGGCCTGGTGCAGGAGGTGCTGGAGACCGTCCTGCAGCCCACCGTCGACGAGCTCCGCCACCGCGGCACCCCGTTCTCCGGACTGCTCTACGCGGGCCTCGCGCTGACCTCGCGCGGCACCCGGGTGATCGAGTTCAACGCCCGGTTCGGCGACCCGGAGACCCAGGTCGTGCTGGCCCGGCTACGCACCCCGCTGGCCGGCGTGCTGCTCGCCGCCGCCGAGGGCACCCTCGCCGAGCTCGAGCCGCTGCGCTGGGACGACGCCGCCGCGGTGACCGTGGTGATGGCCTCCGAGGGCTACCCCGCCAACCCCCGCACCGGCGACCCGATCGACGGCCTCGCCGAGGCCGAGGCCGACGGCACCGCCTTCGTCCTGCACGCCGGCACCCGCAGCGGCGACAACGGCGAGGTGCTCACCGCCGGCGGCCGGGTGCTCTCGGTCACCGCCACCGGCGAGAACCTCGCCGAGGCCCGTGCCAAGGCCTACGCGGGCCTGGCGAAGATCTCCTTCAAGGGTGCCCAGCACCGCACCGACATCGCGCTCAAGGCCGCGCTCTAACACCCGCGCGTCCCCGGTCCCCGGGGCGCTGCGTACGGACGACCCGTCCGGACGCAGCGCCCCGCGGTGTTTTCCGAGGTCGGAGCCGTCCCGTCGGGGACGGAGAAATCCACGCCTTCGGGTGATGACTTGGGCATCCTGCTGACGACGCGCACGCCTGCGCCGTAGGGTGCGCTGAATCGCGCAGGGGCGGGGGCGCCGGCGTGGATGCGGCTCGTCGCCAGAACGCGCCGGGGGGATGCTGGGAGCGGTGGCGCGCCCCGCCGCGGTGTCACCAGGACGGGTGGAATCCCCGGAATTCCGGAACACCCGCCCGCACCGGGGCGTCGAAACTGGCAGGAAAGCGCCACGCGAGTCGCACACCGGGTTCGGCATCCGCCGCTTCCCGTACCGGAATTGATCGAGTCGAGTCGGCTGCGAAGGGGGTGCCGCGGCGATGGCTGCAGTGGACACCGCACGCGCACGAGCCCAAGCCGTCCTACGGGTACGCGGACGGGCCGTCGCCGTCGCCGCGCTGCCCGCCGCCTGCGCGGTGGTGCTGGTGGCCGGACGGTTCACCGGGCGGATAGGCGCGCCCGGCTCCGCGGACGCCGGGCTGTGGGACGGCATCCGCTGGGCGGTCGGCGCCGTCGCCGCCCTGACCCTGCTGCTGGCCGCCCTGGTGGCCCGCTCGCAACGCCGGGCCGTCCCCCCGGTCACCCCCGCCGTGCCGGTGGCCCGCGCCGCGGCACCCGAGCTGTACCGGCTGATCGACGAGCTCGCCGAACGGCTGCAGGTGCCCGCCCCCGCCGCGATCGCGCTCACCCCGGACTGCGACAGCTGGCTGGAGGAGCCACACCACCCCGGTCGGCGCCCCGCGCCGTCCGCCCCGGTGCTGGTGATCGGCTCCCCGTTCCTGTGGTGGATGCGGGCCGGCGAACTGCGCGCCCTGCTCGCCCCCGTGGTGGCCGGCGCCGGCGCCTCCGCCGACCCCGACATCGCGGCCGCCCGGCGCTGGCTGCGCGCCCTGGACGCCGCGCTCGGCGACCGGCACCGCGGCCCGCTCGCCCTCGTCGACAAGGTCAACCGGCTGCTGCTCGGCGCCTGCCGGGAGCACTCCGCCGAACTCGAGCACGCCGTCGCCGCCTGGGCCTCCGAACAGGCCAAGGCCGTCGACTACGGGCTGCGGATCGCCGCCCAGGAGCAGGTCGGCCTGGCCTACGCGGGCTGGGACCGGCTGCTCACCCGGGTCGCGCTGCCCGCCTGGCGGCTCGGCCGGCACCCGTCCCACCTGAACGCCGGCGTGGTCGCCGCGCTCACCGAACTCTCCCGCCGCGACCGGCTCGCCGACGGCTACGAGAACCGGCTCGGCGACCGCCCCGCCTGCGACCTGCTGGAGGAACCCGGCGAGGTCGACGCCCAGGTCTCCCGGCTCGCCGCCGAACTGCTCCACGAGGAGCCCGCGGCCGGCTGGCAGCCGCTCGACTGGGCCGACTACCCGACCGAGGTGGTCGACCGCGGCTGGCGCGCCCAGGCCGCCGCGCTGTGCGCCGCGCTCGGCGGCGACCAGCCGTACGGCGGGCCGTCGCTGGACAAGCTGCTGGCACGCCTCGCCGCCGGCGAGAGCGAGTCGCTGGCCGCCGCGCTGGCCGGCCAGGTGGCGCGCGGCGCCAAGGTCGCGCCCCCGCTGCCGCCGGTGCGCAGCGGCCGGGACCTGCTGGTCGAGCACCTCACCGCCACCGTCTGCTGCGCCGCGGTCGACGCCGCAGCCGCCGCCCCCGGGCTGGACTGGCTGGACGGGCCGGTGCTGCAGACCCCCGGCGCGGCGCGCGGTGAGCTCGCCGCGGTGGTGGCCCGCGCGGTGGAGCAGGGGGAGGACGGCCCGCTGCGGGCCTGGCTGGCGCGGGCCGGGGTCCGGTTGGAACGTCCGGTGCGGCTGTCGGGCTGATCGGACCGGGTGCGGGAACCCGGGGACCACGGGTACCAATTGCTACCGTGGGGTGACGCTGCGCCAGCAAACTGTGGTGTGCTGGTCCGCACGCACATCCGCTTGGCAATTGCCACCCTCGACGGATGGGCGAAGGGGTGGGGAGGGCGCGTGGGGACGGAGTCCAACCGCCGGTGGGAGTCCGGCACGCTGGCGCACGGGGTGTCCGACCCGTTCGGGCAGGGGCCGCTGCCCTGGCTGCGCAGCCCCGACCACTACCTCGCCGAGGGCGAGGGCACCGTCCCCTGGTACGTCAGCGTGGGCGCCCCCGGGCAGCAGCCGCTGAGCGGGGCGGCCCGGCCCCGGCCGCCGGTGGGCAGTCCGGACAACTCCGACGACGTGGACCAGCAGATCAAGGGCTTCGCCACGGCGGGCGTGGTGCGGCCCGGCGGGGCGGTGGACTTCCGGGTCACCGTCAACCCGCCGCGGGAGTTCCAGGTCGACGTCTACCGGATCGGCCACGACGGCGGCGACGGCGCCCGGCAGGTCGCCTCCAGCCCGCTGATCGCCGGGCTCGCCCAGCCCGCGCCGATGGTCGCCGACCGGACCGTCTCCTGCCACCACTGGTGGCAGTCCTGGCGCCTGCAGGTCCCCGCCGACTGGCGGCCCGGCGCGTACGTCGCCGTGCTGACCACCGCGGACGGCGGGCACCGCAGCCACGTCCCGTTCACCGTGCGGGACTTCGACCCGGCGGACCTGCTGCTGGTGCTGCCCGACGTGACCTGGCAGGCGTACAACCTGTTCCCCGAGGACGGGCACCGTGGGGCCAGCCTCTACCACGCCTGGGACGGCGCGGGGCGGCTGCTCGGCGAGGGCGAGGCGGCGGTCACCGTCTCCTTCGACCGGCCGCACGCCGGGGCCGGGCTGCCGCTGCACGTCGGGCACGCCTACGACTTCATCCGCTGGGCCGAGCGGTACGGCTACGACCTCGGCTACGCCACCGCCACCGACCTGCACGCCGGGCTGGTCGACCCCGGCGGGCACAAGGCGCTGATCTTCCCCGGGCACGACGAGTACTGGTCGGAGCCGATGCGGCGGGCCGTCGAGCGGGCCCGGGACGGCGGCACCTCGCTGGTCTTCCTGTCCGCCAACACCATGTACTGGCGCGTGGAGTTGACGCCCGGTCCGAACGGCGAGAACGCCCGGCTGCTGCACTGCCGCAAGCGCCAGCGGGTCGCCGCCGACCACCCGGCGGTCGGGGTGCCCGGCGCGGCCAGCGCGCTGTGGCGGGACGCCGGGGAACCCGAGCAGCACCTGCTGGGCGTCCAGTACGCGGGCAGCGTGCCCGCGCCGGTGCCGCTGGTCGCCCGGAACACCGCGCACTGGCTGTGGCAGGGGACCGGGCTGCGGGAGGGCGACGAACTGCCCGGCCTGGTCGCCGGGGAGGCCGACCGGTACTTCCCGAAGGTCGCGCTGCCCGCGTACACCGAGCGCACCCTGCTGGCGCACTCCCCGTACCGCGACGCCGCCGGCCGGGCCACCCACCAGGAGACCTCGCTGTACCGGGCGCCCAGCGGCGCGTACGTCTTCGCGGCCGGCACCTTCGCCTGGTCGCCCGCGCTGGACCGGCCCGGGCACACCGACGAGCGGATCCAGCGGGCCACCGCGAACCTGCTCGACCAGCTGTGCAAGGAGGGGCGCACCGGGGCGTGACCCCTCGGGCGTGAAAGACTCGCCCGCAGAGCCCCCCAGCTGTGAGGACTGATCGTGAGCGGATTCGTCACCAAGCCCGAGCCGGTCCAGGTGCCCGGCCTGGTCCACCTGCACACCGGGAAGGTGCGCGACCTGTACCGGGCCGGCAACGGTGACCTGGTGATGGTGGCCAGCGACCGGACCTCCGCCTTCGACTGGGTGCTGCCGAACGAGATCCCGGACAAGGGCCGGATCCTCACCCAGATGTCGCTGTGGTGGTTCGACCGGATCGCCGACCTGGTGCCCAACCACGTCATCTCCACCGAGCTCCCCGACGGTGCGCCCGCCGACTGGGCCGGACGCACCCTGGTCTGCCGCAGCCTGGAGATGGCGCCGGTGGAGTGCGTCGCCCGCGGCTACCTGGCCGGCTCCGGCCTGGAGGAGTACCGGGTCAGCCGCACGGTGTGCGGCATCGCGCTGCCCGAGGGCCTGGACAACGGCTCCGAGCTGCCCGCCCCGATCTACACCCCGGCCCTGAAGGCCGAGGTCGGCGAGCACGACGAGAACGTCTCCTACGAGGAGACCGCCCGCCGGGTCGGCGCCGAACTCGCCGCCACCCTGCGGCAGACCACCCTCGCCGTGTACGCCCGGGCCCGCGACATCGCCCGCGAGCGCGGCCTGATCCTCGCCGACACCAAGTTCGAGTTCGGCCTGCTCGACGGCCAGTTGGTGATCGGCGACGAGGTGCTCACCCCCGACTCGTCCCGCTACTGGCCCGCCGACGAGTGGCAGCCCGGCCGCAACCAGCCGTCCTTCGACAAGCAGATCATCCGCGACTGGCTGGCCTCGCCCGCCTCCGGCTGGGACCGCAAGAGCGAGAACCCGCCGCCGCCGCTGCCCGACGAGATCGTCCAGCACACCCGGCAGCGCTACATCGAGGCGTACGAGACGCTGACCGGCCTCGACTGGAAGTGACGCCCCGTCACGGCCGGCTGTGACGCACCGTCACAGCCAGCCGTGCTCGCGGGCGATCCGCACCGCGGCATGGCGGTTCTCCGCGCCGAGCTTGCCCGCCGCCGAGGACAGGTAGTTGCGCACCGTGCCCTGCGACAGCGACGCCCGGTCGGCGATCTCCGCGATCGAGGCGCCGTCCGCGGCCAACTCCAGCACGTCGGTCTCCCGCGGGGTCAGCGGGGAGTCGCCCGCGCTGATCGCCTCCGCCGCCAGCTCCGGGTCCACGTACCGGCCGCCGGCCCGGACGGTACGGATGATGCCGGCCAGGTCGGAGGCCGAGACGGTCTTCGGCAGGAAACCGCGCACCCCGACCTCCAGGGCCCGCTTCAGGTAACCCGGGCGCCCGTGGCCGGTCACGATCATCACCCGGCACTCCGGCAGCCGGTGGCGCAGCTCGGCGGCCACCTCCAGCCCGTCCAGGCCCGGCATCTGCAGGTCCAGGACCGCCACGTCCGGCCGGTGCGCGGCGGCCATCGCCAGCGCCTCCGGACCGGAGGCCGCCTCGGCGACCACGGTCAGGTCGTCCTCCAGCGCCAGCAGCGCGGCCAGCGCGCCGCGGATCAGGTGCTCGTCATCGGCGAGCAGCACCCGCACCAGGTCGGTCATGCCACGGACTCCCTTGCCGCGAACGGCGGTTCGACGCTCATATCGGAACTTCCGCGGTCAGTCGGAACACCCCCGGGGCGTCCTCGACCGCCAGCGTGCCGCCGTGCGCGGCCAGGCGCTCGCGCAGCCCGCGCAGCCCACTGCCCGGGCCGTCGGCCCGGCGCGGCAGCGGCGGCACCCCGTCGTTCTCCACCTCCAGGACCGCGGCGGCGCCCGAGATCCGCAGCCGGATCGCGCAGTTCGCGGCCTCCGAGTGCCGCAGCACGTTGGTCGCCGCCTCCCGCACCACCCAGCCCAGCACCGACTGCGCCGCCACCGGCAGGCCCTCCGCGCCGTCCAGCTCGGTCCGGCAGTCCACCTTCGCGGCACGCAACACCGAAGCGGCGCCCGCCAGTTCGGTGTGCAGCTCGACACTGCGGTAGCCCCGCACCACCTCGCGGACCTCGCGCTGCGACTCCTGCGCGATCCGCTGCACCTCGGTCATCTGGTCCACCGCCTCCGGGCGCTGACGGTGCGCCAGCTGCACCGCGAGTTCGCTCTTCAACGCGATGGTCGCCAGGTTCCGGCCCAGCACGTCGTGCAGATCGCGGGAGAACCGCAGCCGCTCCTCGGCCACCGCCAGCCGGGCCTGGGTCTGCCGGGCCTCGTCCAGCTCCCACACCACCTTCGCCGTCCACGCCGAACCGCGCGCCGTGCCGGCCGCCACCGCCGCGCCCAGCAGACTGCCGACCGACAGGCCCAGCACGAACCCCGGATGCGCGCCCGCCCACAGCAACGGCACCGCGGTCGCGGCCAGCGCCAGCAGCGCGGCCAGGGCGGTCTGCCGCAGCGGCAGCGCGACGGCCGCCGTGGCGATCCAGAAGGTCACCGTCACGATCGCCACCGTGGTCCCGAACGACGACTCCGCCGTCAGCTCGGGCCCCAGCAACAGCACCGCCGCCGCCACCGCGACCGAGACCGCCCCCGACCCCGCCACCCAGCCGTACGGGCGCGGGCGCCGGCCCAGGTAGGCCGGCAGGCCGATCCGGACCAGCAGCCCGTTCAGCGCCGCCGCCAGCAGCGAGCCGAACACCGCCGTCCGCAACTCCCAGCCGACCGCCTCCCGGTGGCCGATCTGCCCGGCCACCATGCCGAGCGTCACCACCGGCTGCATCGCCGCCACCGCGTACAACGACCAGCGCACGTACAGCTCGGTGCGCTGCGCCTTGCCGGTCGCCCGCCACCGGCGGACCGGCCTGGGCCTGCTCACGCGCATGGCTCGGTGCACCTCGCTCTCGGGGGTCTGCCTGCATCCTGCCAGGTCCGGATCGGGGGCCGGTCGGGCCTCCGGCGGGGCGGCTACGGGCGGGGCTCCCACCGGAACCAGCGGCGGGTGGCCCAGGTGGCGGCGGCGGTCCAGGCGAGGGCGAGCAGGAGCGGGAGGACGGCCGGGGCCCAGGTGCCGGCGAAGCCGGTGGCGGGGGCGGTGCCCTCGGTGCCGAACCAGCCGAGGCGGACGAGTTGCAGGGCGGGCGTGGTGGGGAGGAGGCGGCAGACGGTGGCGATCCGGTCGGGCAGGGACTCCAGCGGGATCAGCAGGCCGGAGCCGAGCTGGGCGACGAGCAGCAGCGGCAGGGTGGTGATGCCGGCGCTCTCCACCGTCCTGGTGACCACGCTGGAGAGCGCCGCGAGCGCGGTCAGCAGGGCCGCGGACAGGACCAGGCCGATCAGCACCAGCAGCGGGTTGGCCGGGGCGCGCAGGCCCAGCAGCACCGCGCCGCCGACGCCGAGCAGCAGGCACTGCACCAGCGCGAGGGCGATCGACGGGGCGGCGGTGCCGAGCAGGATCTCGGCGTCACGGGCCTCGCCGGTGCGCAGGCGCTTCAGGACGAGCTCGCCGCGGCGGGCGGTGTAAGCGGTCGTCACGTTGCAGTAGACGACGACCAGCAGGATCAGCCCCATCGAGCTGGTCACCAGATTGGCCTTCAGGTCCAGGCCGGGGTCGCGTTCGACCGCGCCGGCCAGTACCGAGCGGACCATCCCGATCAGCGCGACCGGCAGCACCAGCGCCATGAACAGTGCGGTGCGGTTGCGGCGCAGCAGGGCGGTCTCGGCGCGGCCGAGGGCGAGCAGGCGCCCGGCCGGGGTGGTGAGCGTGGCGGTGGTCATGCGGCACGTCCGATCTGCGGGGCGGCGGTCTCGGCGGCCGCGATGGCGAGGAAGGCCTCCTCCAGGGAGGCGCTGCGGGCGTCCAGCCGGGCCAGCGGCACCCGGTGCCGGGCGGCCCAGCCGAGCAGTTCGGTGAGGGTGCCCTGCAGGTCCTGGGTGCGCAGGGTGATCCGGCGGCCGTCGGCGGTGGTCTCGGCGCCGGGCAGCGCGGGCAGGCTGAGTCCGGCGTGCGGGCCGGAGCGCTCGGGGAGTTCGAAGCTGATCCGGGCGGGGTGTGCGGCCAGTACCTCGGTGACCGTGCCGCCTGCCACCACCCGGCCGTGGTGCATGATCGCCAGCCGGTCGGCGAGCTCCTCGGCCTCCTCCAGGTAGTGCGTGGTGAGCACCACCGTGGTGCCGCGGGCGCGCAGGTCGCGGATCAGCCGCCACACCGAGGCCCGGGCCTCCGGGTCCAGGCCGGTGCTCGGCTCGTCCAGGAACAGCACCTCGGGGCGGCCCAGCAGGGCCATCGCCAGGTCGAGCCGGCGTCGCTCGCCGCCGGAGAGCTGCTTGACCCGCACGGTGCGCCGGGGCAGCAGGCCGACCAGGTCGAGCGCCTCGTCCACCGCACGGGCGCCGGTGGTCAGGCCGGACCAGCAGCGGCCGGTCTCCGCGACGGTCAACTCGCCCGGGAAGCCGCCCTCCTGGAGCATGATCCCGATCCGCGGGCGCAGTGCGGCCCGCTCCCGGTACGGGTCGAGGCCGAGCACCCGGACCTCGCCGGCGGTCGGCCGGGCGAGCCCCTCGACCACCTCCAGGGTGGAGGTCTTGCCCGCGCCGTTGGTGCCCAGCAGCGCGAACAGCTCGCCCGGACGGACGGTCAGGTCCAGGCCGCGCACGGCCTCGAAGCCGGACGGCCCGGCGGGGCCGTAGCGGCGGTGCAGTCCGCGGGCCTCGACGGCCGGCGCGGGGCGGGTGGTGTCGGTCATGGTCCCAGCCTCCCGGCGGGGGCGGGCGGCCAGTAGTGCGCGCCGTCACCGGGTGCCGGTGGAACTCCACGGGTCGGCGGTGACATATGTCACGGGGTGCCGGTGCCGAGATCGGGAAACGCCGAAGGCCCCCCTCGATCGAGGGGGGCCTTCGCACTGGAGCGGACGACGAGATTCGAACTCGCGACCCTCACCTTGGCAAGGTGATGCTCTACCAACTGAGCCACGTCCGCATGATATTGAGTTGTACAGCTTGTCACGCTAGCTGCGAGCGGACGACGAGATTCGAACTCGCGACCCTCACCTTGGCAAGGTGATGCTCTACCAACTGAGCCACGTCCGCACGGTGCCTGGGCACCGGCCGCCCCGCTCGGATCTTCCCCGGTTGCGGCGACGAGAAATACTCTACAACATCAATCGGCCTGCTCGCCCCACCCTTCCCCGGCGGCGTGGCCGGGGAAGGGCAGCGGAGGCCAACTGGCCTCCGTGGGCGCTCAGTTGTTCTCGGAGAACGCCTCGTACACGTGCTTCGGGATCCGGCCGCGGGCCGGCAGCTCCATGCCGTTGGACTGGGCCCAGGCGCGGACCGCAGCCGGGTCCGGAGTGAGGGCGGTGCGGCGGAAGGACTTTCCGCTGCGGCTCTGCCGCCGGCCGGCGGCGACGAACGGTGCGAGGGCCTCCCGAAGCTTTTCCGCGTTGTCC
Source organism: Kitasatospora sp. NPDC049285 (assembly GCF_040678815.1). Lineage (NCBI taxonomy): Bacteria > Bacillati > Actinomycetota > Actinomycetes > Kitasatosporales > Streptomycetaceae > Kitasatospora > Kitasatospora sp. NPDC049285. Next base: position 47,593 of record NZ_JBFAQR010000040.1, on the reverse strand, counting down.
GCAGACAGGTCGATCTCGTACGACTTCCCGTCCACGCCGAAGTGGACGGTTTCCGCGGCTGCGCCGCCGTCCAGGTCGTCGGAGAGCGTGACGACTACACGCTGAGCCATGGGTGTCAATCCTCTCGGGCAATTCGGCCGACGGGGGTCTCGGGTGCCCCGGTGGCCCGATGAGCCGGGGTGGCGGCATCCGTATGCGGGCAGGGGAGCCCACGCCGAGATGCGGCGCGTCCGGCTGCCGGTCGCCCTATTCTGCACCCAAAGGGGGTCGAAATCGAAGAGTCCGGGATTCCTTTTTTCCGGATATTCACGGGGTTCCCTCCGATGCCGATACCGGCCCGTTACATCCGGGATTAAACCGACGAAATCGGATGCCCGTCAAGGGGGCCGGAAGGGTGCCGGGGGGCGGCTGGGAAGGCCCGGAACCCTTGGGGCGTAAGGGGCGTGGGTCTACGCGCGTCGCCCCGGTGGGCCAGCAATCCGACCCGAAACCCCAGGTAGGCTGAAGGTCCCCCCGCCTTCACGCAATCACCACCGGGAGTGCCAGTGGCACGCGTCGTAGTCGACGTCATGCTCAAGCCGGAGATCCTCGACCCCCAGGGACAGGCGGTGCAGCGTGCACTGCCGCGTCTCGGCTTCACCGGGATCGCCGACGTCCGCCAGGGCAAGCGTTTCGAGCTGGAGCTGGAGGGCCCGGTCGACGACGCCGCGCTCGCCCGTATCCGCGAGGCCGCCGAGACCTTCCTCGCCAACACCGTGATCGAGGACTTCACCGTCCGCATCGAGGAGGACGGAAAGTGACCACCCGAGTCGGCGTCGTCACTTTCCCCGGTTCCCTCGACGACCGCGACGCCCAGCGCGCGGTCCGCCTGGCCGGCGCCGAGCCGGTCGCCCTCTGGCACCGTGACAAGGATCTCCACCAGGTCGACGCGGTCGTCCTGCCGGGCGGATTCAGTTACGGCGACTATCTGCGCTGCGGTGCCATCTCCCGCTTCTCGCCGGTGATGGACACCATCATCGAGCAGGCCAAGCTGGGAATGCCGGTCCTCGGTATCTGCAACGGCTTCCAGGTGCTGTGCGAATCGCACCTGCTGCCCGGCGCGCTCACCCGGAACGACTCGCTGCACTTCATCTGCCGCGACCAGAAGCTCCGCATCGAGAACGCGGAGACCGCCTGGACCCGGGATTACTCGGCCGGTCAGGAAATCACCGTTCCGCTGAAGAACGGCGAGGGCCGCTTCGTCGCCGACGAGCGGGTCCTGGACGCGCTGGAGGCGGAGGGCCGGATCGTGGCCCGCTACCTCGACGTGAACCCGAACGGTTCGTACCGCGACATCGCCGGCATCACCAACGCCGCGGGCAATGTCGTCGGCCTGATGCCGCACCCGGAGCACGCGGTGGAGGAGCTCACCGGTCCCACCACCGAGGGCCTGGGCTTCTTCACTTCCGTCCTGAAGCAGCTGGTGAACGCCTGATGAGCCTCGACACCGTCAAGAACGCCGAGCAGACCCCGGACGCCGCGCAGCCCTGGGCCGAACTCGGCCTCAAGGAAGACGAGTACGCCCGGATCCGGGAGATCCTCGGCCGCCGCCCGACCGGCGCCGAGCTCGCCATGTACTCGGTGATGTGGTCCGAGCACTGCTCCTACAAGAGCTCCAAGGTCCACCTGAAGCAGTTCGGCGAGAAGGCCCCGAAGAACGACGCGATGCTCGTCGGCATCGGCGAGAACGCGGGCGTGGTCGACGTCGGCCAGGGCTACGCGGTCACCTTCAAGGTCGAGTCGCACAACCACCCGTCGTACATCGAGCCCTACCAGGGCGCGGCCACCGGCATCGGCGGCATCGTCCGCGACATCCTGGCGATGGGCGCCCGCCCGGTCGCCGTGATGGACCCGCTGCGGTTCGGCGCGGCCGACCACCCGGACACCCGCCGGGTGCTGCCCGGGATCGTGGCCGGCATCGGCGGCTACGGCAACTGCCTGGGCCTGCCGAACATCGGCGGCGAGGTCGTCTTCGACTCCTGCTACCAGGGCAACCCGCTGGTCAACGCGCTCTGCGTGGGCGTGATGAAGCACGAGGACATCCACCTCGCAAAGGCGTCCGGCCCGGGCAACAAGGTCATCCTGTACGGCGCCCGCACCGGCGGCGACGGCATCGGCGGCGTCTCCGTGCTGGCCTCGGAGACCTTCGACGACACCAAGCCCACCAAGCGCCCCGCGGTCCAGGTCGGCGACCCGTTCCAGGAGAAGCTGCTCATCGAGTGCACCCTGGAGATCTTCCGCGAGGACCTGGTCGCGGGCATCCAGGACCTCGGCGGCGCAGGCCTGTCCTGCGCCACCTCGGAGCTGGCCTCGGCCGGCACCGGCGGCATGCGGATCGAGCTGGACACCGTGCCGCTGCGCGACCACACGCTCTCGCCGGAGGAGATCCTCATGAGCGAGTCGCAGGAGCGCATGTGCGCGATCGTCGAGCCCGGCAAGGTCGACCGCTTCCTGGAGATCTGCGAGAAGTGGGACGTCATCGCCACCGTCATCGGCGAGGTGACCGACGGCGAGCGGCTGGAGATCTTCTGGCACGGTGACCTGGTGGTCGACGTGCCGCCGCGCACCGTCGCCCACGAGGGCCCGACGTACCACCGCCCGTACGCCCGCCCGGACTGGCAGGACGCCCTGCAGCTGGACGCCCCGACCGCCGAGCGGCTGGCCCGCCCGGGCACCGGCGCGGAGCTGAAGGACGCGCTGCTGAAGGTCGCCGGCTCGCCGAACCAGGCGTCCAAGGCGTGGATCACCGACCAGTACGACCGGTTCGTGCTGGGCAACACGGTGCTCTCCCACCCCGAGGACTCCGGCATGATCCGGATCGACGAGGAGACCAACCTCGGCGTCTCGGTCGCCACCGACGGCAACGGCCGCTACACCAAGCTGGACCCGTACACCGGCGCCCAGCTGGCCCTCGCCGAGGCGTACCGCAACGTCGCGGCCGGCGGCGCCAAGCCGCTCGCGGTCTCCGACTGCCTCAACTTCGGCTCCCCCGAGGACCCGGACGTGATGTGGCAGTTCGCCGAGGCCACCCGCGGCCTGGCCGACGCCTGCCAGGTGCTCGGCACCCCGGTCACCGGCGGCAACGTCTCGCTGTACAACCAGACCGGCGAGGTCGCCATCCACCCGACCCCCGTGGTCGCGGTGCTCGGCGTCATCGACGACGTCACCCGCCGCACCCCGATCGCCTTCGGCGAGCAGGGCCAGCTGCTCTACCTGCTCGGCGACACCGCCGACGAGCTGGGCGGCTCCGCCTGGTCGCAGGTCGTGCACAACCACCTCGGCGGCCTGCCGCCCAAGGTGGACCTGCAGCGCGAGAAGCTGCTCGGCGACATCCTGATCGCGGCCTCCCGCGACGGCATGGTCGACGCCGCGCACGACCTCTCCGACGGCGGCCTGGCGCAGGCCCTGGTGGAGAGCTGCCTCAAGGGCGGCAACGGCGCCCGGGTGGTCGTGCCCGAGGGCCTGGACCCGTTCGTGTTCCTGTTCTCCGAGTCCGCCGGGCGCGCCGTGGTCGCCGTCCCGCGCAGCGAGGAGCTCCGGTTCAACGACATGTGCGGCGCCCGCGGCCTGCCCGCCACCCGGATCGGCGTGGTGGACGGCGACGCGCTGGAGGTGCAGGGCCAGTTCACCGTGACCCTGGCCGAGCTGCACGAGGCGCACACCGGCGTGATCGAGGCGCTGCTCGCCTGACGGTTCGTCGACGCAGGTCGACGTCCGCCTGACGGTTCGTCAACGACGGGCGGCCGGTTCGGAATTTCGGACCGGCCGCCCGTCGGCGTTTTGTACGCTGCGCTCATGCCCACTGCGAAGACCCGAACGTACGACCCGGTGAAGGTGCGCGCCGCGCTCACCGGCCAGCTCGACGCGCTGCGCGGATGCGTCCGCAAGCTCGACGACGAGCAGCTGGCGCTGCCCACCCGGCTCGGGGAGTGGCGGGTGCGCGAACTCGTCGCCCACCTCGGCATGGTGGTCAGCTGGGTCCCGCTGCACCTGGACGACCCGCTGCCCGACCAGGCCCCGATCACCCCGCTGTACTGGGCCTCCCGCACCCGCACCGCCGCCGCCGCGATCAACGACACCGCGGTGGAACTGGTCGCCGAGCAGTTCGCGGGCGACGCCGCGCAGGTGGCCGGCGAGTTCGAGCGGCAGGTGTCGGTGCTGCTCGAGGTGCTGGACGGCGAACGCGCGCAGCAGCCCGACGCGGTGCTCCCGATGCGGTTCGGGCCGATGCTGCTGGCGGACTTCCTGGTCACCCGGCTGGTGGAGACCGTGGTGCACGCCGACGACCTGGCGCACGCCCTGGGCCTGGACGCGTTCCCGCACGACCCGTTCGCGCTGGCCTCGGCCGCCCGCCTGCTCGCCGACGCCTTCGCGGTCCAGGTGCCCGGCGGCGCGGTCGAGTTGCGGATCCCGCCGTACGCGGTGGTGCAGGCCGTGGAGGGCCCGCGGCACACCCGGGGGACCCCTCCGAACGTGGTGGAGGCCGACGGGCTGACCTGGATCCGGCTGGCCACCGGCCGGCTGGCCTGGGCGGACGCGCTGGACGTCTCGCTCACCGCGAGCGGCGAGCGCAGCGACCTGAGCGGCTTCCTGCCGGTGCTGGGCTGAGGGTGCCGGGGGACTGACAGGTTCCGCGCCGGGGAGCCCGGCTGACGGCGTTCCGAGCGGTGGACGGTGGCGGCGGGCTGCCGCCGTCCGCCGTTAGCCTCGGCGCCATGGTGAACTCCGCGGTGACTCACGAGGCTCGGCCCGTCCGGTCGGCGCTCGCCGGGCAGACCGAGGCGCTCCGGCTGGCGGTGCGCGCCCTCGGCGAGCCGGAGCTGGCGCTGCCGACCCGGCTCGGCACCTGGCGGGTCCGGGAGTTGACGGCGCATCTGGACCGGCAGATCGGCTGGGCGCCGGAGCACCTGGACGACCCGCTGCCCGCCGGGGTGGGCGAACTGACGCTCACCGCCTGGGTGGGCGTGGTCGGCACCGTCGCCGACGCGCTCGACCGCGGCACCCGGGAGCACACCGCCGCGCACTACGCGGGCTCGGCCGAGCAGGCGGCCGCCCGGTTCGACGAGGTCTGCGGGGTGCTGGCCGCGTTCCTGGCGTCGCCGGCCTCCGCCGACGCCGACCGCCCGTTCCCGCTGGCCTTCGGCGTGATGCGGCTGGCGGACTTCCTGGTCACCCGCCTGGTGGAGACCGTGGTGCACGCCGACGACCTGGCGCACGCCCTGGGCCTGGACGCGTTCCCGCACGACGCCCGGGCGGTGGCGATCGTCGCCGAGCTGCTGCTCGACGCGGTCGCACCGGCCGCGGCGGGCCCGGCCCGCGAGGCGGCGCAGGCCGACCCGCTGCGCTGGATCCGGCTGGCGACCGGCCGGGAGAGCGTCACCGGTACCGGGCTGGCGGAGCACCTGCCGGTGCTCAGCTGACGAGCGGTCAGAGGTGGGCGGCCGACGGTCAGGGGACGGACGGGCCGCCGAGGTAGTGGCCGTCCGCACCGTACGGCCAGGCGTTGGCCACGCAGCCGTCCAGGCCGTAGATCTGCTGCATCATCGCCGGGGCGGGCTTTCCGGGGCCGGGGCAGCCCTCGTGGCCGTGGCCGATCCGGTGGCCGACCTCGTGGTTGACGATCAGCGCCCGGTAGTCGTCCAGGCTGCCGCTGAACTGGGGTGAACCGGTCTGCCAGCGCTTGGAGTTGACCATCACCTGCTTGCCGACGTCGCAGTTCACCTCGCCCTTGGTGTCCAGTCCGGCGGAGCCGCAGATCCGGTCCACGGTGTCGGGTGAGGCGATCCGCACGGTGAAGTCGTAGGTGCCGGAAGAGACCAGCTGGAATCCGTCGTGGCCGTCGGCGGTCCAGCCGCGCGGGTCGGCCAGCACCGCCTGCACCACGGCCGCGGCGGCCTTCGGATCGATCCCGATGCCGTTCTCCACCTCCACCTTGTAGCGCCGGACGGTGCCCTGTCCGACCGCGCTGCCGGCCGCCTCGGCGGTGTTGAAGGTGCCGTCCCCCCGGCCCTGGCCCGCGCCCGAGGACGGTGTCTGACTGCTCGGCGCCTGGCTGCTCGGCGGGGTGTTCGACGGCTGGGCGCTCGGCTCCGGCGCGGTGTCCTGCGGCGGCGGGGACTCGGTCAGCGGCGGGACGGCCCGCGCCTGCACCGTCGCCGGGCCGCCGCCCCCGTGCGCCACGCCGTTCAGGACCCCGTACCCGGCGGCGCCCAGCACCGCCAGCGCGGCGGTGCTGCCCAGCGCGACGGCCAGCCGGCGCCGGCGCGAGGCGCGGCGACGGGCGGTGCGGGCGGACCTGCGGGTTGCGGACACGTGGATTCCCCTGGGTGCGGCGACGGTACCGGCGGCCCGTACGGACCGTCGGGTCACGGTCGCACGAGTGTTCCGCCATGTTCTACATACGCGGTATGCGGCAGTTCGGTTCCCGGCGGGCTCGGCAGCGCCCGGACGGACGGAAGTCCCGGGCCCACGGCGGGCCCGGGACTTCTCCGGTGCGCTCGGCGGCGGGCCCGCCGGACCCCCGGGAGGGGGTGGCGGTACCGACCGTTACTGCTTCAGTTCGGCGTACGCCTCGGCGCTGCTGTCCTTCAGGAACTGCCAGCAGCGCTCCTCCTCCTCGGTCTCGTTGATCGCGCCGGCCGCCCGGGCCAGCGCCGCCAGGCAGCGCAGGAAGCCGCGGTTGCCCCGGTGCTCCCACGGCACCGGCCCGTGCCCGCGCCATCCGGCGCGGCGCAGCGAGTCCAGCCCGCGGTGGTAGCCGGTCCGCGCGTAGGCGTAGGACTCGACGGTGCGGCCCGCCGCGAAGGCGTCGTCCGCGAGCATCGCCCAGGCCAGGCAGAACGCCGGGTACTCCGCCGCCACCTGGGTCGGCGAGGCGGACTCCTCCGCCAGCATCCGGTACGGCTGCTCGTCCTCGGCCAGCAGCGTCGGCTCCGGCCCGTCGAGAAGGTTCTTGTGAATCTCCATGCTGGCAGTCTGCCACCCGACCCACCCCCGACCGGAAGCCCCCGGACGGCACGGTGCCCCCGTACCCGGGCGGGTACGGGGGCACCGAGGCGTGCGGACCCTGCGGTCACCAGGCCTTACTTGATGCGCTTGCCCGCCGAGCGGAGCTGCTGGGCGGCCTCCAGCACGCGGGCGGCCATGCCGGCCTCGGCCAGCTTGCCCCAGGTGCGCGGGTCGTAGGTGTTCTTCTTGCCGACCTCGCCGTCGACCTTCAGCACGCCGTCGTAGTTGCGGAACATGTGGTCCACGACCGGGCGGGTGAAGGCGTACTGGGTGTCGGTGTCCAGGTTCATCTTGACGACGCCGTTCTCCAGCGCGGTCAGGATCTCCTGCTCGGTGGAGCCGGAGCCGCCGTGGAAGACGAAGTCGAACGGGTCCTGCTTGCCGTACTGCTTGCCGATCTCGGCCTGCAGGTCGCTGAGCAGCTCCGGACGGAGCACCACGTTGCCCGGCTTGTACACGCCGTGCACGTTGCCGAACGAGGCGGCCAGCAGGTAGCGGCCCTTCTCGCCCAGGCCGAGCGCCTCGGCGGTGCGCACCGCGTCGTTCACCGTGGTGTACAGCTCGTCGTTGATCTCGTGCGAGACGCCGTCCTCCTCGCCACCGGTCGGGGTGATCTCGACCTCGAGGATGATCTTCGCGGCGGCGGCCTGGGCCAGCAGCTCCTGCGCGATGGAGAGGTTGTCGGCGAGGGTCTCGGCCGAGCCGTCCCACATGTGCGACTGGAACAGCGGGTTCTCGCCGCGGGCGACGCGCTCCGCGGAGATCGCGATCAGCGGGCGGACGTAGCCGTCCAGCTTGTCCTTCGGGCAGTGGTCGGTGTGCAGCGCGACGGTGATGTCGTACTTCGCCGCGACGATGTGCGCGAACTCGGCCAGCGCGACCGCGCCGGTCACCATGTCCTTGTTGTGCTGGCCGCCCAGGAACTCCGCACCACCGGTGGAGATCTGGATGATGCCGTCGCTCTCGGCCTCGGCGAAACCGCGAAGGGCGGCGTGCAGGGTCTGCGACGAGGTGACGTTGATGGCCGGGTAGGCGAACTTGCCAGCCTTGGCCCGGTCGAGCATCTCGTTGTAGGCCTCGGGAGTTGCGATGGGCATGCGAATCCGCTCCTGTCGGTGTGGGGCGATCGGACGACGCTGTCCGATGGCTCGATACGCCTGTGGTTCACGACATCGATGCGGCACGAGCATGAGGGTGGTAGCTCGACCGCGGGCCGGACACCTCGGTCATCCTCCCAGACTCCCCCCTCGGACACACCCAGCGGCCCGCCACTTGGGACGGCCGCTCGGGGTACCCCCCGGTACGCCGCCGGTTAAGGCTCCGCAAACGTCCGGGCGCTATCCTGCGCCCGTGGAACACATCCAGCTCGCCGTCAACGTCCTTGACGCCAAATCGCTCGTCGCCTCGGTGGGTGCCATCGGGATCCTCGCGATCATCTTCGCCGAGACCGGCCTGCTGGTCGGGTTCTTCTTCCCCGGCGACTCGATGCTCATCCTGGCCGGCGTCGCCGCCTCCAGCGCCGCCCCCGCGGTGCTCGGCGACGGTGCCCAGATGAACATCGCCCTGCTGCTGATCGCGGCCCCGCTCTGCGCGATCGCCGGCGCCCAGCTCGGCCACCTGCTCGGCCGCAAGGTCGGACCCAAGATGTTCGACAAGCCGAACTCCAAGCTCTTCCGCCCCGAGTTCGTGGAGAAGGCCGAGGAGTACTTCGAGAAGTTCGGCCCGGCCAAGGCCGTGGTGCTGGCCCGCTTCATCCCGGTGGTGCGGACCTTCCTCAACCCGGTGGCCGGCACCCTGCAGATGCCCGCCAAGACCTTCCTGCTCTGGAACGTCGTCGGCGCCGTGCTGTGGACCGAGTCGATGCTGCTGATCGGCTACTTCACCGGCGACCAGCTCGCCCCGGTGATCGACAAGTACCTGCTGCCCGCGATGGCGCTGATCATCCTGATCTCGGTCTCGCCGATCATCATCGAGGTGCTGCGGGAGCGGAAGAAGAAGAAGGCCGCCGCCCAGGGCGACGAGTCCCGGGAGAGCGAGCCGGTCGGCGGCGGACGCCACCGCAAGCACTGACGCTGCAAGCACTGACGCCCCCGTCACGGACGGACGAAAGGCCCGGATCGATCGATCCGGGCCTTTCGCGTTGTTTCACGTGAAACCGTGCCCGCCGCGGGCCCGGTCCGGGCTCACAGGCCCAGGTCGTCCAGGGTGTACGCGGTCACGTACGGCAGGCCCGCCTCGGCGATCGCCGGGGCCGCGCCGCGCTCCACGATCACCGCGACGCCGACCACCTCGGCGCCCGCCTCGCGCAGCGCCTCCACCGCGGTCAGCACCGAACCGCCGGTGGTCGAGGTGTCCTCCACCGCCAGCACCCGGCGGCCCTTCACGTCCGGGCCCTCGATCCGGCGCTGCAGGCCGTGCGCCTTGCCCGCCTTGCGAACCACGAACGCGTCCAGCTTCCGGCCGCGGGCCGCCGCGGCGTGCAGCATCGCCGCCGCCACCGGGTCGGCGCCCAGGGTCAGACCGCCCACCGCGTCGAACTCCAGGTCGGCGGCCGCGTCCAGCATCACCTTGCCGACCAGCGGCGCCGCCTCCGCGTCCAGGGTGATCCGGCGCAGGTCGACGTAGTAGTCCGCCTCCAGCCCCGAGGAGAGGGTGACCTTGCCGTGCACCACGGCCTTGTCCTTGATCTGCGCCAGCAGGGCGTCGCGGTCGTTGCTCATGGACAGCCAGTTTAGGGCCTGGGCCCGGCGCCTCAGCGTCGGCGCAGCGCCCGGACCAGCACCACCGCGCCGCCGATCAGCGCCACCCCGCCGCCGATCATCCACGGCAGCGCCGAGCGGTCCGCCGCCAGCCCGGACAGCGGCGTCGGCTCCGCGCCGCCCCAGCGGGAGGCCGCCCGGGCCCGCGCGCTGTGCGCGGGCGGCGCGGGCGCGTACCGGCCGTGCGGCGGGGCGTGGTCGACCTCCTCGGCCGAGCGGCCGACGATGCTGCGCCGCACCGGCACGTTCTCCGGGTCGAACGGGGAGTCCGGCTGCGGCACCACCGGCACCGGCTCGGGCAGCTCGTCGTCGCTGAACGCGATCAGGTCCGACAGGTCGTCGTCCAGGTCGGCGGGGGGCGTGCGGTCGTCCAGGAAGACCACGGTGGCCGAGTCCGCCGGATCGCCCTCCGGGTCGTCCTCCGGCTCGGACAGCTCGTCGACCAGGGCGGCCACCGCGCGGTCGATCAGCCGGCGGCCGGTGGACTCCAGCACCGCGGGCTCGAACCCGGCCAGGCGGCCCGCCGCGTCGAGCACGGTGTGGATCCGCACCGCGGTCTCGCCCGGGCGCTCGTCCAGGGTGACCCGCAGCTCGGCGGTGACCGGGGCGGCGCCGCGGATCTCCTCGCCGGTCAGCAGCAGCCGCAGCGCGCCGTCCTGCCAGGTCTCCACGGCGAGGTGGCCGGCGAAGGTGATGGTGGACCCGGCGATCCGGATCCTGAGCCGGCTGTCCGCGGTGGGGGCGGACGTGGGCGCGACCGCGCTCAGGCCCGGCACACACCGGGCCACCAGCTCCCGGTCCACCAGCGCCTCCCGGACGACCTCGGCGGGCACCGGGACGACAACCTCATGCTCCATGCCAGCGAGCCTACCGACCGGGCCGCGCCCTGCCGAGCCTTCCACGCGAAGGCGGATCGACGACTGCGCGAACGGGCGTACGGGGGGCGGGGGTTCGCGGCGGAAGCCGAACTGGCTTAGGTCGGCCGTAAGGCTGCGCGTCACGGGCCCAGCAGGGTGTGCGGCGGCGGCAGCGGGGTGGGGCGGCGGCCGGCCAGGCCGGCGGCGGTGGTGCGCAGGCCGGCCTCGGTGAGGGAGCGCGGGGCGGGGGCGTCCGAGGCCAGGGTGAGCGCCGGGAGAGTGCGTGCGGCGAGCAGGTAGGCGGTGGCGGCGGCGGGGCGGCCACAGCCGTCCGCAGGGGCGTCCTGGCCCTGGTACGGGACGGTGCGCAGGCCGACCGCGTCGAGGCCGGACGCGGCGGTCCACAGCGCCTGCCCGGGCGCCCCGCCGCGCACCGCGAGCCGGCCCTCGGGGGCGAGCCGGCGGGCGGCCAGGCCGTAGAACTCGCGGGTGCGGTACCTACCGCCGGAGGCCTCGCCGTCCAGGTCGGCGACGATCGCGTCGAACTCGGCGGCGGAATCGCGCAGCCAGGCCATCGGCTCGGCGGTGACCAGCCGGACCCGCGGGTCGTCGTACGGGTGTCCGGCGAGCGCGCCGAAGGCGGCGTCCCGGCGCGGCAGGGCGGCGAGCGCGGGGTCGCGCTCGACCACCAGCACGCTGCGCACCGCGGGGTGGCGCAGCACCTCGCGCAGGGCGAGGCCGTCGCCGCCGAGCACCAGGACCCGGGCGGCGGGGCCGGCGGCCAGCGCGGGGCGGACCAGCGCCTCGTGGTCGCGGTACTCGTCGGGGCCGCAGACCGCGAGGCGGCCGTCCAGGAAGAGCTCCAGCGGCGGCGGGGTGCGCTGTTCGGGGACCCGGGCGGCGGCCGGGTCGGGGCCGCCGGTGAGGACGATCTCCTGGTAGCGGCTCTGGGTGGCGAAGCGGATCGGCCCGCCGTACAGGGCGTGCCGGGCGGCGCGTTCGATGGCGCCGGTCCAGGCGGCGGCCAGGGCGAGGACGGCGAGCACCAGCCCGCAGCCGGTCCACAGGGCCAGCCGGGCGCGCGGGGTGGGTTCGGCGCGGAACAGCCAGAGCGCCACCACCGCGCCGGCCAGCGCGTTGACCGCGCCGGTGAGCAGCGCCCCGGTGGCCTGGCCGAGGGTGGGCAGCAGGACGAACGGGAAGGCGAGCCCGCCGATCAGCGCGCCCACGTAGTCGGCGGCGAACAGGTCGGCGACCGCCCGGCCGGCGTGGTCCTGGCGGATCCGCTGGATCAGGGTCATCAGCAGCGGGATCTCGGCGCCGATCAGCAGGCCGATCAGCACGGTGGCGGCGATCAGCGCGGCCAGCGTGGCGCGCGACTGGTGCAGCCAGGCCCAGCCGCAGTACAGGGCCAGCGCGGAGAGGCCGCCGGTGAGCGACAGGGCGTACTCGACCGCGGCGAAGGAGGTGGCGGGGCGGCGGGTGAGCCCCTTGGCGAGCAGCGAGCCGACGCCCATCGCGAAGACCATCACGGAGAGCACCACGGAGGTCTGGGTGACCGAGTCGCCGAGCAGGTAGCCGCCGAGGGCGACCAGCTCCAGTTCGTACACCAGGCCGCAGGCCGCGCAGACGAACGCGGCCAGCAGCACCAGGATCCGGGCCGACCGGGCCGGGAGGGCGAGCGGTATGGCGCCGCCGGCCCGGACCGCGCCGCGCGGGGCGAGGGGCCGGTGCTCGGCCGCGGGTGGGGGATCGGTGGCGTCCAGACCCGGCTGCGCGGGTGGTCCGGCCGGATGGTTGATCATGAATGAACGCTAGGCGAGAGTCCGGGTGGATAGCTGCACCCATTCGGTGGACTGGGCCGGGCGCGTGGTTGACCCGGGTCACCAGCCGCCCAGCGCCTCCGGGTTGTCCGCGGCGCCCGGCAGCGAGAGCGAGGAGCGGGTGCACACCAGCCGGCCCTCCTGCGGGTAGGCGTGCCAGGTCCGCCACAGCACCCGGCGCTCCTCGCAGTGCGCCACCAGGGCGGTGAAGGCGCTCGGGTCGCCCGGGAAGATCCCGGCCAGGCCGCGCGGGTGCCCCTCGACCAGCGAGAGCAGCTCCTGGGCGCGGGCGGCGAAGACGTGCGGCGGCAGTTCCTCGATCCGGGCGGCGAACTCGTACTCCCAGCCGGCCACCTGTTCGGCGACCCGGGCCGGCAGCGGGGTGCGGCGGCCCGGCAGGCAGGCCACCGTCTCCAGGCAGTCGCCGGGGCCCGCCGCCAGGATGACCTGGTGCGAGGCGCCGAGCAGGCGCAGCTGGAGGGTGCCGCGGGCCGCGCCGGGGAGGCCGGACCCGTCGTCCAGTCTGAGGTCACGGACGGCCAGCGCGGGCAGCGGTTCGCCGCCGAGCTGCCAGGCCAGGTCGCCGGCGCGGGTGTCCGTGTAGGAGGTCTGCAGGGTGGTGAGCATGCTCGGCTCCGCATTTCAGCTCCGTGCGCGCCCCCTGATCCCGGGTCCGCCCCGGCTACGCGAGGCTGTTCGAGACTGTCCGGTCTGGGGCGCGGCCGACCGTGGAAGGAAGGATTCCGGCTGGAGATTCAGCAGCAGAGAAGCACGAATTCTCCGGGTCCGTCAGGGATTTACCCATGTTTGGCACTCATTCACCGTTCTGGGCGCTGTGTCCGACTGGGTGTGATCGGTCCCGGGATGCACTCTGTCCACGGGGCGCTGGTTCCACCGGATCAAGCGCCGTGCGCGCGGGTCGCGCGCCGTGTGCGCCCCCTTGACGGAGGTGCAGCTTTCAACCTTTCAACCGCCCTTTCCACCTGGGGAATCCCCGCTCGGGAACCGAACGGCGACGCGACGCGTCTATATCGGTCGGCATCACGGGGGTGCCGCCTTGCAGGGGGAGTCACGGGGCCTTGTCGATCGAGCTGCCGTCCGAACTGGTCTGGATCATGGACCTGATGGGTCTCAACTGGCCCGACGTGGACGAGGACGAACTCCGCGAGTGGGCTCAGCACGTCCGGGAGTTCGGCCGCGGGATGCAGGAGTCCCACGACGACACCGACGTCCTGCTGCAGAACCTCGGCGGCGCCTTCGAGGGCGCCTCCTACGAGGCCATGCTGTCGCGCTGGGGCCAGGCCTCCGGCTCGCACATGACGGTGCTGATCCAGGGCTGCGAGGTGCTGGGCACCGCGCTGGAGGTGGCCGCCGACGGCGTGATCGTCGCCAAGGGCGCGGTGATCGCCCAACTCGTCGCGATGGCCGCCGAGATGGCCGCCGCCGTGGCCACCATGGGCATCGCCGCGGCGGCCGAGGCGGCGATCGTCGAGGCGGGCAAGCGGATCGTCAACGCGATCATCCAGGAGATCGAGGACATGATCATCGGTCAGTTGGTCTCGATGGCGGTCGAGCCGTTCCAGGCCGCCATCGAGCAGGCGGTGTCCGGGCTGGTGTTCCAGGGCGTCGAGGCGGCGCTCGGTGCGGGAGGCAGCCGATGAGCGGCGGATTCCGGGTCGACCCCGAGGCGCTCGGGCGGGCCGCCCGGCAGGCGCACTCGCACGCCGACCAGGTCGAGAAGCACTCGCGCGACCTCGACGCCCGCACCCGGGGCAAGCTGCTGGGGAAGGGCAAGCTCGGGCAGATCGTGCAGAACGCCGTCCGCCCGGTCGTCGACTCGATGATCGGCGACATGGCCAAGGCGATGGCCGGTGGGCACCGCTCGATCGGACGCGGCCTGGAACTCACGGCGAAGAACCTCGACGACGCCGAGCGGGCGATCCACAAGAGCCTGCGCGCGGACGGCCGCTCGCTCGGCTCCGAGGGCATCAAGCTCGGCCCGGGCCAGTCGGTGCCCGGCCGCAAGGCGCTGCGCGCGCAGTACCACCGGCAGGTGGACGAGCGGGTGGCCCAGTTGGAGTTGCAGGGCCACGGCGTCGGACGGCACCTGAAGGTGACGGACCAACAGCTGAAAGACCGTCTGGGCAAGCCGATCCAGGAGCGGGTGAACGTCCCGCAGCCGCCGATCATCAACTCGCACGGCTACCCGGTCGCCCAACCCCCGCAGCAGGTCACCCGGTGGGCCCGCGACGAGTACGGCTTCTCCCGGTCGAACGAGAAGATCGACCCGCTGCACGGACCCGACGCCAAGCAGAACCTGACGCCGCCGCAGCTGTACCACGACAAGGAGAAGAAGGACCAGCACGGCAATCCGGTCAACCACAGCTGCGACCGCTTTTCCACCGCTTTCAAGGACAACGAGTCCTTCATGTACGCGGAGCGATATGCGCGAGCACGGATTCCGACCGGTCCGCCGTACGAGGTGAAGTTCTCGCCGAGTGACGCCTGGGGGCCGGGCGGCCATGATGCCAAGTTCCGCGGGTACTATATTGACCCGGACAATCCGGTGACAGCCGGCGGGAAGGTCAATTACCGGGACGTCAACTTCAAGGACGCCGAGATCGTGGCCGTCTACAAACCCGATGGCAAGGGCGGATTCAACCTCCACACGATGTTTCCGCAGCCCGCTCTCAAGCACAACGTCAGCCGCCACCACCTGCCGCATTGACGGTGAACATCGAAGGAGGGCCGCACGGTGCCGGTTCCACCGCTGCGCTGGAGCTTCCGGGAGGTCCCGGGCTGGTCGGACGACGAGCGGCTCCGCCGGTTCTACGGGTCCTGCTTCCGGATCGACACGGTGGACGAGATCGGCGAATTCAAGCCGTTCGCCACCGACGGCAGCGAATTCGCCGGCCGTCTCCGCGAAAGCCTGGAATACCTGCTGGAGCAGCGGCCCGCTTCCACCAGGGACTGGCTGGGGCTCACCGGATTCCAGTTCTTCACCGAGAACGAGCTCTACGGATTCCTGCAGGACGTGTACGACTACTTCTACGGGGTCCGGTCCGACCCGCCGGTCGCCCCCGACCCGGACCGTCCGCCGCCCTCGGACGACGACCGGTTCTGGACGGAATGGCGTTGACCGGGCCCGCCGTCCGGCGCTGGACCCCGACTGCTGAGGAATGGAGCACCTGGTATGCCACTGCGCGATGAACTCCCGCCCCGCACCGGCCCGTGGGCCAGCCGCTTCGACACCGAGGAGGCGTTCGTGCAGGCGGAGGACGCCCTGCGGGCCGCCGCGCTGGAGCACCGCGACCTGGCGCCGATCCTGTCCTTCGAATCGGTCTACGGCCCTGCCGGTGAGCGAGCCGGCAAGGCCACCGCGATCGCCATCGACTCGCGTCAGCCCTACCTGCCGAACGGCGAGCTCAACTACGTCTACGCCGACTTCCAGCTCTCCGGACTGCTGTACGGCGTCTACCGTCCCGCCGACGGCACGGGCCCGGCCGGGCCGCAGGACGCCGACGACCTGTGGAACACCACGCTTTACCCCTACCCCGGCGGCCCGGTCGACCCGACCACCGTGCCGCTCGCCGACCTGGGACTCGACGTGCCCGGTGTCGACCGGCGGTTCGTGCACTTCTGCGCCGGCCTGCTCGGCGTCGAGGCGGTCGACGACCTCGGCATGCTCAAGCAGACCTTCGACACCGCGTGGCCGGACTACCGCGAGACCGTCCGGGCCGGACTGCTCCACCTGGTGCAGAACCGTCCGCTCACCCCGCAGCACTGGTACGGCCTGACCTACGTGGGTTTCCCGGACCAGCAGGAGCTGACGGTCTATCTGGCCCAGGTCTACGCGTACCTCTTCGACGGCTTCGACGCGATGCCGCTGGCCCCGCAGTGAGCTTCCTCCGATCGAGCATCCCGCACTTCGCCGCGGACGAGTCGATCGGGACCCTCTTCCGGATCTCGCTGGGCGTCGAGTTCATCGACGACGTCGACCGGGTCCGCCCGAACGCGCTGCAGCGGTCGTCGGCGTTCTCCCGGCATCTGCGGGAAGCACTCGAGTACCTGCTGCGGGAACGGCCCTGCGACGTGGCGGAGTGGGCCTCACTGACCGGTGTCGCCTTCACCGACGGCGCGCATCTGTACGGCTACCTGCGGGACCTGTTCGACTACTTCTACGGGGACCGGTCGGACCCGCCCGTACCGCCCGACCCGGAGGCCCCGATGCCGGCCTGGGTCGCCGAGCACTGGCCCTGACCCGCCGTCAGAGGCTGCTCAGGCGGGTGACGGCCTCGGCGAGGACCGTCTCGGTCTTGCAGAAGGCGAAGCGCACCAGGCTTCGGCCGGCCTCGGGGTCGTCGTAGAAGACGGAGTTGGGGATGGCGACCACGCCGCAGCGTTCGGGGAGGGCGCGGCAGAACTCGAGGCCGTCCTTCTCGCCGAGGGGCGTGATGTCGGTGGTGATGAAGTACGTGCCCTGCGGCTCGAAGACCCGGAACCCGGCCGAGGCGAGGCCCGCGGTGAGCAGGTCGCGCTTGCGGCGCAGGTCCGCGCGGAAGTCGGCGTAGTACGTGTCGGGCAGGCGCAGGGCCTCGGCGACGGCGTACTGGAACGGGCCGGCGCTGACGTAGGTGAGGTACTGCTTGGCGGTGCGGACGGCGGCGACCAGCGCGGGGGAGGCGGTGACCCAGCCGACCTTCCATCCGGTGAAGGAGAAGGTCTTGCCCGCCGAGGAGATGGCGACCGTGCGCTCGCGCATGCCCGGGAGGGCGGCCAGCGGGTGGTGGGCGCCGGCGAAGACCAGGTGCTCGTAGACCTCGTCGGTGATCACCAACAGGTCGTGCTCGACGGCGAGTTCGGCGATCGTGGCGAGTTCCTCGGCGGTCAGCACGGTGCCGGTCGGGTTGTGCGGGGTGTTGACCAGCAGCAGCCGGGTGCGCGGGGTGATCAGGGCGCGCAGCTCGTCCAGGTCGGGGCGGAAGTCGGGTTGACGCAGCGTCAGCGGGACGCGGACCGCGCCGGCCATCGCGATGCAGGCGGCGTACGAGTCGTAGAACGGCTCGAAGGCGATCACCTCGTCGCCGGGCTCCAGCAGCGCCAGCAGCGCGGCGGCGATCGCCTCGGTGGCGCCCGCGGTGACCAACACCTCGGTGTCAGGGTCGTACTCCAGGCCGTAGAAGCGCTGCTGGTGCTCGGCGATCGCGGCCCGCAGCTCGGGGATGCCCGGCCCCGGCGGGTACTGGTTGCCGTGGCCCTCCCGCAGCGCCCGGACGGCGGCCTCCCGGACCTCCTCGGGCCCGTCGGTGTCCGGGAACCCCTGCCCTAGGTTGATCGAGCCGGTGGCGGTGGCCAGCGCCGACATCTCGGCGAAGATCGTCGTCCCGAGGCCCTCGAGTCGGCGGTTCAGCAGCGGCCTGGCGGTCATCGTCGGCTCCCCTGTGGCTGGTGGTCGGGGATCATCATCCGCTGCGGGCGGGGCGGGGGACAAGGACCGCAGGGGAACGCCGAAGGCCCGGCGGGTGGGCCGGGCCTTCGGGGTGGGGCTGCTCAGTGCTGGTAGTAGCCGAACTGGTCGACCACCACGTGCACGGTGCTGTCGGAGGCGTTGTAGAAGGTGATCATGCCGTCCTTGACCGGGACCACGACCTGGTTGGCGATGGTCTGTCCGGCCCGCCAGTTCAGGTTGGACGCCGTCGGGAGCGGGTCGCCGTGCGGGTACACCGTCAGGTGGCCGTCGGTGCCGGGCTCGGTGACGGTGACGTTCAGGACCACGGCGCCGTCGATGAACGGGCCCTCCAGGTAGAGCTCCAGGTTGCTGCGGGGTGCGACCGGTGCGGCCGGGCGCATGCCGTTGCCGTCCCAGGAGTTGGTCCGGGTGTCCATCACCCGGGTCGGGCCGATCGGGCGGTAGGTGATGTCGCCGCCGGTGGTGTAGTAGCCGGCGAGGTCGGCGATGACGTGCACGGTGGCGTCGGAGGCGTTGTAGAAGGAGACCTTGCCGTCCTTGACCGGGACGGTGACCAGGTTGGGGATGGTCTGCCCGGTGGTCCAGTTGAGGTTGGAGGCGTTGGGCGCGCTCTGGCCGTGCGGGTACACCGTCAGGTGGCCGTCGGTGCCGGGCTCGGTGACCGTCACATTCAGGGTGATCGCGGTGGCACCGGCCGGGATGCCTGCGACGCCGGTGACCTGGAGGTCGACGGTGCCGCGCGGGGCGACGGCCTTGGCGGTCGCTACGCCGATCGGGGCGCGGGTGTCCAGCAGCCGGGTCGGGCCGGCCGGGTTGAAGGTGCTGCCCTTGGCGCTGTAGTAGCCGGCCAGGTCGGCGATGACCTGGACGGTGGCGTCGGAGGCGTTGTAGAAGGAGACCTTGCCGTCCTTGACCGGGACGGTGACCAGGTTGGGGATGGTCTGTCCGGCGGTCCAGTTGAGGTTGGACGCGGTCGGCATCTCGTCGCCGTGCGGATACACCGTCAGGTGGCCGGGGGTGCCCGGCTCGGTGACGGTGACGTTCAGGGTCACGGCGGTGACGCCGGCCGGGATGCCCGCGACGCCGGCCACCTGGAGGTCGACGGTGCCGCGCGGGGCGACCGGCTCGGCGGTGGGGACGCCGATGGGCGCGCGGGTGTCCAGCAGGCGGGTCGGGCCGGCCGGGGTGAAGAGGCTGCCGAAGTCCTGGAACTCCCGGGCGCCGCGGTCGCGGGTGCCGGTGCCGGTCCCGGTGTTCGGCACCACCGGGTCGTCCGTCGCGGCATAGCCACGGGCGTCGCCGGGCAGCATGCCGGGCACGCTCTCGTCCGCGGAGTCGACGATCGGGGAGCGCGACTGGCCGGGGTGGTACTGCCAGAGCGCCGCCCAGTCGGTGACGTAGTCGTGGGTGCCCTGCCCGGTCGCCGCGGTGAAGGCCGCCTGGGTGGCGTACGCCGTGCCGGTCCAGGTGTAGGCCGGGGCACCGCCCTTCGGCGAGAGGGTGTTGTAGTCGGCCTTGGTGCCGGACACCGAGCCCGCGTCGACCGTCAGGCCGACGGGCGCGGACCCGGCCGGGCACGGCTGGCCCTCGTCCAGGTTGGCCGTCCCGGTGGCGTTGTTCTCCACCGTCGCGCCGGTCGACCCGTTCTGGAGCTGCACCGCGGCGCCGCAGGGCGCCTGGACGGTGTTGTTGACGACGGTCGTCGACGGGGCGCCCGAGATCCGGATGCCGGTCGGGTCGAGCCCGCTCTGGGCCAGGATGTCCAGCGAGGCCAGCACCGTCCCGGTGGAGCCGCCGTCGACCACGACGGCGGCACCCTTGGGGTAGCTGAGCTGCGCCTGGCCGAAGGCGACGTCCTTCGAGTGGTTGGTGATCCGCACCCCGCCGGTGTACGGGGCGACCGCCCGGAAGCGGACGTCCTCGGCCCCGTCGACCACCACGGCCTGGCCGCCGCCGACCGGGTTGAGGTTCAGGTCCTCGAAGCGCAGGTGGGCGCCCTTGACGGTCAGGCCGTCGGCCTCGGTGGCACCGCCGTTGCGGATGACGACACGGTCGTCGAGCGAGAGGGCATTGGAGGCCGGTCCGCGGAAGGTGATCGGCGCTGCGGCCGTGCCCGAGTGGGTGACGACCAGCGCGGGTTCGACGTAGTCGCCGGCCGCGATCTGCACGGTCTGGCCCGGCTGGACGGCGTTCGCCGCCGCCTGAATGCTGCAGAGCGGCACCGCCGCGCTGCCGGGGCCGTCGTTGCTGCAGCCGCCGCTGTTGTTGACGTAGAGGGTGGTGGCGTCGGCGAGGGCGCTGGCAGGGCCGAGGGCCGGGAGTACGGCCGTGCCGAGCAGCGCGGAGCCGATGAACGCCGCGATCCGGGTTCTGATGGGGTGCTCCCACGGGCTTGCGATGGGTCAGGCCGCCGGGAAGTCGCACACAGGGCCGACGGCGGACGGATTCTCGCACGCAGGTGCGACGCCCATCGGCGCGGGGGCGGGAACGCCGACGGGCCCGGCTCCGCGGGTGTCGCGGTGCCGGGCCCGTCGGGGTGGTGCTGATCAGTGCCCGTAGTAACCGAACTGGTCGACCACCAGGTGAATCGTGCTGTCGGAGGCGTTGTAGAAGGAGATCCTGCCGTCCTTGACCGGGACCACGACCTGGTTGGCGATGGTCTGCCCGGCGGTCCAGTTGAGGTTGGAGGCGTTGGGGGCGGCCTGGCCGTGCGGGTAGACGGTCAGGTGGCCGTCGGTGCCCGGCTCGGTGACCGTCACGTTCAGGACGATGGCGCCGTCGGTGAACGGGCCTTCGAGCGGGAGCTCCAGGGTTCCGCGCGGCGCGATCGGCCCGGCGTCGCGGGGCGTGCTGCCCCGCTGCTCGACGCGGGTGTCCATGATCCGCCACGGGCCGTCGGGGCGGAAGCTGATGTCGCCGGTGGTGGTGTAGTAGCCCGCCAGGTCGGCGATCACCTGCACGGTGGCGTCGGAGGCGTTGTAGAACGACACCTTGCCGTCCTTGACTGGGACGGTCACCAGGTTGGGGATGGTCTGCCCGGCGGTCCAGTTGAGGTTGGAGGCGTTGGGGGCGGCCTGGCCGTGCGGATACACCGTCAGGTGGCCGGGGGTGCCGGGCTCGGTGACCGTCACGTTCAGGGTGATCGCGGTGACACCGGCCGGGACGCCTGCGACGCCGGCGACCTGGAGGTCGACGGTGCCGCGGGGGGCGACGGCCTTGGCGGTGGGGACGCCGATGGGCGCGCGGGTGTCCAGCAGGCGGGTCGGGCCGGCCGGATTGAAGGTGCTGCCCTTGCTGCTGTAGTACCCGGCGAGGTCGGCGACGACGTGCACGGTGGCGTCGGAGGCGTTGTAGAAGGAGACCTTGCCGTCCTTGACCGGGACGGTCACCAGGTTCGGAATCGTGGTGCCGGCTGTCCAGTTGAGGTTGGACGCGGTC
Organism: Kitasatospora sp. NPDC049285; assembly: GCF_040678815.1. NCBI lineage: Bacteria > Bacillati > Actinomycetota > Actinomycetes > Kitasatosporales > Streptomycetaceae > Kitasatospora > Kitasatospora sp. NPDC049285. Next base: position 26,199 of record NZ_JBFAQR010000040.1, on the reverse strand, counting down.
GGCATCTCGTCGCCGTGCGGATACACCGTCAGGTGGCCGTCGGTGCCGGGCTCGGTGACCGTGACGTTCAGCGTGACCGCGGTGATCCCGGCCGGGATGCCCGCGACGCCGGCCACCTGGAGGTCGACGGTGCCGCGGGCGGCGACGGGCTTCGCGGCCGGGACGCCGATCGCGGCGCGGGTGTCCAGCAGCCGGGTCGGCCCGGCCGGGCTGAACAGGCTGCCGAAGTCCTCGAACTCGGCGGCGCCGCGGTCACGCGTGCCGGTGCCGGTGCCGGTGTTCGTGACCACCGGGTCGTCCACCGCCGGTCGGCCGTAGGCGTCGACGGGCAGGATGCCGGGGACGTTCTCGTCGGCGGAGTCGACGAGCGGGGAGCGCGACTGGCCGGGGTGGTACTGCCACAACTGCTCGTAGTTGGTGACGTAGTCGTGCGCGCCCTGGCCGGTCGCCGCGGTGAAGGCCGCCTGGGTGGCGTACGCCGTGCCGGCCCAGTCGTAGACCGGGAAGCTGCTGTTCGGCGCGAGCGTGTTGTAGTCGGCCTTGGTGCCGGACACCGAGTCCGCGGCGACCGACAGCCCCAGGGCCGGCGACCCGGCCGGACACGCCTGGTCGTTCCCACCGATCGTCGTCACCAGGTTGTTCTCCACCGTGGCGCCGGTCGACCCGTTCTGGATCTGCATGGCGGTGCCGCAGGTGGCGTGGATGGTGTTGTTGACGATGGTCGTCGACGGTGCGTCGGAGATCCGGAACCCGGTCGGGTCGACCATGCTCTGCGCGAAGATCGACAGCGAGGCCAGGACCGTGCCGGTGGAGCCGCCGTCGACCACGACGCTCGCACCCTTGGGGTAGCTGCTCTGGGACTGGCCGAAGGACACGTTCTTCGACTGGTTGGTGATCCTGATGCCGCCCATGAACGCCGTCACGGTGCGGAAGGAGACGTCCTCGGCGCCGTTCGCCACCACGGCCTGGCCGCTGCCGGTCGGGTTGACGGACAGGTTCTTGAAGCGCAGGTGCTGGCCCTTGACGGTGAGCCCGTCCGCGCTGGGAACCGAGGTGTTGGTGATGACCACGGTGCTGTTGGTCTGGTAGTCGCCCAGGTCGGGGCCGCTGAACGTGATCGGCGCCTGGGCGGTGCCGGCGGCAGTGACGGTCAGTCCGCCCTCGTCGTACTCGCCGGCGAGGACCTGCACGGTCTGGCCGGGCTGGACGACGGCGGCCGCCGCCTTGATGTGGCAGAACGGGGCTGCCTGGGTGCCGGTGCCGGAGTCGGTGCAGTGCGCTCCGGCGGCGTTGTTGACGTAGAGGGTGGCGGCGTCGGCGAGGGCGCTGGCAGGGCCGAGGGCCGGGAGTACGGCCGTGCCGAGCAGCGCGGAGCCGAGGAGCGCCGCGATCCGGGTCTTGATGGTGTTCCCCCTGGACATGAGAGTCACGCCGTCGTGAATTCGTACACAGGTCCGACGGCGGACGGATTCTCGCACGCCCGATTCCCCGGTGTACACACGGATTTCGGCGTAGCGGGGAACGCCGACGGGCCCGGCGCCGCGAGGTCGCGGTGCCGGGCCCGTAGGGGGTCGCGGGGGAGGCTCAGGCCTCGTTGGTGGGGCCCTCGTCGCCGTCGGTGTCCTTGTCCTCGATCTCGTCCTGCAGGCCGAGGCGCTCGACCATCCACTGCTCGAACCCGACCGAGGCCTGGGTCCAGTTGGCGGTGGTGCCGACGAAGTACTCCAGGCTGACGCCGTTGCCGACGATCATCTGGGACTCGCCGATCAGCCGGACCACGCCGTCCTCGTGGGTGTGGGTGTAGACCTTCGGCCAGAGGGTCTCGCGGTTCCACTCGTCGATCAGGTCGAGGATCTCGCCCTTCTTCTCGAGCGGGTAGGCGCGGTCGTAGAACGCGCGGACCGCGAACAGCTCCTTCTGGTCGCCGCGGAACATGTAGTACACGCGGAAGCCCTGCCAGGGGGCGGTGAGGTCGCCCTCCTCGTCGACGACGTGCTTGAGCTGCATCTGGTCGAGCAGCTGGGCGACCAGGTTCTGGTCCGGGATGATCACCGGGGGCGGTCCGGCCGGAGCGCCACCGGGCTGGCCACCGCCCTGCGGCGGCTGCGGCATGCCGAAGGACGGGATGGACGACGGGTCGATGCTCACGGGGGTGTCCCTTTCGAGGTGCACAAGGGCGGCCGACACGGCGCGCCGCCCTTCTCATAGGTCCATCCTGCCTCATTCGGGCCGCTCGGCACAGAGACCACCGGCCCGTGGCCGCGGGCCCGCCGGAGGGTGTTCCGGCGGGCCCGCAGGGTCACCGGATCACTTGAGCAGCGAGGGCTTCGGACCGACCGTGAGCCGGTCGTGGGCCTCGTCCCGGTCGACCAGGACGGTGTCGCCGTCGTGCACCCGGCCGGACAGGATCTCCTTGGCCAGCTGGTCGCCGATCGCGGACTGCACCAGCCGGCGCAGCGGCCGGGCGCCGTACGCCGGGTCGTAGCCGGTGAGGGCGAGCCAGTCCCGGGCGGCGGGGGTGACCTCCAGGGTGAGCCGGCGCTCGTGCAGGCGGCGGGCGAGCGCGTCGACCTGCAGGTCGACGATCCGGCTGAGCTCCTCGGTGCCCAGCGGGTCGAAGACCACGATGTCGTCCAGCCGGTTGAGGAACTCCGGCTTGAAGGCGGAGCGGACCGTCTCCAGCACCAGCTCCTTCTTGCGCTCCTCCGGCGTGGTCTGGTCGACCAGGTACTGCGAGCCCAGGTTGGAGGTGAGGATCAGGATCGCGTTGCGGAAGTCCACGGTGCGGCCCTGGCCGTCGGTGAGCCGGCCGTCGTCCAGCACCTGGAGCAGCACGTCGAACACCTCGGGGTGGGCCTTCTCCACCTCGTCCAGCAGCACCACGCTGTACGGCCGGCGGCGGACCGCCTCGGTGAGCTGGCCGCCCTCCTCGTAGCCGACGTACCCGGGCGGGGCGCCGACCAGGCGGGAGACCGAGTGCTTCTCGCCGTACTCGCTCATGTCGATCCGGACCATCGCCCGCTCGTCGTCGAACAGGAAGTCCGCGAGCGCCTTGGCGAGTTCGGTCTTGCCGACGCCGGTGGGGCCGAGGAAGAGGAACGAGCCGGTCGGGCGGTCCGGGTCGGCGATGCCGGAGCGGGTGCGGCGCACCGCGTCCGACACGGCCTGCACGGCCTGCCGCTGGCCGATCAGGCGGCGGCCCAACTCGTCCTCCATGCGCAGGAGTTTGGCGCTCTCGCCCTCCAGCAGGCGGCCGGCCGGGATGCCCGTCCAGGAGGCGACCACGTCGGCCACGTCGTCCGGGCCGACCTGCTCCTTGACCATGGTGGCGGTCGGCTGGTCCGCGGCGCGGTCCTGCGCCTCGGCCAACTCCCGCTCGGCGGACGGGATCTCGGCGTACATCAGCTTGGAGGCGCGCTCGAAGTCGCCGTCCCGCTGGGCCCGGTCGAGGGCGCCGCGCAGGTCGTCCAGGCGCTCCTTGAGCTCGCCGACCCGGTTCAGCGACTTCTTCTCCTGCTCCCAGCGGGCGTTGAGGGTGCTCAACTGCTCCTGCTTGTCGGCGAGATCGCGGCGCAGCTTGCCGAGCCGCTCGACCGAGGCCGGGTCGGACTCCTTGTCCAGCGCCAGCTCCTCCATCCGCAGCCGGTCGACCACGCGCTGCAGCTCGTCGATCTCGACGGGCGAGGAGTCGATCTCCATCCGCAGCCGGGAGGCCGCCTCGTCGACCAGGTCGATCGCCTTGTCGGGCAGGAAGCGGGAGGTGATGTACCGGTTGGAGAGCGTCGCGGCGGCGACCAGCGCGGCGTCGGTGATCTCCACCTTGTGGTGCGCCTCGTACCGGCCCTTGAGGCCGCGCAGGATGGCGATGGTGTCCTCGACGCTGGGCTCGCCGACCAGCACCTGCTGGAAGCGGCGCTCCAGCGCCGGGTCCTTCTCGATCCGCTCGCGGTACTCGTCCAGCGTGGTGGCGCCGACCATGCGCAGCTCGCCGCGGGCCAGCATCGGCTTGAGCATGTTGCCCGCGTCCATCGCGGAGTCGCCGCCGGCGCCCGCGCCGACCATGGTGTGCAGCTCGTCGATGAAGGTGATCACCTGGCCGTCGGAGGCCTTGATGTCGTTCAGGACGGCCTTCAGCCGCTCCTCGAACTCGCCGCGGAACTTCGCGCCCGCGACCATCGCCGCCAGGTCCAGCGCGACCAGGCGCTTGCCGCGCAGCGACTCGGGCACGTCGCCCGCGACGATGCGCTGGGCTAGGCCCTCCACCACGGCGGTCTTGCCGACGCCGGGCTCGCCGATCAGCACCGGGTTGTTCTTGGTGCGCCGGGAGAGCACCTGCACCACCCGGCGGATCTCCTGGTCGCGGCCGATCACCGGGTCGAGCTTGCCGTCCCGGGCGGCCTGGGTCAGGTCGGAGCCGTACTTCTCCAGCGCCTTGTAGGTGCCCTCCGGGTCCGGCGAGGTGACCCGGGCGCTGCCCCGGACGTCCTTGAACGCGGCCAGCAGCGCCTTCGGGGTGGCGCCCTGGTCCTTGAGCAGCTCGGCGGTCCGGCCGCCCTCGGCGGCCAGGCCGACCAGCAGGTGCTCGGTGGAGACGTACTGGTCGTCCAGGTCCGCGGCGCGCTTGCCGGCCTCCTCCAGCACCGCCAGGGTGTCCCGGGCGAGCTGCGGGGCGGCGACCGTCGACCCCTGGGCGGCGGGCAGCGCGGCGGCCTGCTGGCGGGCGGCGGCGGTGACCTTCGCGGCGTCCGCCCCGACCGCCTCCAGCAGCGGCCGGGCCAGGCCCTCCGGCTGGTCGAGCAGGGCCAGCAGGATGTGCACCGGCTTGACGTCCGGGTTCCCCGCGGCGCTGGCCTGCCGGATGGCGGAGGACAACGCCTCCTGCGTCTTGCTGGTGAACTTACTGGCGTCCACTGCGGGCATACCCCTCTCGGCTCAGGTCCTTCCAAGTCTGCTGAATACAGCATGCACTAAGTTGAGTCTATTCCGCTCAAGTTTTCATGGACTCGGTGCGAACATCGTGCGAAGGGCTCCGCGGGGCGGTGCCGGGACGCTGCAGGGCCCGGGTCAGGCCCAGCAGCTGGCGGGCCGGTCCGGCCGGGCGCTGGCCGGCCGGCCAGACCGCGCGCAGCGGTCGGTGCAGGTCGAGGTCGGCTGCCAGCGGCACCGCCACCAGGCGGCGGGTGGCCAGCTCCTCGATCACCGCCAGCTCGCTCAGGCAGACCGGACCGGCGCCCGTCATCGCCGCCGCCTTGAGCGCGGTCGAGGACGCCAGCTCCAGGCGCGGCGGCGCCGCCCCGCCGTACGGGGCGAGCGCCTCCTCCAGCACCTCGCGGGTGCCCGAGCCGACCTCGCGCAGCACCAGCGGGGTGGCCGCCAGTTCGGCGCCGGTGACCGGGGCGCGGCGGCGGGCCCAGCGGTGGTCGGGGGAGACCACCACCACCAGGCTGTCCGCGGCGACCACCGCGCCGGCCAGACCCGGCGGGGTGCTGGTGCCCTCGACGAAGCCGAGGTCGGCCTCGCCGGCCAGCACCTGGGAGGCGACGTCCGCCGAGTTGGCGGTGCGCAGGGTGACCGCGGTACCGGGGCTGGCGGCGTTCAGCGCGAGCAGCCAGCCGGGCATCAGGTACTCGGCCACGGTCAGGCTGGCCACCACCCGCAGCCGGGCGTCCCGGCGCTCGCGCAGCGCGTCGATGCCGGCGTCCAGCGCCTGGGCGGCCTCCACCACCTGCCGCGCCCACTCGACCACCAGCCGGCCCGCCTCGGTGGGGCGGGAGCCGCGCGGGGAGCGCTCCAGCAGTGCCACGCCGATCTGCCGTTCCATGCTCTTGATCCGGGCGCTGGCGGCGGGCTGACTGACCCCCAGTTCGGCCGCCGCGCGGCCGACGCTGCCCAGCCGGGCCACCGTGAGCAGCAGCTCCAGGGCGCCGAGGTCCGGGACGTGCGGGGAGAGAGCCATAGGCCCAGGCTATGTCCTCATAGCGGAGCGCTCGCTACCGCCGCCCCCTCGCGCGGGTGACGGTGGAGCCATGGCAACACTCCTCGCGGCCGACAGCCGTCTACGCACCCTCGACCTCGCCCGGCTCGGCCCCAACTGGTACGCCGCGGTGATGGGCACCGCGATCACCGGGAACGCCGCCGCCGCGCTGCCGATCGAGGTGCCGGGCCGGGTCGCGCTGGCCGAGGCGGTGTGGACGCTGTCGCTGCTGCTGCTCGTGTTGCTGCTGGCCTCCCGCGCCGTCCACCTGGTGCGGCACCGCGAGCAGGCCCGGCACACGCTGCTGGAGGACCCGTCCGCCGCGGTGTTCTACGGCTGCCCGCCGATGGCCCTGCTCGCGGTCGGCTACGGGGCGCTCGCGGTCGGCGGCCCGGTGATCGGCGCCGGCCCGGCGCTGGCCCTGGACGCGCTGCTGTGGAGCACCGGGACGCTGTACGCGCTGGCCGTCGCGGTGGTGCTGCCGTACCTGATGATCACCCGGCACCGGCTCTCCGCACTGGAGGCCAACCCGACCTGGCTGCTGCCGGTGGTGGCCCCGATGGTGGCCGCCGCGCTCGGTCCGGCGCTGGTGCCGCACCTGCCGGAGGGGGCGGCCCGGGTGGCGCTGCTGTACGGCTGTCTGGCGATGTTCGGCGCCAGCGCGCTGGCCACCCTGCTGATGCTGCCGGTGGTGCTCGGCGGGCTGCTGCACAGCAAGCTGCCCGCGCTGGTGCTCACCCCGTCGCTGTTCCTGGTGCTCGGCCCGCTCGGCCAGTCCACCACCGCGGTCAACCAGTTCGCCGACGCCGTCCCGCTGGCGCTGCCCGGCGCCGGGGCGCAGGGCGCGGAGTTCGCCCGGCAGGCGGCGGTGGCGTACGGGGTGGCGGTGCTCGGTTTCGCGCTGCTGTGGCTGGTGGTGGCGCTGGCCGCCAACCTGCGGGCGCTGCGGGCCGAGATGCCGTTCGCGATGACCTGGTGGGCGTTCACCTTCCCGGTCGGCACCCTGGTGACCGGCACCGCGGGCCTCGCCCGGCACACCGGTTTCGGCGGATTCACGGCCCTCGCCGGGGCGCTTTACCTGCTGCTCTTCTCGGCCTGGGCGGTGGCGGCCGCGCGGACCTTCGCGGGCTTGCGCGCCGGGCGCCTGCTGTAGGGCACCATAGGGACCCATGCCGTGCGGGAATATGTCGGCGCACGCAAATGCCGCGCGCGGTCGGCGGATGAGGCAAACCCCCTGCGGTGTAACGGGGTTGAGCCCTCCGGATCGGCGGGTTCTGCGAAGGAATTCGGAATTTTCCGCGGCGGCCGTGACGCTCCGGCCTGCTCGGACGCTCGCGCACGCGGCGAGTGGGGCCCTGTGCCGAATGACCGTTCGGGGGAGGGGGGAATAGCTTGATTCCGGGTTTTCGGACACTTGTCCGGGTGATTTGTTGCAGGTTCCCGCAAGTGCAGGAACCTGCAGCCGGAGACCACTTGTTCGGCGTTCGTCACGCTGTGAGGGTGTAGTCACGCCAAGTCGTCCCGGGCCGCCGCAGCCCGAGTCGACGGCTTGCTCTTCGCGTGGGTACGACAGGTGCGTTCGCACCTGCGCAGCCGGGGGGAAGAGCGCCGGTCGGGACGCCATGTGTGGTGATGGCCCCCGTGTCCGGAGTCGGTGAGGCGTTGCTGCTCCGCCTCGCCGAAAGCGTCTGACGATTGGCGTGACACGAGCGGGTCCTCCGGGTCCCGGGCGCTCAGGTGCCCGGCCCGGAGGACGCGCCCGTCCACGGGGCTCCCGCCGTCGAGCCGGCCGGGCCTCCTGGGATCATGATCCGCAAACGGAGGAACACGGCAGGAGTGCTCGACGTGGCTGCGGACCACCCGAAGGGCGAACCGGGCGCCGGGCTGCCCGAGGACGCCGCCACCCGCCTGTACCTCGCCGTGCTCGCCGCCGGCGGCCGCATCCCGCTCACCGACCCGCCGGTGCTCGACCCGGCCACCGGACCGGGCCACCAACAGGCCCTGCTCGACCAGCTGGTGGCGATCGGCCTGGTGCTGCCCAACCACATCGACGGCTACTACGTCGCGATCAGCCCGCGCACCGTCGCCGAGCGGGTCAGCGCCGACATGCGCGCCGAGGCGACCCGGCTGCTGCTGCACGCCGAGCGCCTGCCCGGCGAACTCGACCCGCTCACCCGCGCCTACGACGCCGTCCCGCGCCCCGCCGAGCAGGCCCGGCAGGCCACGTACGTCGACGGCCAGGAGGCGATCCGGCTGCGGATCGCCCAGCTGGTCTCCGAGTGCCGGCTCGAACTGCTCACCGCCCAGCCCGGCCTGCGCCCCGCCGCCGTCCTCGAACTCGCCCTCACCCAGGACCAGTTGCTGCTCCGCCGGGGCGGCACCATGCGCACCCTCTACCAGCCGGTGGCGCTCACCGAGGAGAGCGCCGTCAACCACGCCGCCGCGATGACCGACCGCGGCGCGCAGATCCGGGTCCTCGACGAGCCGTTCCTGCGGGTGATCGTCGTCGACCGCCGGATCGCCGTCATCCCCGCCGCCGACGACCACAGCCGCGCCGCCTTCGTCGAGGACCCCGCCGCGGTCGCCTTCCTGGTCTCCGTCTTCGAACGCGACTGGGCCCGCGCCGACCACGTCCGCTGGCGCGACCTGGACGGCCGCACCCTCACCCGCACCGTCTCCGACCGGGTCGGCCGCCTCCTCGCCGCCGGCCTCACCCAGCGCGGCATCGCCACCCGCCTCGGTCTCTCCGAACGGACCGTCGCCGGCCACATCTCCCGGCTGCGCGACCGCTACGGCGCCCAGACCCTGTTCCAGCTCGGCTGGCTGATGCGCGGAGGCCGACGTGACTGACCCCCTGCCGAGCGAGGCCGAACGGCAGCTGTACCGCGACATCCTGGACCAGGGCGGCCGGGTGATGTTCCGGGAGGCGATGGAGCAGGACCCCGACGGCGTGCTCCGGCTGATCGAGCTCGGGCTGCTGGTCCACCAAGGACTCGACCAGTCGCTGAGCGCCGTCGACCCCCGCTCGGCCGGCGAGCGCATCAAGGTGGAGCTGCGCTCCCGGGCCACCGGGCTGCTGGTCCAGGCCGAACGGACGGCCGGTCAACTCGAGGAGCTCACCCACGCGTACGAGGCCACCGCGAACCGGGCCGACCGGACCAGCGCCGTCCAGCACGTGACCGCCGTCGAGCAGATCCGGCACCGGATCCTGCAGATCGAGTCGGAGATGCGCGAGGAGACGCTGGCCGCCCAGCCCGGCGGCGCCCGCCTGCCCGCCTTCATGGCACAGGCCCTGGAACGCGACCGCCGCTTCCTGGCGGCCGGCATCAGCCTGCGCACCCTCTACCAGCCCGGCGCCCTCGACGACCCGCCGACCGTCGAGTACGCCGCCGCGAGGACCGCCTGCGGCGAGCGGATCCGGGTGCTGGACGAGCCCTACCAGCGCCTGCTGATCTTCGACCGCAAGATCGCGATCATGCCGGCCAGCGCCGACGAGAAGAGCGCCGCCATCGTGGAGGACCCGGCCGTGGTCGGCCTCCTCGTCGAGCGCTTCGAACGCGACTGGCGCCGCGCCCGACCCGTCAACTGGCACGCCCTGGCCGGCCGCACCGTCGGCGTCCCCGCCGAGCTCGCCCGCCTGCTCACCGCCGGCCACACCCAGCGCGCCATCGCCACCCGCCTCGGCCTCTCCGAACGCACCGTGGCCGCGCACATCTCCCGGCTGCGCGAGCTCTACGATGCCGAGACGCAGTTCCAGCTCGGCTGGCTGATGAGGGACGGTGCGCGATGAGCGGGGGCGGCAGAGAGGAAGAGCGACCAGTGGGCGAGCCGAACGGCACCGCGCTGCCGACCGAGGCGGAACGGCGGCTGTACCAGCAGATCCTGGACCAGGGCGGCCGGGTGATGTTCCGTGAGGCGGTGGAGCAGGACTCGGCGGGCGTCCTGCGGCTGCTGGAACTCGGACTGCTGGTGCACCACAGCGCGGACCAGTCGCTGACCGCGGTCAACCCGCGCTCGGTGAGCGAGCGGATCAGCGCCGAACTGCGCGCCGAGGGCACCCGGATGCTGCTGCGCGCCGAGGAGATGCCCGGGCTGCTGGAGGACCTCACCCACGCCTACGACGCCACCCCGCGCCGGGCGGACCGCTCCAGCGTGGTGCGGCACGTCGACCGGATGGAGCTGATCCGGCACCGGATCCTGCAGTTGGAGAGCGAGACCCAGGAGGAGGGGCTGGCGATGCAGCCCGGCGGGGCGCGTCCGCCGGACCTGCTGGCCGAGTCGCTGGAGCGCACCCGCCGCTTCCTGGAGCGCGGCGCCACGCTGCGCAGCATCTACGAGCCGGCCGCCCGGATGGACGAGACGACGGTGCGGTGGGCGGCGAAGGTGACCGCCTGGGGCGGCCGGTTCCGCACGCTCGGCGAGCCGTTCAGCCGGCTGCTGGTCTTCGACCGCCGGGTCGCGGTGGTCCCGGCGTCCGCGGACAACACCAGTGCCGCGTTCATCGAGGACCCGGCGGTGGTCTCGTTCCTGGTGGCCGCGTTCGAACGGGACTGGGAGCGGGCCGAGCGGGTGCAGTGGCGGGCGGTCGAGTCCGGCGGCGACCCGGCGGTCCCGGTCCACGACCAGGTCGGACGCCTGCTCGCCCAGGGCCTGACCCAGCGCGCCATCGCCTCCCGGCTGGGCCTGTCCGAACGCACCGTGGCCGGGCACATCTCCCGGCTGCGCGAGCTCTACGACGCGGAGACCCTCTTCCAGCTGGGCTGGCAGATGCGGGGAGCCGAGGGGCCGCGCGAGGCCTGACGGATCGTCAGCCGGTGGCGATCTCCGGGGACCAGAAGCCGTACGGGCTGGTGGGCTCCTGCCGCGGGCGCGGGAACTGGTCGCCGGGCGCGGTCCAGAAGCCGCCGCGCAGCGAGAGCGCCATGCCGGCCCAGTCCAGCGCGGTCTCCACGGTGTGGTGCAGCGCCTCCTGCGACCAGGTGTCGTCGAAGACCAGCGGCAGCACGGGGGAGACCTGCTCGATGGTGGCGATCAGCGGGTTGTGGGTGATCGCCTCGTCGACCAGCAGCACGATCGGCTTGCGCAGCGCCGAGGCCCAGCCGAGCTCCAGGCTGACGCCCGCCGACAGCGGGGCGCCGACGTACGCGAAGACCAGGTCCGCGCTCTGCATCGCCCGGAAGTCCGAGGGCACCCGCGGCTCCGGCACCCGGCCGGCCACCGTCCAGGCGTCGCTGTGGTGCGCGCTGTAGACCGCGGCGCCGCTGCGCAGCAGCGTGCTCCGCAGGGTGGTCAGCCTGGTCCGGCTGGCCAGCGTCACGACGCTGTCGGCGGGCCCGGTCAGCCGCATCAGCGGCGCGGCCAGGAACACCCGCGCGCGGCGTCCTTCGGCGCTCTGGACCGCGTGATTGCGCAGATGAGGCTCAGTCATGTCGACTCCGGGAGAATCGGTCGGCGGGGGCGGGCCCTGCCAGCGTGGTGTTTTGCGAATGCTGCTGACATTCGGTGCGGTCGGAACTAATTTGCCGAGTTCATGCCACTCGCGTGCGCCCCCGTCGGTCGAACCCTGCTCACGCGAGTGCTGGGCTCACTGATCGTCGCTGCACGTCGGCGGTGCCGTCCACTGTCACCCGATGTCATCTCTCTGCCATGCAGGGAGATGACAGCCCCTGTCGCCTTCCGCGATCCCGCGCAATGCGGGCATTATTAATGCTCGGTCAGATTGTCATACTCGCAGTTGGTTGATGTGATCTACATCGGAGGGAGTGCTCTCGTGCGTCATGCGCGTCGCCTCATTGCCACGGTCGTTCTTCTGGGTGCTGCGCTCTTCGCCGGTGTGGGCACCGCCAACGCCGACAGCGGCTGGGACCCGAAGGCCGCCCAGCAGACGGTCATCCCCGCGGACAGCTACTGGCAGTAGTCGGGATCAGTCGAGGGGTCCGTCCGACAGGTCGTCAGAGTCGGGCCTCTCGACGTCCTCGGCTTCCTGCGCCAGTTTCCAGCCGAGTTGGAACAGGGTGTCGACCCCGTAGTCCTCGCGGAGTTCCGCGATGTGCCGGGCCAGGGTGCGTTCGCTCAGCCCGAGGTTGCGGGCGATCACCCGGTGGCCGATGCCCTGCACCATCGACCGGATGATCTGCCGGCGCAGGCTGGTCAGGACCTGCGGCGGGACCTCCCGGTTCGCGTGGAACGGGATCGCCCGCTCCCAGAGCGCGTCGAAGGTCTGCACGAGGTAGGCGATCACCGCCTGGTCCTTGATGAAGGCGGCCTGGGTCATGTCCTTGCTGCCCGGGATGATCGCGACCTTCCGGTCGATGATGATCAGAATGCTGAACGGCTCGTCCAGGGTGCGGATCTGACTGCCCGCCGCGGTCATCGTCTCGACGTACTCCAGCGTCGGACTCGAGTACCGGGCGCTCGGCTGGTAGATGCTCCGGGCGGTGCCGCCCCGGTGGAGCACCCCGAGGTCGCGGTCGACGACCGCCCGCACCGTCTCGGCCCGCCGCCCGCCGCCGGGCTGCGCGGTCAGCAGTTCCTGCGTGCAGTTGTCGACCAGCATCGCCAGCCGCTGGTTGATCGTGGTGTGGCCCTGGACGTACTCGATCTTCCCGCCGGACTCGCCGGTGCCGGTCAGCTCGCTGAACGCCTCGCCGAGGTCCTGCAGTTCGGCGGAGAGCGTGGCGGAGCGGGTGAGCAGGTGGGCGGCCTCGCGCTGCCAGGCGGTGCTGAGCGAGACCGAGAGCGTCCGCGGGTCGATCGCCACCACGACTGACGGGTCGTCGGATTCGCGGATCAACAAGCCGAATTCGAGCAGCTCGACAATCTGCTCCCGAACAGCCTCGTGCGCGGTGGTGTCCACCCGCCCACCGGAACGCACGATGAACAGGTACACCTCATGTGCTTCTGCGGAGAGCGACCTGCGCCCGGGATCGAGCGATGTGGAGTCCCGGAATGCGCGCATGGACTTCTCCCCTCCGTCTGACTCCGTGGGCGGTGGTGCACGGCTAGCCAGGTTGATCAGTAGGGATCATAGGCAGAACCGCCCGACCGCGGATTCCCATTTGCGCCGGGCATTCGATCGGCCGCCACGCTGAAACTCTCCCAGCACGGCGACGCCGCCGAAACCCCCCGGACGGCCGGAGGTTGTCGACGGCGTCGAACGCGATCAGCGCTTGGGGCGCCAGACCACCAGCGCGCTGGACTGCTGCACCTGCTGGTAGGGGACGAGGTCGCGGCGGTAGGAGGCGTGCACGGCGGCCTCGCGCTGCTGGAGGGTGGCGGCGGCGCCGTCCAGGGCGTCGACCAGCTCGGCGATCCGGGACTGCAGGGCGGCGACCTGGTTCTCCAGCTCGATGATCCGCTTGATGCCGGCCAGGTTGATGCCCTCGTCCTGGGACAGCCGCTGGACCTCGCGCAGCTGCTGGATGTCGCGCGCCGAGTACCGGCGGCCGCGGCCGGCGGTGCGATCGGGGCAGACCAGGCCGAGCCGGTCGTACTGGCGCAGGGTCTGCGGGTGCAGGCCGGAGAGCTCGGCGGCCACCGAGATGACGTAGACGGGGGTGTCCTCGGTCAGCACGTAGGCCGGCGGCCCGGTCGGCCGGGTGCGGCCGGCGCCGGGCAAGCCCTCGCCGAGGCCGGGGGGGCCGATCCGGCCGTCGCCGTGGGGACTGTCGGGGTGGGGACTCATCGGGATCTCACGCTCCCTCCGCCGCCTTGAACAGGGCGGCACGCGGGTCGTCCGAGGTGGTGGCCTCGCGGTACTGCTCCAGTGCGGTCAGCGCGTCGCCGGTGACGTGCTTGGGCACCGCGACCTCCACGGTGACCAGCAGGTCGCCGCGGGTGCCGTCCTTGCGGGTGGCGCCCTTGCCGCGGGCCCGCATGGTCAGGCCGTTGGCGCTGCCCGGGGGCAGCTTGAGCTTCACGGCCGGACCGTTCAGGGTCGGCACCTCGATGGTGCCGCCGAGCGCCGCCTCGGGGAAGCTGACCGGCACGGTGACCGTCAGGTTGTCGCCCTTGCGCCCGAACACCGGGTGCGAGTCGACGTGCACGCTGACGTACAGGTCGCCGTTCTGGCCACCGCGCTCGCCCTGCGCGCCCTTGCCCTTGAGCCGGATCCGCTGGCCGTCCTGGACGCCGGCCGGGATGCGGACCTGCATGGTGCGGGCCGAGGAGGCCCGGCCGCTGCCGTGGCACACGGTGCACGGGTCGTCGACGATCATGCCGCGGCCCTTGCAGTCCCGGCACGGCTCGGAGAGCGCGAAGGCGCCCTGGCCGCGGCTGACGGTGCCCGCGCCGACGCAGGTCGGGCAGACCCGCGGGGTGGTGCCGGTCTTCGCGCCCGTCCCGGCGCAGGCCCGGCAGGCCGCCTGGGAGGTCATCCGCAGCGGCACGGTGGCGCCGTCCACGGCCTCCTCGAAGTTGAGGGTGACCTCGGTCTCCACGTCGGCGCCCCGGCGCGGCTGCGCGGTCTGCCGCCCGCCGCGGTTGAACAGGCCGCCGAACACGTCGCCGAGTCCGCCGCCGCCCCCGCCGCCGCCGTTGAACAGGTCGCCGAAGTCGAAGCCGCCGCCGGCCGCCCCGCCGGGCCGGAACCCGCCGTTGCCGAACAGCGAGCGCGCCTCGTCGTACTCCTTGCGGCGCTTCTCGTCGGAGAGCACGTCGTACGCCTCGGAGATGTCCTTGAACCGCTCCTCGGCCTTGGCGTCGCCCTTGTTGGCGTCCGGGTGGAACTCGCGCGCCAGCTTGCGGTACGTCTTCTTGATCTCGGCGGCGGTGGCGTCCTTGGGCACGCCGAGGACCTTGTAGTAGTCCTTCTCCACGTAGTCCTTAGCGCTCATGGCCTTTTACCGCCACCTCCCGTTGCGATTCCCGCCGCTGTGCTGCGGCGCCGTAGTACGGCGCTGCGGAGCCGCCGCCGTGTGGACGACGTACGACTCCGCAGCGCACGGATGGTACTCAGCTGTCGGACGCGCCGTCAGCCTTGCCGGAGTCCGGCTCGCCGGTGGTCTGGGTGCCCGGCTGGGGCTCCGCGACCGCGACCATCGCCGGGCGGATGATCCGCTCGCCGATCCGGTACCCGGGCTGGAGGATCTGCACGCAGGTGTCCTCGGTGACGTCCGAGGAGTAGCTGTGCATCAGCGCCTCGTGCAGCGTCGGGTCGAAGGGCTCGCCCTCCTTGCCGAACTGCTGCAGGCCCAGCTTGGCGACGACCGTCTCCAGGGACTCGGCGACGGACTTGAAGCCGCCCGTCACCTCGCCGTGCTCGCGGGCCCGGCCGATGTCGTCCAGCACCGGGATCAGCGACTCCAGGATGTTGGAGACGGCGATCTCCCGGACCGTGGCACGGTCCCGCTCGACCCGCTTGCGGTAGTTCTGGTACTCGGCCTGCAAGCGCTGCAGGTCGGCGGTGCGCTCACCGGCCTCGCGCTTGGCGGTGGCCAGCTCGTCCGAGCCGGCGCCCGCGACGGCCTCCTCGGCAGCCTTGAGCACGGCCTCCTCGGCGGCGGAGTCGTCGCCGGGCTGCTCGCCCTGCGGCTTCTCCGTCATGCGGCACCGCCCTTGGGCTTCTCGTCATCGACGATCTCGGCGTCCACCACGTCGTCGTCCTTGGCGCCCGGCTCGCCGGCACCGGCCGCGCCGGCCGCCGCGCCCGCGCCGTCGGCCTGCGCGTAGAGCGCCGCACCGAGCTTCTGGGCGGTGGTGGAGACCTTCTCGGTGGCCGTGCGGATGGCCGCGACGTCCTCGCCCTTCAGGGTCTCCTTGAGCTCGCCGATCGCGGTCTCGACCTCGGTCTTGACGTCCGCCGGGAGCTTGTCGGAGTTGTCCGCGATGAACTTCTCGGTGGAGTAGACCAGCTGCTCGCCCTGGTTGCGGGTCTCCACGGCCTCGCGGCGCTTGTGGTCCTCCTCCGCGTACCGCTCGGCCTCCTCGCGCATCCGGTTGACCTCGTCCTTCGGCAGCGAGGAGCCGCCGGTGACGGTCATCTTCTGCTCCTTGCCGGTGCCGAGGTCCTTCGCGGCCACGTGCATGATGCCGTTGGCGTCGATGTCGAAGGTGACCTCGATCTGCGGCAGGCCGCGGGGCGCCGGCGGCAGGCCGGTCAGCTCGAACATGCCGAGCTTCTTGTTGTACGCCGCGATCTCGCGCTCGCCCTGGTAGACCTGGATCTGCACGGACGGCTGGTTGTCCTCGGCCGTGGTGAAGATCTCCGAGCGCTTGGTCGGGATCGTGGTGTTGCGCTCGATCAGCTTGGTCATGATGCCGCCCTTGGTCTCGATGCCCAGGGACAGCGGGGTGACGTCGAGCAGCAGGACGTCCTTGACCTCGCCCTTCAGGACACCGGCCTGCAGGGACGCGCCGATGGCGACGACCTCGTCCGGGTTGACGCCCTTGTTGGCGTCCTTGCCGCCGGTCAGCTCCTTGACGAGCTCGGCGACGGCCGGCATACGGGTCGAGCCGCCGACCAGGACCACGTGGTCGATCTCGGACAGCTGGATGCCGGCGTCCTTGATGACGTTGTGGAACGGGTGCTTGCAGCGGTCCAGCAGGTCCGCGGTCAGCTGCTGGAACTGGGAGCGGGTGAGCTTCTCGTCCAGGTGCAGCGGGCCCTCGGCGGACGCCGTGATGTAGGGCAGGTTGATCGAGGTCTCGGAGGACGAGGACAGCTCGATCTTGGCCTTCTCGGCGGCCTCGCGGAGGCGCTGGACGGCCATCTTGTCCTTGGACAGGTCGACGCCGTGGCCGGCCTGGAAGACCTTGACCAGGTGGTCGACGACCCGCTGGTCCCAGTCGTCGCCGCCGAGGTGGTTGTCGCCGTTGGTGGCCTTGACCTCGACCACGCCGTCGCCGATCTCCAGCAGCGAGACGTCGAACGTACCGCCACCGAGGTCGAAGACCAGGATGGTCTGGTCGTCCTTGTCCAGGCCGTAGGCCAGGGCGGCGGCGGTCGGCTCGTTGACGATGCGCAGGACGTTCAGGCCCGCGATCTCGCCGGCCTCCTTGGTCGCCTGGCGCTCGGAGTCGTTGAAGTACGCCGGGACGGTGATGACGGCGTCGGTGACCGTCTCGCCCAGGTACGACTCGGCGTCCCGCTTGAGCTTCTGCAGGACGAAGGCGGAGATCTGCTGCGGCGTGAAGTCCTTGCCGTCGATGCCGATCTTCCAGTCGGTGCCCATGTGGCGCTTGACCGACCGGATGGTGCGGTCGACGTTGGTGACCGCCTGACGCTTGGCGACCTCGCCGACCAGGACTTCGCCGTTCTTGGCGAAGGCGACGACGGACGGCGTGGTCCGAGCGCCCTCGGCGTTGGTGATGACCGTGGGCTCACCGCCCTCAAGAACACTGACGACGGAGTTCGTCGTACCGAGGTCGATGCCGACCGCGCGTGCCATCGTGAATACCTCCGGGGAGAAGTTGAGCTGTACGGGCTCAAGGATGCATGACGGATCGGGAAGCGTCAACAGCTTTGAGTCGGTGTCGCTCAACTTTACTGAGCGCTTATGCGGAGGGCTGGGCCGCTAGGGTGAGTCTGGCCTTAGTGACTGCCGCCATACCTTGAACATCTTCTGGACGGGTGTTAACGCGCGGTAATGTCCGGCCCGTCGACCCTGCAAGTTACCGACCAGTACACTCTGCGGGAGACTAGGACCAAAGCCGCTGGAGACGGAGAGCCGATGCAGCTAGCAGCGATCGTCATCTCGCTGGTCACCTTCGTGATCGGCACCGCGCTCGCCGCCCGTGCGGCGTTGTACATCTACAAGGTGGTGCGCACCGGCTCCGCCGACGCCACCCGGTTCGGACAGCCCGCCCAGCGGGTCGCCACGGTGGCCAAGGAGTTCCTCGGCCACACCCGGATGAACCGCTGGGGCATCGTCGGCATCGCCCACTGGTTCGTCGCGGTGGGCTTCTTCTCGCTGGTGCTCACCCTGGTGAACGCCTTCGGGCAGCTCTTCGACGCCGAGTTCGCGCTGCCGGTGATCGGTCACTGGCTGCCGTGGAACATCTTCGTCGAGCTGATCGGCACGCTGACCACGCTGGGCATCCTCACCCTGATCGTGATCCGGCTGCTCAGCCTGCCCTCGCGGGCCGGCCGCAAGTCCCGGTTCGCCGGCTCGATCGCCTGGCAGGCGTTCTACGTCGAGTACACGATCCTCGGCATCGGCCTGTGCATCATGATGCTGCGCGGCCTGGAGGGCGCCCTGGAGGGCGTCGACTCCTACGAGGCCACCTACCTGGTCTCGTACCCGATCGCCGCCGCGTTCCACGGCGTCGCGCACGGCACGCTGGTCAACCTGGTCTACCTGTTCGCGATGCTGAAGATCTGCATCTCCTTCGCGTGGGCCATCACCATCGGCCTCAACCCGTCGATGGGCGTCGCCTGGCACCGCTTCCTGGGCTTCTTCAACATCTACTTCAAGCGCGAGGAGGACGGCGGCGTCGCGCTCGGCGCGCTCCGTCCGATGACCAGCAACGGCGCCCCGATCGACTTCGAGGACCCGGCCGACGACGCGGTCTTCGGCGTCTCCCAGGTCGAGCACTTCTCGTGGAAGGGCATCCTCGACTTCTCCACCTGCACCGAGTGCGGCCGCTGCCAGTCGCAGTGCCCGGCCTGGAACACCGGCAAGCCGCTGTCGCCCAAGCTGCTGATCATGAGCCTGCGCGAGCACGCCTACGCCAAGGCCCCGTACCTGCTGGCCGGTGGCGGCAAGGACATGGAGGGCGAGGAGAGGGCGAGCGCCGAGCAGCTGGCCGGCGTCCCCGCCGAGGCCCTCGCCGAGGCCGAGCGCCCGCTGATCGGCACCGCCGAGGAGAACGGCGTCATCGACCCGGACGTGCTGTGGTCCTGCACCACCTGCGGCGCCTGCGTCGAGCAGTGCCCGGTCGACATCGAGCACATCGACCACATCGTCGACATGCGCCGCTACCAGGTGATGATCGAGAGCAGCTTCCCGACCGAGGCCGGGACGATGCTCAAGAACCTGGAGAACAAGGGCAACCCGTGGGGCCTGGCCACCAAGGCGCGCCTCGACTGGGTCAAGGAGCTGAAGAAGGAGACCGGCATCGAGGTGCCGGTGATCGGCGAGGACATCGACCCCGCCGAGGTCGAGTACCTCTACTGGGTCGGCTGCGCCGGCGCCCTGGAGGACCGGGCGAAGAAGACCACCAAGGCCTTCGCCGAGCTGCTGCACACCGCGGGCGTCAAGTTCGCGATCCTCGGCAAGGAGGAGACCTGCACCGGTGACTCCCCGCGCCGCCTCGGCAACGAGTTCCTGTTCCAGATGCTCGGCGCGCAGAACGTCGAGACCCTGAACGCCGCGCTGGAGGACGCCCCCACCAAGCGGATCGTCGCCACCTGCCCGCACTGCTTCAACACCATCGCCAACGAGTACCCGCAGCTCGGCGGGCACTTCGAGGTCATCCACCACACCCAGCTGCTGCAGCACCTGATCGACGAGGGCAAGCTGCTGCCGGTGAACCCGGTGGAGGGCCTGATCACCTACCACGACCCGTGCTACCTCGGCCGCCACAACAAGGTCTACACCCCGCCGCGCGAGATCATCGGCAAGGTGCCCGGCCTGCGCAACGAGGAGATGCACCGCCACAAGGAGCGCGGCTTCTGCTGCGGCGCGGGCGGCGCGCGGATGTGGATGGAGGAGCGGATCGGCAAGCGGATCAACACCGAGCGCGTGGACGAGGCGCTGTCCCTCAACCCGGACATCGTCTCCACCGCCTGCCCGTTCTGCCTGGTGATGCTCTCCGACTCGGTCAACGGCAAGAAGAACGAGGGCGCGGCCAAGGAGCACCTGAAGGTGGTCGACGTCGCCCAGCTGCTGCTGGAGTCGGTCCGCGCCACCCCGGCCGAGACCGCCGAGCCGGTCGACGCCTGACGCCCGCTCACTCCCCGGACCCCGGACGCCCGTTGCGGCTCCGGGGTCCGGGCGTTCCCGGAGCTGGGGCGATGTCCTAGCATCTGCGCATGACTGCTGACGGGGGAATACCGGGGCCCGGCGGCCCACCGCTGAACGGGCCCGGGTACGGCGCCGCGCCGCCGGGGAACTTCGGCGGCGCACCCGCCTACCTGCCGACCGTCACCTCCGGCTCCGGGGCGCCCGACTGGGCGGCGCTCGCGGACGCCAACGAGCGGGAGTACCTGCGCAAGCGGCGGCTGAAGATCGGCGGCGGCGTCCTCGCGGTGGTGCTGGTCGGCGGGATCGTCGCCACCGCCGTGGCGCTCTCCGGGCCCAAGGGCACCCCCGACGCCAAGCCCGTCCCCAGCGCCACCGCCCAGCCCGACGGGCCGGCGCCCAGCGCGCCGGGCACCCCCTCAGGCCCGCCCTCCGCCTCCCCGTCGGCGTCCGCGTCGGGCTCGGCCGCCGCCTCCGCCTCCGCGTCCGCCACCGACAGCGCCAAGCCGGGCAAGAGCCCCAGCGGCAAGCCCTCCGCGGCGCCCACGCTCGCCGGATTCGCGCTCGGCGGCGGCAGCGCGCTCGGCACCAGCGACGGCCACAAGGGCCCCACCCTGGTGCTGTACGGCAACTCCATCGGCTACGCGGAGAACCAGGCCGCGGTGGTCGACACCTCGCGCAGCTTCACCGTCTCCGCGCTGGTCCGCAACAACGCGCCGAGCGGCGGCCGGGCCGCGGTCACCCAGGGCGGCGACACCTACTACTCGTTCTACCTGGGTCGCGAGGACTGGGCTTCCCACAATCAGTGGGTCTTCAAGGTGCAGACCGCGGCCGGCGCCCAGGACACCACGACCGTGCAGGCGTACGGCAACGGCGCCACCACCGGCTCCTGGACGCTGCTCACCGGCGTCTACGACGCGGGCACCAGGAAGATCCAGCTGTACGTCGACGGCGCCCCGCAGCAGACCACGGCGGTCAGCGGCATCTGGCAGACCACCGGCGGCCTCCAGCTCGGCCGGGTCCGCTACAAGTCGGCCTGGAGCGACTTCTGGGACGGCGCCATCGCCGACGTGCAGGTCTGGGACCGCGCACTGCCGCCCGCCGCGGTCGCCAAGCTCAACACCAGCGGCGGCACCGACGCCGGCACTTCGGCCGCCAAGTCCTGGCTGCTGCCGTAGCGGCGGCGCTGACCGGCGGCGGTTCGCACACCAGCCCGGGTGGGCCGGTGGCTGTCGTGCGCTGTTCGAGCAAATAGAGTATGCGGCGGGCCCCGGATCAGGGCCCGCTTTCGGCCACCACGGCCGGCCGCACCATGTCACCGAGCGAGCACACCGGACCCTGTCGAGCCGGGCACGCCGGACACCGGACCAGGGGAGAACAGAGACATGACCGAGGCGATCATGCTGGTCGGAGGCAAGGGCACCCGGCTGCGCCCGCTGACCACCCACACGCCGAAGCCCATGCTGCCCGTGGCCGGTGTCCCGTTCATCGCCCACCAGCTGGCCCGCGCCGCGGCCGCCGGCGTCACCCGCGTGGTGCTCGCCACCTCGTACCTCGCCGAGGTCTTCGTCGACCACTTCCAGGACGGCAGCCCGTACGGCATCGAGCTGGTCTACCTCACCGAGGAGGAGCCGCTGGGCACCGGCGGGGCGATCCGCAACGCCGCCTCCGGCCTGACCTGCGGCCCCGACGAGCCGGTGCTGGTCTTCAACGGCGACATCCTCTCCGGCCTCGACATCGCCGCGCTGCGCGACGGGCACACCGCCTCCGGCGCCGACGTCACCCTGCACCTCACCCGGGTGGCCGACCCGCGTGCCTTCGGCCTGGTCCCCACCGACGAGAACGGCCGGGTGCTGGCCTTCCTGGAGAAGCCGGAGACCCCCGAGCAGATCGTCACCGACCAGATCAACGCAGGCTGCTACGTCTTCACCCGCTCGGTGATCGACCGCATCCCGACCGGCCGCGAGGTCTCGGTCGAGCGCGAGACCTTCCCCGAACTGCTCGCCACCGGCGCCCTGCTGCGCGGCGTGGTGGACACCTCGTACTGGCTGGACCTCGGCACCCCCGGCGCCTTCGTCCGCGGCTCCGCCGACCTGGTGCTCGGCAAGGTCGACTCCCCGGCCGTCCCCGGCCCGACCGGTGAGGCCCTGCTGCTGCCCGGCGCCCGGGTCGACCAGGGCGCCGTGCTCGGCTCCGGCACCGTCGTGTCCGAGGGCGCCGAGGTCGCGGCCGGCGCGATCGTCGAGGGCACCGTGGTGCTCCCCGGCGCCCGGATCGAGGCCGGCGCGTACGTCAAGGACTCCATCGTCGGCGCCTACGCCGAGATCGGTGAGCGCTGCTCGCTGGACGGCGTGGTGATCGGCGACGGCGCGGTCCTGGAGGCCGAGAACGAGCTCTCCGCCGGCCTGCGGATCGCCTGCGGCACCCGCCTGCCGGTCGGCGCGGTCCGGCTCTCCGCGGGCCCCGGCGGCTGCGAGGCGGGCCTGAGCAACGCCGCCGCCGTGCACGCCCCGGGCGCCGGCGTCACCAGCTGACGCACCCCCGCGGAGGACCGTCACAGGACGGCTGCAATCCGGTCGCGCGGCCATGATCACCCGACGGGTGGTCAGCCGTTGCGGGTACCGTCGTGGCGTGGCTGGCAATCGACACGACGACGGACGGGGCACCGACCCGCGACAGGGCTGGTCGGCACCCCACCCGGGCACCCCGCAGGGCGATCCGTACCAGGGCGCCCGGCAGCCCGAGGGGCCCGAGTACTTCACCGCCCCGCACGAGCAGTACCCCGGGGACGCACCCGGCGGCGACCGGTACGGCGACCAGCCGGGTCACACCCGGGCGTTCGCGCTCGGCGAGCAGCCCTACCCCGGCCCGGACGGCTACGGCTACCCGCAGGGCTACACCGAGGACGGCTACGGCTACCCGGGGCCGGGCTACGGCGGCGAGCCGGAGTACCCGTCCGGTGACAACGTCGCGGTCTACCGGGCCGGCGGCCAGGCCGCCCCGCACCTGGGCGGCCCCCGGCTGCGCTGGCGGCAGCTGCTGACCGGGATGTACCGGGAGCCCTCCGCCACCTTCGACCGGATGCGCGAGCACCAGGTCTGGCTGGCCGCGCTGACCGTCTCGCTGCTGTACGGCGTGCTGGCGGTGTTCGCCCTCGACAGCACCAGCGACCAGGTGGTGCACTCCGCGTTCGCGGTCGCCCTGTGGTCGATGGCCGGCGCCGCGATCGGCTTCACCCTGGCCGGCGGCGTGCTCGGCGCGGTCACCTACGCGCTGGCCCGGCAGTTCGGCGGCGACGGCCCCTGGCAGTCCACCGTC
Organism: Kitasatospora sp. NPDC049285; assembly: GCF_040678815.1. NCBI lineage: Bacteria > Bacillati > Actinomycetota > Actinomycetes > Kitasatosporales > Streptomycetaceae > Kitasatospora > Kitasatospora sp. NPDC049285. The sequence continues at coordinate 3,006 of NZ_JBFAQR010000040.1, read as the reverse complement.
GGCCTCGCGGTCCTGATCACCTGGACCACCGACGCCCCCCGCCTGCTGCTGGCGATCTTCCTGCCCGCCGCCAACCCCGTGGTCCAGGTGGTCGGCTGGGCGAGCTGGCTGGTCTGCGCGGTGCTGCTGACCACGATGGTGCGGCGGATCCACGACCTGCCCTGGGGCAAGGCGGCCGGCGCGGCGGCGCTGCAACTGCTCGCGCTGCTGGTGCTGATCAAGCTGCCCACCCTGGGCTGAGCGGCCCGCGCCGCCGCCCGGTGCGTGCACGGTCCGTCCGAATGGCGAGATCTTTGTAGGGTGGGGTGTTCGACCCACCCTCGTCTGGAGCGTCCGCATGACTCTGCCCACCACCCACGTCAGCTTCCCGGCCGGGGCGGTGACCGGCGAGTCGCCGATCCTCGCCGTGCACGCCCTGCCGGACGGCCGCACCGCCGTGGTCACCGAGTCCACGCCGTTCCACCCGCTCGACCACACCTGGCCCGACCAGCCCGCTGACCTGGGCACCCTCACCGTCGACGGCGCCGCGTACCCGGTGGTCGACTGCCTGACCGGCGCGGTCGGCCCGGACGGCGGCGACCTGCTGGTCGGCGCGGACATCCCGGTCCGCCGCGGCGACGAGGAGTGGTCCTGGCTGGTGCTGCACGTGCTGGCCGACGCCCCCGGCCCGGACGCCGTCGGCCGCACCGCGCGGCTCGACGTCGACGCCGAGCGGCGCGGACTGCTCTCCGCCGCCCACACCGGCTGCCACCTGCTGGCGCTCGCCCTGAACGCCGCGCTCGCCCCGCGCTGGCGCAAGGACCCGGGCCGCGCCGACGCCTTCGGCCACCCGGACTTCGACAGCCTCGCCATGGACTCCTCGGTGATGGACACCGACGCCAGCACCGACACCTACCGGCTCGGCAAGTCGCTGCGCAAGAAGGGCTTCACCGTCGACGCCGCAGAGGACTTCCCCGCCCTCGCCGACGCCCTGCCCGCGCTCACCGAGGCGGTCAACGTCCAGCTCGCCGCCTGGGTCGCCGCCGACGCCGAGGTCCGCATCGAGGTGCCGGGTCCCGAACTGACCGCCCGCCGCCGCTGGCACGCCGCCCTCCCGGCCGGCCCCGCCGAGATCTTCTGCGGCGGCACCCACCTCCACCACCTCGGTGAACTCGCCGAGCTGCGCACCGAGTTGACCCTCTCCGAGGACGGCACCGTGCTGGTCGCCACCACCCGCCCGAAGCGCGGCTGACGCACGCCGACATGCCACGAGGGCCGACCCGGCGGCGGGTCGGCCCTCGTCCTGCTGCGCTCTTGGTCCGGCTGCGCTCTGGTGGTGCGGTTGCCTCAGATGTCGCTGCGGTGGAAGTTCAGGTACGAGCGGGAGGCCGTCGGGCCGCGCTGGCCCTGGTACCGCGAGCCGTAGCGCTTCGAGCCGTACGGGTGCTCTGCGGGGGAGGACAGCCGGAACAGGCACAGCTGGCCGATCTTCATCCCCGGGTACAGCTTGATCGGCAGCGTCGCCACGTTCGACAGCTCCAGCGTCACGTGGCCGCTGAACCCCGGGTCGATGAACCCCGCGGTGGAGTGCGTCAGCAGCCCCAGCCGGCCCAGGCTCGACTTGCCCTCCAGCCGGGAGGCCACGTCGTCCGGCAGCGTGATCCCCTCGTAGGTGGCGGCCAGCACGAACTCGCCCGGGTGCAGGATGAACGCCTCGTCGCCCTCCGGCTCCACCAGCCGGGTCAGGTCCGGCTGCTCCTCGGAGGGGTCGATGTGCGGGTAGCGGTGGTTCTCGAAGACCCGGAAGAAGCGGTCCAGCCGAACATCGATGCTCGACGGCTGAACCATCGCGGGCTCGAACGGGTCGATGACGACCCGACCCTTGTCGATCTCGGCACGAATGTCCTTGTCAGAGAGCAGCACGCCCCCGAGGGTACGTGCCAGGGGGCGGCCGCCCCAAAAGCGCCCACCCCCCGGACCGCCCGTGCTCCGGCCTCAGACCGGCGACTCGACCGCCTCCAGCCGCAGCGCGTGCGACAGTTGGCCAGCCGAGAGCTCCGCCACGTCCGCCGGCACCGAACTCCGCAACCGCCCGCACCTCGGGCACCGCAGCAGCCGCCCCGGCCCCAACCGGGCCGCCTGCAAGTGCTGCATCGGGAAAGCCGCCGTGCTGAACACGTGCCCCTCGGCACAACGAACCACGGTGCGCTGCTCCATCGGTCCCCTTCCTACTGATCCGCCGACAGCGTCACATTAGGGGATCTACCGGACACCACCCCGCGAGGCTCGCCGCCACCGGAAACCCTGCACCCACCGCCTCCCGCCATGGGGTACAGTGATCCTCGACCGGGCCGTCTCTGACGCCCCGTCACATGCGGGCGTAGTTTAATGGTAGAACATGAGCTTCCCAAGCTTAGAGCGCGAGTTCGATTCTCGTCGCCCGCTCTCGGTAAAGCCCCAGGTCAGAGACCTGGGGCTTACTTTTTAGGGGCCTAAATCGCGGTTTTGAGGCATGAGCTGACTTTTCCTGCGGCTTGAGGGCGCGATTCGTTGACGGAGGCTTCGCTGGGGGCGGCTCGGAAGGTGCCACCGCCGGTAAGAGATGGCGTTCCTTCATGCGTCCGATTTGCTGTCACATGTGCCTAATTTAGCGGCAGTTCGCATAGTCGTACCTTCTGAGCGGGCGTCATCTCTCGATCTGTAAGCCTCTTATCTCGAGCCCTTTCGTGTGTCTTGCCCCGCGGCTAGGCGAGCCTTGTGCCTGTGATCGTGCGCGACTACTGCGCGAGTAGTGGCAGTCAGTAGCGGTCAGCCGCGGTCGTTCCTTCGAGAAATCTAAGCTCAGGGCGCGCGATACCTGAGTCGAATGCCTGGGTGCTCCGACTTCGGTTCTGCCGACAGTTTCTCGTGTTGTGGATTTCGCGGCCTGGCCTGACGGTTCGCGGCAGGGTGGCCTCGGCGTGGCGGGCTGCACCGGGGCTCCGGCGTCGCGCCTCGGGGGGGGGGGGGGGGGGGTTTGGGGGGTAT
>NZ_JBFAQR010000039.1:0-65933 GCF_040678815.1 Kitasatospora sp. NPDC049285 | reverse complement strand
GACGTAGGCCTCCATGATGACCGCGTAGAGCGCCCGGTCGATGCGGCGCCGGCGCTCCAGGAGGCTGGGGAAGAAGCTGCCGGTGCGGACCTTGGCAGGCTGCCGAAATGACGGTCGGACGGGCGTTCCCTGTATTGCTATAGAAATTCTTATAGTGTTACGGAACATAGGGTAAAAACGTCAGTACGTCAGGAACCGCAGGTGGGAGCGGGTGGGGCAGCTGACGTTCGCTCGGGGCAAAGTCCCCACTGTTCCCTCGCAGCCCAAAACAACAAAACCCCCGCCAAACTGGCACGGGGTTTTTGCTCGCTGCTGCTCCCTACTCCGCTGTGAGCGCCCGGTGGACGGTGCCCTTGCCGACTCCCAGGGCCCTGGCAATCTCGCCGTAGGACTCTCCGGCGGCCTTCCGGCACTGTGCGGCGGCGAGCATGTCCGGCGTCATGGCCTTGGGCCGTCCGCCGACCCGCCCCTGAGCCTTGGCGGCTTCCAGTCCGGCGCGCGTGCGCTCAACGATCATGTCTCGTTCGAGTTCGGCGAACGCGACCATCATCGTGAAGAAGAACTTGCCCTCACCCTTGGGCGAGTAGCTACCGGCCAACGTGCCGGTCAGGATCCGCAGGCTGATTCCGCGCTGATGCAGGTCCTCAGCGATGGTCAGCACGTCCTTGGTGGACCGGCCAAGTCGGTCAAGCTTCCACACGCAGAGCGCGTCACCATCGCGCATGTAGTCCAGCGCTGCCGCGAGCCCGGCCCGGTCGATGTTCTTGCCAGACGCCTTGTCTTCGAAGACGCGTGAGCATCCGGCTTCATTGAGTGCGTCCGCCTGAAGCTGTGCGTCCTGGGCGTTGGTGCTCACCCGCTGGTAGCCGATCAGGTGGCCGCTGGTCTTGTTCGTCGTCATGCCCCCATCGTTCCAAAACTCGTTCCGAAACGTCAAGGGATTGCGGCATGTTCTGGAACGACTTTTGAAACAGACTCGGGGGTCGATCGGGGGTCCGGCGCGACCGTTCTACTAACCATCGTTTGTGGAACGACTCCTCGTGGTGACTGTCTGTCAAGGTACGAAACCTGCCGAGTGGACCATTCCGCTGCGCCGCACCAGCCTTGGGGGTAGGCACCGCAGGATTGGAGTCGTCGCATGGATGCGCACGAGATCCGCCGGGTCGTCGTTCAGCTCACAGAGGGCAGCCGAGAAGGGTACGGCGCAGTCAATGAGGTCATCAGCGACACCTTCCCCATGGATCCGCCCTGGCTTGGGGCGCGCGAGCAGCAAGGACTTCCGGATGACTGGCGTACGACCATCCACGTGAATAGCCCCACGGGCAATCGGTACACAGCGCCCCGGCAGGTGACTCTCCGCTCCCAGATTGTCGGCCCCGTTCGGCTTGTTCTGGAGGGTGACGACGCTGACGTTAGCTACGTGCGGAGCGTCATCAGCGAGAGCTTCAGAGTCGAAGAAGCAAGCCCACACCCTGCTGGCAATGGCAAGGTCACGCGCGAACTGACCATCACACCTAGCGAGAGATCGGGGGCTTGACTCTCGACGCTGCACCGCTTCAGGCAGCCGGCCGGAGTGCCCGGGGGTGGGTCAATCTCTGGACGCACACGGCCAAGGGACCCATGCCCCCAGGCCCGCACACGTCTCCGCGAAATTGGAGGGGCGGGGCGTATCAGCTACTCCGCCCGCTGGTGCTGGGGGGTGTCCGGCGGCAACAGGTCGCGAAGCTTGGCGATGATCTCCCGCCCGCCGTTGATCGGCCGGACGAACACGCCGAAGCTGTGCACGGCCATGACACTGACCGCCTGACCGGACCGACGATCGTAGGCAGGCTGCCCTACCTCGGGCTGCCACTGCTCCGTGCTCATGCGCTCAACTCCCTTGGCACGACGTACAGTCCATCTCTCGGAAGCATGGGCCTCACGCCGTGCTCGGCCAGCACGCGGGCCATGAGCCGCTGAGACTCGCCGTCGATCAGTCGGCCGGTCAGCCTGGCGTACTCCGTGAGAACGTCCGCCAGCGCGCGGGCAGTTGTGGCGCTGCACCCGCCAAGCGAGACGTGCGCCCCGCTGTCCAACCCACGACCGCTTGTCACGGGCATCACGTTGGGGGAGCACGGCAGTCCCGCAAGCCTCCAAGCGATCTCTACGGCGTCCGCTGCGGCCTCTGCCTCTGCACGCCAGGTGCGTCGCTGCGCTGTCTCGCTCTCCACATCGGTCACGATCTGCCCCGCCTCCTGTGGTCCGTCTCTGGCTCGCTTACTGGTGTACCGGCCCATTCGAGCGAGATCAGCGACCAAACCAGAGACAGGCTGACCGGCACGGCGGTAGCGTCGAAGAACGCCCAAATGTCTCGGGGGATGTCTTGAACAGTGGTCTTCGCCGCGCTATGGGGGACGCCCGGTTGAGTGCCCGTCAGCTAGCCACCCGCGTCGGGGTGGCACCTAAGACGGTGGAACGATGGCTGACAGATGAGGCCCTGGTCCCTCACCCACGGAACCGGGCGGACGTAAGTGAAGCGCTAGGGGTGAATGAAGAGATGCTGTGGCCGAACGTGGTTCGGTCGGCGATCAAGACCGGCCCCGATCGAGAGATCGTCTCTGTCTACCCCTACCGCTCCGCTTGCCCGTCGTCAGCGTGGGGTCAACTCATCGGTGACGCGAGGGATGATCTGTTCTTCGCGGGATACACGAACTACTTCCTGTGGCTTGAGCAGCCGAACTTCCTCGGCACGCTGCGCGCCAAGGCTGCGACGGGTTGCCGCGTACGCTTCCTGCTTGGCGACCCGGGTGGAGAGACCACGGTGCAGCGGGAGCGGATCGAGGACGTTGCGCTCACGGTCTCCACACGGATTCGGATCACGCTGGAGAACTTGGCCAAGCTGGGCGGCGTGCAGGGCGTAGAGGCTCGCTACAGCGCCGCTGACGATGCCACCAACCATGTCAGCCTGTCGGTGTTCCGCTTTGACTCTCAGGCACTCGTGACGCCCCACCTAGCTCGGTTCGTCGGCCACGACTCCCCGATGATGCATCTCCGCCAACAGCAAGAGGGCGGCATGTTCGACCGATTCGCGGCGCATGCCGAGGAGTTGTGGGAGCGCGGGACGCCAGTAACCCTGGGCTAACACTGGGGCCGAGTCAGGCCGAGAGGCGCGCCCGGAATGCGGACACTCCCCGTGCGGTTTGATGGAGGCATGGCTTCTCGTGCACGTGTACGCGCCCCCGAGCTGGTGGGCAAGGGCGGATGGTTGAACACCGGCGGCAAGGATCTGTCCCTGGCAGACTTCCGAGGTCGCATTTTGATACTAGACTTCTGGACCTTCTGCTGCATCAACTGCCTGCATGTGCTGGACGAGTTGCGGGAGCTGGAGGAGAAGCACCGCGACACGGTGGTGATCGTCGGGGTGCACTCGCCGAAGTTCGTGCACGAGGCGGACCACCAGGCGGTGGTGGACGCGGTGGCCCGGTACGAGGTGCACCACCCGGTGCTGGACGACCCGGAGCTGGCGACCTGGAAGCAGTACGCGGTGCGGGCGTGGCCGACGCTGGTGGTGATCGACCCGGAGGGGTACGTGGTCGCGCAGCACGCGGGCGAGGGCCATGCGCACGCGATCGCGAAGCTGGTGGAGGAGCTGGAGGCCGAGCACGCGGCGAAGGGGACGCTGCGGCGCGGTGAGGGACCGTACGTGGCGCCGGAGCCGCAGGCGGGGGATCTGCGCTTCCCGGGCAAGGCGGTGCGGCTGCCGGACGGGCACTACCTGGTCGCGGACTCGGGGCACCACTCGCTGGTGGAGCTGGCCGAGGACGGCGAGACGGTGGTGCGGCGGATCGGCGACGGCGTGCGCGGCCTCGTCGACGGGACGCAGCCGCGGTTCAGCGAGCCGCAGGGCCTGGCGCTGGTCCCGGCGGAGCTGGAGCTCGGCTACGACGTGGTGGTCGCCGACACGGTGAACCACGCGCTGCGCGGGGTGCGGCTGGCGGACGGCTCGGTGAGCACGCTGGCGGGCACCGGCAAGCAGTGGTGGCAGGGCTCCCCGACCGAGGGGACGGCGCGCGGGGTGGACCTGTCCTCGCCGTGGGACGTGGCGTTCTTCGGCGGCCGGGTGTGGATCGCGATGGCCGGCGTGCACCAGCTGTGGGCGTTCGACCCGGCGGCGGGCACCGTCGCGGTGGCGGCGGGCACCACCAACGAGGGCCTGGTCGACGGTCCGGCGGCGGAGGCGTGGTTCGCCCAGCCGTCGGGGCTGGCGGTCTCCGCGGACGGCGAGCGGCTGTGGGTCGCGGACTCCGAGACCTCGGCGCTGCGCTGGGTTTCACGTGAAACCGGCGAGGTGCACACCGCGGTCGGCAGCGGCCTGTTCGACTTCGGGCACCGGGACGGCGCTGCCGAGCAGGCGCTGCTGCAGCACCCGCTGGGCGTCACCGTGCTGCCGGACGGCTCGGTCGCGGTCAGCGACACCTACAACCACGCGCTGCGGCGCTTCGACCCGGCGAGCGGCGAGGTGAGCACGCTCGCCACCGACCTGCGCGAGCCGTCCGGCGCGGTGCTGGTGGACGGCGACATCGTGGTGGTCGAGTCGGCGCGGCACCGGCTGACCCGGCTGCGGCTTCCCGAGGAGGCGGTGCGGGTGGAGTCGGTGGCGCACCGCACCCAGCGCGCCGCCACCGAGGTCGCCCCGGGCGCCTTCCGGCTGGACGTGGTCTTCTCCGCGCCCAGCGGCCAGAAGCTGGACGAGCGCTACGGCCCGTCCACCCGGCTGCTGGTCAGCTCCACTCCGCCGGAGCTGCTGGTCTCCGGCGCGGGCGCGGACTCCGCGCTCTCGCGCGAGCTGGTGCTGTCGGACGCGGTGGCCGAGGGCGTGCTGCACGTCTCGGCGATGGCGGCGTCCTGCGACGACGACCCGGAGATCGAGTACCCGGCCTGCCACGTGCACCAGCAGGACTGGGGCGTTCCGGTGAAGCTGGTCGCGGGCGGCGCGGGCCGGCTGCCGCTGGTGCTGGCCGGGATGGACTGACCGCCGGGCGCGGGGCCGCGCGAAGGCGAGGGATGACCAGGTCGCGGTCCTCCGCTTCGCGCAGGCCCCGCGCCCCTTCGGTTGCCCGCTCAGCCTTCGAGGAAGGCCTTGATCGCGCTCGCGAGGTAGTGCGGGTCCTCGGCGCCGCACAGCTCGCGGGCGGAGTGCATGGAGAGCGCCGCGATGCCGCAGTCGACGGTGGTGATGCCGAGGCGGGCCGCGGTGATCGGGCCGATCGTGGTGCCGCAGGGCATCGCGTTGTTGGAGACGAAGGTCTGCCACGGCACGCCGGCCTTCTCGCAGGCGGCGGTGAAGACGGCGCGGCCGACCGCGTCGGTGGCGTAGCGGTTGTTGACGTTGACCTTGAGGATCGGGCCGCCGTTGGGGAGCGGGTGGTGGCCGGGCTCGTGGCGCTCGCTGTAGTTCGGGTGGACGGCGTGGCCCATGTCGGAGGAGAGGCAGACGGTGCCGGCCAGCGCGCGGGCGCGGTCCTCGGCGGTGCCGCCGCGGGTGTAGCAGACCCGCTCCAGGACGTTTCCGAGCAGCGGGCTCTGCGCGCCGGTGTCGGACTCGCTGCCGGTCTCCTCGTGGTCGAAGGCGGCGAGCACCGGGATGTGGGACAGCTTTCCGCCGGCCTGGGCGACGGCGGCCAGCGCGGCGGTGGCGGCGTGCACCGAGAGCAGGTTGTCCAGGCGCGGGCCGGCGAGCAGTTCGCGGTCGCGGCCGAGGTAGCTGGGCGGCTGGATGTCGTGGGTCATCAGGTCCCAGCCGGCGATGTCGGCGGCGGCCAGGCCGGCCCGCTCGGCGACGTACTCGATCAGCGCGCCCTCGGTGGTGTCGCCGATTCCCCAGATCGGCGTCAGATGGCGCTGCTTGTCGAGCTTGAGGCCCTCGTTGACCTGGCGGTCGAGGTGGATGGCGAGCTGCGGGACGCGCAGCAGCGGCTCGTCGAGCTGGACCAGCCGGGCGGTGCCGTCGCGCAGCGCGAGCCGGCCGGAGAGGCCGAGGTCGCGGTCGAGCCAGGTGTTGAGCGGGACGCCGCCGTAGATCTCCACGGCGACCTGCCGCCAGCCGGCCGAGCCGGTGTCCGGGATCGGCTTGACCCGCAGGTTGGGCGAGTCGGTGTGGGTCCCGACGATCCGGTAGGGGGTCTCCGGACCGACGCCCTCGGGGAGGAACCAGGCGATCAGCGCGCCGCCGCGGATCAGGTACTTGCCGCCCGTGCTGCCGTCCCAGGCGTCCGTCTCGCGGACCTCGCGGAAGCCGGCCCGCTCAAGCCGCTCGGCCGCGCTCGCCACCGCGTGGTACGGGGAGGGCGACGCAGCGAGGAAGGCGACCAGGTCGTCTGTGTGCGTCCGGTCGAAGAAGGCCGTTCGGTCGGCGGCGGTCGACATGTTGCTCCTGGGTTGAGGGCGGCCGGGCCTGATGGGGGGTCGGCCCCTGCAGAGCATATGCCCGTACACGGACAGGACCGCGTGAAGTCTGCAACGGTGACACAACGGTGAACGGGGCGCGACACAACGCGGCGGGGCCCGGTGGTGTACCGGGCCCCGTGCGTGAGGGTGGGTCAGTTGGCTCGGGCGGTCAGCCGCGCCTGGGTCAGAAGACCTCTTCGGCCAGGTCCATCAGCTCGTTGTCGATGGACTCGGCGATCAGGCGCTGCGGGGCGGTGGTGGGCAGCACGTTGCGGGCGAAGTGCTTGGCCGCGGCGACCTTGCCCTGGTAGAAGGCGACGTCCTTCTCGGAGGCGCCGGCCTCCAGCTTGGCCAGCGCGACCGCGGCCTGGCGCAGCAGCAGCCAGCCGACCACCACGTCGCCGGAGACCAGCAGCAGGCGGGTGGTGTTCTGGCCCACCTTGTACATGTTCTTGACGTCCTGCTCGACCGACGAGAGGTCGGCCAGCAGCTTGCCGACGATCGCCTCCAGGTCGCCGGCGGCCTTGGCGAGCAGCTCGCGCTCGGCGGCCAGCGCCTCGCCGCCCTCGGCGGTCGCGAGGAACTTCTGGATCTGCTCGGAGACCGCGGTGAGCGCCTGGCCGCCGTCCTTGACGATCTTCCGGAAGAAGAAGTCCTGGCCCTGGATGGCGGTGGTGCCCTCGTACAGGGTGTCGATCTTGGCGTCCCGGATGTACTGCTCGATCGGGTACTCCTGCAGGTAGCCGGAGCCGCCGAAGGTCTGCAGCGACTGGGCGAGCTGCTCGTAGGACTTCTCCGAGCCGTAGCCCTTGACGATCGGCAGCAGCAGGTCGTTCAGGCGCTCGGCGGCGGCGTCGTGCTCGCCGCGCAGGCGGGCGGCCAGCATGTCGTCCTGGACCGAGGCGGTGTACAGCACCAGGGCGCGCATGCCCTCGGCGTACGCCTTCTGGGTCAGCAGCGAGCGGCGCACGTCCGGGTGGTGGGTGATGGTGACGCGCGGCGCGGTCTTGTCCAGGAACTGCGAGATGTCGGCGCCCTGCACGCGCTCCTTGGCGTACTCCAGCGCGTTCAGGTAGCCGGTGGAGAGGGTGGCGATCGCCTTCGTGCCGACCATCATGCGGGCGAACTCGATGATCTTGAACATCTGGCGGATGCCGTCGACCTTCTCGCCCAGCAGCCAGCCCTTGGCCGGGTGCTTGGCGCCGAAGGTCATCTCGCACGTGTTGGACGCCTTCAGGCCCATCTTGTGCTCGACGTTGGTGGCGTAGACGCCGTTGCGCTCGCCGAGCTCGCCGGTCTCCCAGTCGAAGTCGAACTTCGGCACGATGTACAGGCCCAGGCCCTTGGTGCCCGGCTTGCCGCCCTCGGGGCGGGCCAGCACCAGGTGGACGATGTTGTCGGACATGTCGTGCTCACCCGAGGTGATGAAGCGCTTCACGCCCTCGATGTGCCAGGAGCCGTCCTCCTGCTTGATCGCCTTGGTGCGGCCGGCGCCCACGTCGGAGCCCGCGTCGGGCTCGGTGAGCACCATGGTGGCGCCCCACAGGCCGTCGATCATGCGCTGGGCGACCTTCTGCTGCTCCTCGGTGCCCTCGTCGTAGACGACGCCGGCGAAGGCCGGGCCGGAGGAGTACATCCAGATCGCCGGGTTGGAGCCGAGCACCTGCTCGGCGTACGCCCACACCAGGGAGGACGGAGTGACCTGACCGCCGATGCCCTCCGGGATGCCCAGGCGCCACCACTCGGCGTCCATGAACGCGGAGTAGCTCTTCTTGAAGGTGGCCGGCACCGGAGCGGTGCTGGTCTCCGGGTCGAAGACCGGCGGGTTGCGGTCGGCGTCCACGAAGGAGGCCGCGAGCTCGTTCTCCGCCAGGCGGGAGATCTCGCTGAGGATGTTCTTCGCGGTGTCGACGTCCATGTCGGCGAACGGACCGGTGCCGTACACCTGGTCGCGGCCGAACACCTCGAAGAGGTTGAACTCCACGTCCCGCAGGTTGGACTTGTAGTGACCCATGACCGTATCTCCGGTTCGTCTGCTCCACGGGCGGCCGCTTACGGCGCACCGCTTACCCACCAGTACGCCCCATGATGCTACCGGTTGGTAACTTGTTCAAGCCCTTGGCGGTGAAGCGGCTATGAACGTGGTCACGTCCCACAATGCGGCCCCCGGCCGGATTGTGCGGATCACCCGCCCCCAACCGGGGCCCGGCCCGATAGCCTTGTCCCCGTGTACGGCTACGAGCAGAGCGCCTACCAGGACCCCTACCAGCAGCAGATGCAGCAGGGGATGCCCGGCATGCCCGGCGGCGGACCGTACGGCGACCCGCAGGCCGCCCAGCAGTCGCTCTACCCCGAGCCGTCGCCTCCCACACTGGCCGACGCGGTGCGCGCCTTCACCACCGGGGCGATGCCGGTGGAGGACTTCCAGGCGATCTTCATCACCTCCAAGGTGTACTGCCCGCGCGGCGACCGCCCCGGCTTCCTGGCGCTGCACAACACGCCGACCCCGGTGATCCCGATGTTCAGCTCGGTCAAGGAGCTGAAGCGGTACGCCGGCAAGGAGTCCAAGCACTTCTCGGTCACCGGCGCCGAGATCCTCGACCTGCTGCCCACCGGCTACGGCTTCGCCCTGGACATGGAGGGCGAGCACCGGATGGTGTTCGACGCCCGCGCGGTCGAGCAGATGGTCGACTTCACCATGCGCCGGATGTACGGCCGACCCACTCCTCCCGCCCGCGGGGCGGGCATGGAATACGCCCACATAGTTCAATGTTCAACCTTGCGAGTGGTTGAGAATTGAACTACTGTGGAGGACGTAGGCCACAGACCGCCGAAGGAGGCCGACATGCCCGCCGTGACCGTCGAGAACCCGCTGACCCTGCCGCGCGTCACCACCCCGGACCCGGTGTCCAGCACCGCCCGTCCGGTCCTGACCGTGGCCACCGCCCCCGAGGGCTTCGAAGGCGAGGGCTTCCCGGTCCGCCGCGCCTTCGCGAAGATCAACACCAAGTTCCTGGACCCGTTCATCATGATGGACCAGATGGGCGAGGTGGACTACGCGGCCGGTGAGCCCAAGGGCACCCCCTGGCACCCGCACCGCGGCTTCGAGACGGTCACCTACATCATCGACGGCACCTTCGTGCACCGGGACTCGCACGGCGGCGGCGGCGTGATCACCGACGGCGACACGCAGTGGATGACGGCGGGCTCCGGCCTGCTGCACATCGAGACCCCGCCGGAGTCGCTGGTGATGTCCGGCGGCCTGTTCCACGGCCTGCAGCTGTGGGTCAACCTGCCCGCCTCGGACAAGATGATCACCCCGAAGTACCAGGACATCCGCGGCGGCAGCATCAAGCTGCTGACCTCGGAGGACGGCGGCGCGCTGCTCCGGGTGATCGCCGGCGAGCTCGACGGCCACCAGGGGCCCGGCAGCACGCACACCCCGATCACCATGATCCACGGCTCGCTCACCCCGGGCGCCCAGGTCACGCTGCCCTGGCGGTCGGACTTCAACGCCCTCGCCTACGGCCTGGCCGGCTCCGGCTCCGCGGGCGCCGAGCGCCGCCCGTTCCACATGGGCCAGGCGGTGGTCTTCGGCGACGGCGACACGCTGACCGTCCGCGCCGACGAGAAGCAGGACTCCCGCTCCGAGACCTTCGAGTTCGTCCTGCTCGGCGGCCTGCCGATCCGTGAGCCGGTCGCCTGGTACGGCCCGTTCGTGATGAACAGCCACCGCGAACTCCAGCAGGCCATGGAGGACTTCCAGGCCGGCCGGCTCGGCACCGTCCCGGCCGACGAGAACTGACGGACGGTCAGCTCGTAGGGGTTCAGTCCGTCGAAGGGGTTCCGGCCGCGGCCGGGGCCCCTTCGTCGTCCTCCGGCCGCGGCTCGCCCGGCTGCTCGGACCGGAGCTGCTCCAGTTCGGCGAGGGCGGCCGCGCCCAGTTCGGCCTTGGTGGGCTCGTCGGTGGAGTCGGCGCGCAGGCCGCGCAGGGTCTCGGCGACGCGGTGCGAGACGCCGCGCAGTTGCTGGGCGCGCTCGGCGTGGATGCCCGCGTCGGTGTTCTCCACCTCGACGACCGGGATGCCGCGGGCGCGGGCGGCGGCGAGCAGGCTGTCGCCGGCCTCCGGGATCAGGGTCAGCACCGAGGCGGCGAACAGGCCGCCGGGCAGCGGCTTCGGACGGCCGATCAGGTTCTTCGAGACGATCTCGCAGGGCAGTGCGCGCTCCTGCCGCTCGGCCGCGTCGAAGGCCGCCAGCGCCACCGTGAGCAGCGCCTCGACGGCCTTGGTGACCAGCCACCTGCGGCCGGGGACCGGCGGGAACAGCTCGCGGATCCGGTCCACCTCGCGGTCCACCACCACCCCGGGCAGGAAGTCCAGGCTGCTGTGGCAGCGGATCTCCAGCACCCGGCTCCAGTCGACCTGTTCGCCGTCGAAGCCGACCTGCTCCGGCCCGATCGACACCTGGCCGAGGCCGTCCAGCAGGTGCAGCAGCTTCACCGCCGGGCCGGGCACCCGCGGCAGCCGGGCCACCAGGCCGGCCAGCGAGACCTCCCAGTCCTCGGTCGGCGGGACGTCCGGTCGCGGGTGGGTGTCCAGGGCCCGGCGCGCCCAGTCGCCGCCGGCCTTGGTGCGCGCCGAGGCGACCGCCTCCGACACCGCCCCGAGGGCCGCACCGGCCCGCCGCCCGACGCCCTCGGTCACCCGTCCGACGCCCTCGGTCACCCGCTTGATGCCCACGGCCCCCGCCTCCCCCGCTCCGCCTCCGCCCGGTCGTCCGCCGGGTAACGCTACCCCGGCGGACGGCACTGCCTAGGCTGGGCGGGCAGGTCGCGTACGACGACGGGAGTGTTGAGATGGCGACGATCCACCGCACCACGATGGAGCCCACCAAGCTGGAGCTGCTGGTCGACTGGCTGCCCCGGCAGGAGTGGTACCGGACCGACGGCGCCGGGGAGTTGGAGCGGGCCGGCGGGTTCCGGCTGGACGATCCGGCGGGCGAGGTCGGCATCGAGCTGATGGTCGTCACCGACGGGCGGGCCGCCTACCTGGTGCCGATGTCCTACCGCGGCGCCCCGCTGGACGGCGCTCCCGCGCAGGCGCTGATCGGCACCAGCGAGCACGGCGTGCTGGGCACCCGCTGGATATACGACGGCGAGCACGACCCGGTGGTGCGCGAGCAGCTGGCCGCGCTGCTGGGCGGCAAGGCCGAGCCGCAGATGCAGAGCGAGAGCGACCGGCCCGACCCGACGGTGGCGGTGGGCGCCGTCCCGGCGTCGGTCGCCGGGGTGGCGCTGCGGCGGGTGCTGTCGCCGGGCGCCGGGGAGCCGGCCGCGGGCGAGGTGGTGGCCGGGTACACCGCGCCGGACGGCTCGGCGGTGCGCGCCGTGTTCGCGGCGGCGGTCACGGGCTGACGCTCCGCCAGCAGGCCGACGGCGCGTCAGAGGTGCGCGTAGAGCGCCGAGGCGTCGTCGTGGGCCTTGCCCCGGGGCCAGCGCAGGCAGTCGGGGTCGGTGCGTTCGGCGGCCCGCACCTGGGCGATCAGCTCGGCCGGACCGGCCTCGGCGAGCAGGCGTAGGGCGTCGGCCCAACTGCCCAGCCCCAGGCGGTCGGTGAAGCGGGCCGCACCGTCCGAGAGGGCCGCCACCCCGCGCAGGACCGCCAGGTCGGCGAATCCGGTCTCGGCGTGTTCGGCCGCGCGCGGGGTGGCGGCGGCGATCCACGGCCCGTGGCCGGTGTTGCGGGCGGCGCGGACCGCGGTGGCGTACCGCAGGTACAGCTCGGCGCGTTCGGCGGTGCCCGGGACGGTGGACCAGATCTGCCGGCGCAGGCCGTCCGCGCCGGGCCAGCGCTGGTTGTCACCGATCACCCGGGGCGGCCCGTCCGCGGGGTGCAGCACCAGCAGCGAGTCGCCGAGCGCCAGGTACTCCAGCGCCCCGTCGGCGATCCGGGCGGCCACCACCATCGCGGCGGGCGTGTTGGGGTTGGCCAGGTCGCAGCGCCCGCCGTGCAGCGCGGCGGTCTCGGCGATCGCGTCGGCCAGGCACTCGGCGATGCCGCGGTCGACGCGGTCGGTGAGCCGGGCCAGCAGCTGCACGCCCAGTCTGCGCACGTACCAGGCGATCCCGTGGCGGCAGCCGGACTCCAGCGAGGCCGGGGCGCTGGAACCGTCCAGCAGCACCAGGGCCTCCGGGGTGGCCACCGCGAAATCCTCGTTCGCCCGGTCCGGGCGGCGCGCCTCGACTGCCAGCTCTACCCGCATGGCCACCAGTCTGCGACCGGCCCACGGGCGCGGAACAGGGGTCGGAACGTGATCCCTTCGCGGGGGTATCGCGAAGGGATTCAGACATAATGGGCGAAAAGGCTCGGAACTCGCGTCGGGAGAACCCATGGTCTGGCAGTTCTTCGTACTGGTGATCGCCTCGATCGGCTTTCCGATCCTGGCGCTGCTCTACCTGATCGGCGGCCCGCACTACCGCGACGAGCACCACTGACCGGCGAGGACGCCGCCCCCACACCCCCTCCGCGCGCCCTCCACCGGAGGGAAATGGGCTTCAGCCGCCCCGACCGGCATGGCAGGGTGGGCACCAGCACACCAGCTCCCGTCCAGGAGGACCCCAATGAGCAGCGAAACCGCCGCCGAATCCGCCGACTCGGCCGACCCCGCGGAGACCCCCGCCGAGGCCGGGCAGGACGACGTGAAGGCGAAGTTCCTCGCCGCCCTGCAGCGCAAGGACGGCGGATCAGGTCGCGGCGCGGGCAGCGGCCCGGGCGGCGACTCGAAGATCCACGGCGCCCACGGGGCGGCGGGCGGCAAGCGCACCTTCCGCCGCAAGAGCGGGGGCTGACACTCCGTCGGGGTACCAGCCGGGGCCGGGTCCGCATGGTGCGGAGCCGGCCCCGTGGCGTGTCCCGGTGGTCGTCAGGCCGCCCGGACCGGGGCGGGTTCGGCGAGGAAGGCCAGCGCGTTGTCGACGACGGTCGGCTCGGACAGCACCCGGTTGTGGCCCAGGCCCCGGGTGGTGATCAGGCGCAGTTGCTCGCCGTAGGCGTCGCGCAGCCGGTGCGCCTGCGCGAGCGGGACCATCCGGTCGCCCTCGTCGTGGAAGGCGAGGATCGCGGCGCCGATCTCCTCGGGCCGGTGGGCGGCGTCGAAACGCTGCCAGAGTGCCTCGACCTCGGGGAATAGCACCTGCTCGGTGCGGCGGACCAGTTCGCCCTTCAGCCGTGCGTTCAGGCCGAGTTGGGCGGCGAAGCCGTTCACCACGAAGTCGAAGTCGGCCACCCCCGCGACCGCCACCAGGCGCTCCGCCTTGATCCCGTCGCGCAGCGCGAGGAACGCGCAGCACACCCCGAAGGAGTGCGCCACGATCGCCTCGAACGGCCCGTGGCGCTCGGCCAGCTGCCCGATCGCCTCCCGGTAGTCGAGGATCGTGCTCGCCCGGCCGCCCGAGTCGCCGTGCCCCGGCGCGTCGAAGCCGATCGGGCTCATCCCGAGGTCCAGCAGCCCCTGCACGTACGGTGCGAAGCGCGAGGTCCGGGACTGCCAGCCGTGCAGCAGCAGCACCGGCCGGCCGCCGTCGCCCCACCGGTACGCCACCACCCGGCGGCCGTTGACGGCGAGGGTCTCGGTGGCGGCGCGTTCGTGCACCTCGCGTTCGGCGGGGCGGACGCGGCCGCGGCGCAGCGGGTGGCGGAAGAGTTCGAAGGCCACCCGGCCCGGGACGGCGGGGGCGATCAGGGAGGTGGCGTTCAGCGCGGTGCGCACGGCGGCGCGGGCCGCGGCGCTCGGTAGTGCGGCTTTGGATGCCATGCGCAGATATTAGCACGATCGTTCGTTCAGTTTTATGAGCGTCGGTGCGGACCTGCACGGGCCTGCCCGGCTAGGCCGGCGTGGCGAGGAGAAGGAGGCGGCGGATGGCGCGGGCGGTGCGGTCGTAGCGGGACGGGTCGTCGTGCAGCACGGAGTGGACGTTCGCACTGTCCATCAGGCTGGTGAGCAGGAGGGCGAGTTCCTCGACGTCGGTGTCCGCGGCGAGGTCGCCGGTGGCGACGGCGGCGCGGAGCAGGTCGGTCATCTGCGCCTCCCAGTCGAGGGCGGCGGTGGCCAGCGCGTCGCGGACCGGGCCCGGCTGGGCGTCGAACTCCGCCGTGACCGAGTAGAAGAAGCAGCCGCCCTCGAAGACCCGCCCGCGGGAGTACGCGATCCACCGCTCGCACAGCGCCAGCACCTGGCCGGTGCCGGCCGGGAGGTCGAGGACCGGGGCGATCACGTTGTCGTAGAAGATCCGGCGGGCCGCGCGGACGGTGGCGAGCTGCAGCTCCTCCTTGGAGCCGAAGCCCGCGAAGACGCCGCTCTTGCTGAGCCCGAGGTCGGTGGCGAGGCGGCCGATCGACAGGGCGCCGAGGCCCTCGACGGACGCGATCTGCACCGCCCTGCCCAGGACCGCCCGCCGCGTCTCGTTACCCCGCTGGACCCGCCCGTCGGTGGAGGAGCTGACGACCACTGGACACACACCTCCGCGAGACGGCTTGCCCCGCCAGGGTACGACGACGGGTCTTCCGACTCGTACGGTTCCACCCCTCGCCGTGCCGCCCGCGGGCGCTAGTCGGCCATGTGCTGGAGGTGGGCGGCGGTGTGGAGGAGGGCTTCGTCGGCGTGGGGGTGGGCGATGAGTTGGAGGCCCAGGGGGAGGGGGGTGAGGGTGGTGGGGAGGGTGAGGGCGGGGAAGCCGGCGTGGCTCCAGGGGAGGGAGAGGGCGGGGGAGCCGGTGGAGTCGAGGCCGAGGGGGGCGGGGCCGGGGGCGGCAGGGGTGGCGAAGAGGTCGAGGTGGTGGTCGGACATGGTGCCGGTGAGGCGGTGGCGGAAGCCTTCGCGGGCGGCCAGCGCGGCGAGGTAGTCGGCGCGGTCGACGTCCTGACCGCGGCGGATCGCGGCGGCGGTCTCGGGGCGCAGCAGCGCGCCGAAGCGGTTGACCAACTCGCCCAGGCGGTGGGCCAGTTCGTAGTGGTGGATGACGGTCGCGTGGTGCGTGAGGTCGTCCAGGTCGGGGAGCGCGTCGACGTGGCGGACGGTGACGCCGAGGTCGGCGAGGTGGCGGGTGAAGGCGGTCAGGGCGTCGGGGTCGACCTGGTCGAGGTAGCGGCCGGTGGGGACGCCGAGGACGGGCTGGGCGTTCGGGGCGCCGGCGGGCGGGGACCAGTCGTCGCAGAGCAGGGCGGCGGCCAGCTGCAGGCTGGGGAGGTCCGCGGTGAAGCAGCCGACGGCGTCCAGGGTCGGGGAGTTCGGGAGCAGGCCGGTGGTGGGGATGCGGCCGTGGGTGGGGCGGAAGCCGAGGACGCCGCAGTAGGCGGCGGGGCGGATCACCGAGCCGAGGGTCTGGGTGCCGAGGGCGAGCGGGAGCAGGCCCGCGGCGACGGCGGCCGCGGAGCCGCTGCTGGAGCCGCCCGGGGTGTGGGTGAGGGCGCGGGGGTTGCGGGTGGGGCCGGGGGCGGTGAGGGCGAACTCGGTGGTGACGGTCTTGCCCGCGATCAGGGCGCCGGCCGCGCGCAGCCGGGTCACCGCGGCGGCCTCCGGGCCGGCCAGGACGCCGGGCGGCAGCGCGGAGCCGGCGTGGGTGGGCAGTCCGGCGACGTGCAGGACGTCCTTGACGCCGACGGCGGCGCCGTACAGCGGGAGGTCGGCGGGGTCGCGGGCGGCGAGGTCGCGGGCTTCGGCGGCCAGCCGGCGGTAGCGGCCCGGTTCCGGGACGAAGGCGTGGACCGCGGGGTCGAGGCGGTCGATCCGGGTGAGCAGCCGCTCCACGTGGGTGGGCAGGTCGAGGCGGCCGCTGCGGAGGTCGGCGACCTGGTCGAGCAGGGAGAGCGGGGGGAGGACGGCGGCGGCCGGACCCGGGTAGGGGTCCGGCCGCGGGGGGCGGGGCTCGGTGGTGCGGGAGGTGGCGTTCATGGCCGTCGTTGCGGGTCAGGCGGAGTGCTCGTCCGGGAGGTAGGGAGCCTCGCGGAGGAAGAGGGCCCCGCAGGTGTGGCAGTTGTGGTCCGGGTCGACGGTCCAGCGGGCGGCGTCCTGGACCGGGGCCCCGGCCTCCAGTTCCCTGCCGCACAGGGCGACCAGGTCCGCGTTGCGGACGATGTGCCAGCTGACCACGGAGTCCGTGGCGCCGGTCGGGCCGGTCTCGGCGCGCATCTGGTGCATCATGATCACCATGGTCCGCCGACCGGGCATACCCGGCAATTCGATCAGTCGGCGGCCGGCGGGGTGAGGGTGCCGTGCAGGCGGAGCCGGGCGATGCCGCCGTCGGGGAGGACGTCGAGGCGGACGTGGGTGGTCGGGCGCGGGTCGGCGGTGGTGATGTCGTGCCAGGGTCCTTCGGTGCCGTAGATCCACGGCTGGCCGGCCAGGTCGGAGAGCCTCAACTCCGGTGCGGTGGCGAGCGGGTGGTCGGGCGGGAGGGCGGCGTCCAGGACGTCGGCGAGCAGCCGGGTGCGGACGAAGCGGGAGTCCTGGGGGCTCGGGAGTTCGGCGGAGAGTTCCACCGCCAGGTCGACCTCGCCGGCCGCCAGCAGGCGGTGCGCCTCGGCGGCCTCGGCCTCGGTGACGCCGCCTGTTCCAACTGGCCGAATATCCGGTCGGCGTGGGCCAGCAGCGGCCGGGCCGCCGGGGTGAGGCGCACCCGGCGGCCGTACGGCTCGACCATAGGGGCGCCCACCTGCCGGGCCAGCGAGGCGAGTTGCTGGGACACGGCGGAGGGCGTCAGGTGGAGGTGTTCAGCCGCGGCGGTCACCGTGCCGTGCTCGTCGAGTGCGCGCAGGACGCGAAGGCGGCGCAGGTCCCGGTCCATCGGGCGATGGTACGGGCGGCGGTGGCGGGTCAGGTGGTGGAGCGCAGGGCGCGCCAGGCGGTGAGGGTGGCGAGCAGGAGGGCGGCGCCGGAGATGGCGAAGCCGGTGCGGGCGCCGATGTGCTGGGCGACGGCGGTGACGGCGAGGCCGGTGAGCGGGAGGGTGCCGGTCATCGCGGTGCCCCAGAGGGACATCACCCGGCCGCGCATGCCCGGGTCGGAGCGGAGCTGGGCCAGCGTGTTGGCGCTGGCGATGAACCAGATCGAGGTGAGGCCGATGCTCGCCAGGCCGAGCAGGGCGAGCGGGAAGTTCGGGGCGAGCGCGGTGGCGAGGACGGCCGCCGAGGTGGCCAGCGCCAGGGTGCGGACCCGGCGCGGGGTGGGGGCCGGGGCCGAGGCGGCGAGCAGCGCGCCGGGCAGGCCGCCGACGCCGAACGCGGCGACCAGCAGGCCGTAGCCGCCGCCGTCGAGGTGCAGCGAGCGGCTGGCGAGGGTCGGGACGGTGAGGTTCATCGCGAAGATCAGGCCACTGGCGGCGGACATCGGCAGCAGGCCGCGGATCAGCGGCGAGCGCCGGGCGTACGAGAGGCCCTCGCGGGCGCCGGCCTTGGGGCGCTCGGCGGCGCGGCCGGCGGGGTCCGCGGGCCGGGCCGGACGGAGTTTCAGCAGGGCGGCCAGCGGGGCGGCGTACGCGAGGGCGTTGAAGGCGAAGCAGAAGGCCGGTCCGCTGAGGGTCAGCAGGGCGCCGGCGGCGCCCGGGCCGAGCACCCGGGAGGCGTTCAGCGCCACCTCCCAGAGGCCGACCGCGCTGGCCACCGACTCGGCGCCGACCAGGTCGACCACGAAGACCTGGCGGGCCGGGGCGTCGACGGTGGCGACCAGGCCGGAGCACGTGGCGAGGGCGAGCAGCAGCCAGAGGTGGAGTCCGCCGAGCGCGGTGAGGGTGGCGAGGGTCAGACCGATCGCCATCATCAGGCCCTGGGTGACCAGCAGCAGGCGGCGGCGGTCGGAGCGGTCGACCAGCGCGCCCGCCCACGGGCCGAGCAGCAGGGTGGGACCCCAGGTGCAGGCCGACAGGAGGGTCAACCAGACGGCGTCGTCGGTGAGTTCGAGGACCACCCAGGAGAGCGCGACACCCTGGGCGAGGGCGCCGGAGGCGGAGGTCAACTGGCCGAGGAACCAGATGCGGAAGTCGCGTCCCTGCAGCGCTTGGCCCATCCGGGCCAGGCCCCTGCGGGTCGCGGACGTGGGCTCGGGCGCGGCGGTGGTGGTCATCGTCCCTCCGGGTGGGTGGACTAGACCATAGCCGTGGAGGGTGGGTGCGGGGCTAGGGGTTTCGCAGGACGGACACGTCCGACCGGGCCGCAGCGGGCTGGTTGGCCGAAAAGCACGGGGTCGGTGGTCGGCCGAGAAGCGCGAGGTCGGGTCAGGCGCTGCGGAGCAGCGGGGTGTCGTCCCGCCAGGTGAGGATCTTGTCGAAGCTGACGGTGGCTCCGCGCAGCGGGTGGTTGCGGAGTTGGACGTGGTCGGTGAGGGCGTGGATGAGGAACAGCCCGCGGCCGCACTCGGCGGTGAGGTCGGGGACGGTGTCGGGGGCCGGCGCGGGGAGGTGGGGGCGGCCGGGCGGCAGGACGTGGGTGTCGTAGGCGGTGGGGCGGCGGGCCGCGGTGAGGACCCGCGGGGGGAGGGTGGCGCGGCCGCGGCGGGTGCGGCGGGGGGTGGCGGGGCGGGCCCGGCCGGGGACGCCGGTGGGGCGGCGGGGCGCCGGGGGGTCGGCCGTCGCGCAGGTGGCGGGCAGGCCGGGGCCGGTGTCGGTGACCTCGATGCGCAGGCGGTTGCCGGACAGCGCGGCGGTGACCTGGAAGGTGTCGCCGGGGCGGGCCGGGCCGGTGTGCTCGACGGCGTTGGCGCAGGCTTCGGTGAGGGCGACGCCGAGGTCGAAGGCGACCTGGGGGTCGACGCCCGCGGAGTCCATGGCGCCGAGCAGGATGCGGCGGGCGAGCGGGACGCTCGCGGGGTCGCGCTTGAGGTGCAGAGTCCACCAGATGTCCACGGGAGATCCCTCCTGGCTGCGGCTCCACATACAACTAGCTATCTCCTCGGCTACGCGCGGTGAACCGTCCGCACTCACCGGTACCGCTCGTTCGGCGGATGGACTGGTCCCGCCGGTTGTGCCGATCGGCGCACGGTGGTCCGCGCGCGCCGGTCGGGTTCGCGCCAATGCGGACGGCTTTCGGCCCCTGCCCCGGGGGCCGGTGTAGGCGGTGAGATGATGGCCCGGCCATGACTGACCTGACCGCCGCCGCCCGCCGGGGAGCTGTCGTCCCCGCCGGGCGGGCGACTACGGCCGCCTGGGATCTGCGGGTGCTGCGCGCGGCGCCGTTCGCGCTGGTGTGCACGGTGGTCGCGGCGGCGGGGCACGCGTGGGTGGGCGGCGGCGAGGTCGCGCCGGACACCCTGCTGCTGGGCTTCGCGGTGGTGGCGGCGTGCGCCGCGCTGCTCGCCGGGCGGGAACGCTCGCTGGGGGCGATCGCGGCGGCGCTGGGCGCCGGTCAGCTGGGACTGCACCTGCTGTTCCACTGCCTCGCGGGCGGCCTCGGCGGCGGCTTGACGGGCCTGCCGATGGCGGGCATGCAGATGGCCGGAAACAGCCCCTCGGACGGGCTGACCGCCGTGGCGGGCCGGCTGCTCTGCAACGACCTGCCGGGCGACGGGCTGACCGTGGTCCCGGTCGACACCACCGCCGAGCAGGTGGTGAGCGCGGCCGGGCTGGACCCGGCGGCGTACACCGCCGTGGCGGCGCCGCACGCCGGCGGCTGGCTGGGGATGACCCCCGGGATGCTGCTCGGCCACCTGGCGGCCGCGGTGCTGGCGGGCTGGTGGCTGCGGCGCGGCGAGGCCGCGCTGTGGCGGCTGCTGCGCGCCGCGGCGCTGACCGCCCGCGAGTGGGCGGAGCCGCTGCGCACCGCGGTGGCGCTGACCCTCGCGCTGCTGCTCGGCGGCCTGGGCGGGCGTCCGGGTGCGCCGCGGCGGGCCGGACGGGCGGCGGACTGGCCGCTGCCGGTGGCAGTGGCGCTGCGGCACAGCGTGCTGCGGCGAGGACCGCCGAGGGCGGCGTTCGCGCGCTGACCGGCTCCGGGTGAGACGGGGTCGGGGCGCGCAGAGCTGCGCCGTGCCCGCGAAACGCGCGGCCGGCGTCACGTACCCCTTTCCCCGTCGCGCGGCCTCCGCGCGCCCCCTTTCCCAGGAGACCCCTGATGCGTTCGCTTTCCGCCCGTCGCGCCGTCGGCACCCTCGCGGTGGCGGCCTCCGCCCTGCTGGCGTCCGCCGTTCCCGCGTTCGCGCACGTGACCGTCCAGCCGGGCAGTGTCCCGCAGGGCGGCTACACCGCCGTGGCGTTCCGGGTGCCGAACGAGAGCGACACCGCCTCCACCGTGAAGCTGGAGGTCAGCCTGCCGATGGACCACCCGATGGCCTCGGTGCGCACCCAGCCGCTGCCGGGCTGGACCGCCACCCTGGAGAAGTCCAAGCTCGACAAGCCGCTGGACTCGCACGGCCAGCAGATCACCGAGGCGGTCTCCAAGATCACCTGGACCGCCGACGCCGGCACCAAGATCGCCCCCGGTCAGTTCCAGGAGTTCCGGGTGTCGCTGGGCGCCCTGCCCACCGACACCGACAAGCTGACCTTCAAGGCGCTGCAGAGCTACGACAACGGCGAGGTCGTGCGCTGGATCGAGGAGGCCAAGGACGGCCAGCCCGAGCCGTCCAAGCCCGCCCCGGTGCTGAGCCTGACCAAGGCCGCCGCCGCGGCCCCGTCCGCCGCCGCCGACCACCACTCGGGCGACGCGGCGGGCGGCACCGACACCGCCGCGGCCGCGAAGTCCGACGACTCCACCGCCCGCACCCTGGGCGTGGTCGGCATCGTGGTCGGCGTGATCGGCGCGGCGCTCGGCGTCGCCGGGCTGCGCCGCCGCACCCCGCAGTCCTGACCCCCCGTCAGGCGGGGCCGCGCCCGCGGCCCCGCCTGACGTCCCGGCTCCCCCGCACCACTCCGCACGGAACGGAAGAACCCTTGGCATCCCAGCGCAGCACCCGTCCCCGCCTGGCGGCCGCCGCCGCCCTCGCCCTCAGCACCGTCCTCGTGCTCTCCGCCTGCTCCTCCTCCGGCGGTGGCGGCGGTGAGGGCGGCACGGCCGCCAAGGTCAGCAGGGAGGCGCCGACCAGCCAGTACCAGGGCACGGTGCTGAAGAAGAACTTCGAGAAGCCGGACCTGCAGCTCGCCGACACCTCCGGCCAGCCGTACGACCTGAAGGCGAAGACCGCCGGGAAGACCGTGCTGCTGTTCTTCGGCTACACCAGCTGCCCCGACGTCTGCCCGACCACCATGGGCGACATCGGCGTGGCGCTGTCCAAGCTGCCCGCGGAGGAGCGGCAGAAGTTCGACGTGGTGTTCGTCTCCACCGACCCGCAGCGCGACACCCCGCAGGTGCTGCGCACCTGGCTGGACTCGATGGGCAAGGACTTCATCGGGCTGACCGGCGACCTGGAGAAGGTGAAGGCCGCGGCCAAGCCGCTGGGCATCCTGGTCGAGGACCCGGTGGTCAACGCCAACGGCTCGGTGACCTCGACGCACGGCGCGCAGGTGCTGGCGTTCCTGCCCACCGACGACAAGGCGCACCTGCTGTACATGGCGGGCACCTCGGTGGAGACCTACCGGCACGACCTGGAGCTGCTGGCCAAGGGGGTGGCGGTGTGAGCCGGTCGTTCCGGCGGACCGCGCTGATCGGCTCCGGGCTGGCGGCGGTGCTGACCGCGGGCACCGTGGTGGTGGCCTGCCAGTCCTCGGACGGGTCGGCGGCCGCGCCGCGGCTGTCGGTCGCCGACCCGTACATACCGCTGCCCGCCACGCCCGGCGGGATGGGCGCCGGGTACCTGACGGTCCGCAACGAGGGCGGCGCGGACCGGCTGTTGAAGGTGACCAGTCCGGCGGCGGCCTCGGTGACCATGCACCGCTCCACCGACAGCTCGATGGAGGAGGTGACCGCCCTGGAGGTGCCCGCGCACGGCACGCTGGACCTGGCCCGCGGCGGCACCCACCTGATGATCATGGACTGGGCGAAGCCGCCGGCCCTCGGCGAGGAGCTGGAGCTCGACCTGCAGTTCGCCAAGGCCGGCACGGTCGTGGTGAAGATCCCGGTCAAGCCGCTCACCTACCGGCCGGGCGACTAGAAGGCGGATGACGTGGCAGACGGCGCGGTGACGAGGAGAGGCGGGCACGTGGTGACGGTGGCGAGGCGGTCCGGCGGCGGTCGGACCCGGCGGGGGGTCGGCGCGCTGCTCGCCGTGCTGGTGGCGGCGGTGGCCCTGGTGTTCGGCGGGGCGTCGGTGGCGTCCGCGCACGCCACCCTGGAGAGCACCGACCCGACGCAGAACTCGGTGGTGGCGACCGCCCCCGCCGCGGTGACGCTGACCTTCAGCGAGGGCGTGTCGCTCTCCGCGGACTCGGTCCGGGTGCTCGACCCGCAGGGCAAGGCCGTCGACGACGGCAACCCCGGGCACGTCGACGGCAAGGCCGCCACCGCCCGGGTGGCGCTGCGCCAGGGCCTGGGCAACGGCACCTACACAGTGGCCTGGCGGGCCGTCTCGGAGGACTCCCACCCGGTGGGCGGCGCCTTCACCTTCTCCATCGGCGCCCCGTCCGACACCTCGGTCAACGCCTCCGCCGTCCAGGGCGGCAAGGCCGAACCGGCGGTCGGCTTCGCCTACGGCCTGTCCCGGACCGTCGCCTACTGCGCCTTCGCGCTGCTGGTCGGCGCCGCCGCGTTCGTGCTGGCGATCTGGCCGTCCGGCGCGGCGCAGCGCGGCGTGCAGCGGCTGCTGATGACCGGTTGGGTGGCGCTGCTGCTCTCCACCGTCGCGGTGCTGATGCTGCGCGGCCCGTACGAACGCGGAACCGGACTCGGACAGGCGCTCGACCTGTCGCTGGTGCGGGCCACCCTGGACGAGCGGATCGGCACCGCGCTCGCCGCCCGGCTGCTGCTGCTCGCCGCGGCCGGGGTCTTCCTGTCGCTGCTGGTCGGGCAGTTGGGGCTGCAGGCGAAGCCCGCCGTGCCCACCGCGCCCGCACCGGCCGAGGAGTCGGGGCTGGACGCGGAGGAGGCCGAGCTGCGCCGGCTGGAGCAGCGGGCCGCGGAGCGTCCGCAGCACGACACCCGGCTCGGGCTGGGCCTGGCCGGACTCGCGCTGGCCATCGCGCTCGCCGCGACCTGGGTCGGCGCGGACCACTCCTCGGTGGGCATCCAGGTCGCCCTCGCGCTGCCGCTGGCCGCGCTGCACCTGCTGGCGATGGCGTTCTGGCTGGGCGGCCTGGCCACCCTCGCGGTCGGCCTGCGGCACGGCCTGCCGGCCGCGGCGGTCAGCCGCTTCTCGCGGCTGGCGTTCTGGGCGGTCGTCGTGCTGGTGGTCACCGGCGTCTACCAGTCCTGGCGCGGCCTCGGCTCATGGAGCGCGCTGGTCGACACCGAGTACGGGCGGCTGCTGCTGATCAAGACCGGCTGCGTGGCGGGGATGGTCGGCGTGGCCTGGATCTCCCGCGCCTGGACCGCGCGGCTGCGGGTCGCCGACGAGGGCCTGACCGTCGTCCCGGCGCCGCAGAGCCAGGAGCCGGCGGCCGCGGCGGAGGCCGGGGACCCGCTGCGGGCGGCCCAGTTGGCGCGCCAGCAGGCGGTGCGCGAGCGGGCCCGCGAGCAGGTCGCCGAGGGCGCGCCGGCCCGGGCCGGACTGCGGCGCAGCGTGCTGGTGGAGACCGCGGTGGCCGTGCTGGTGCTGGTCGTCACCACGATGCTCACCAACTCCCCGCCCGGCCGGGTCGCCCAGGCGGTCGCCGCGCAGCCGGGCGGCGGCGCGACCGCGCCGGCCGCGGGCGCCTCGGTCGTGCCGGGCCGCACGCAGGAGCTGAAGCTCCCGTACGACACCGGCGGCCGCACGCCGAACGCCAAGGGCACCGCGACGGTCACCGTCAACCCGGTCGGCACCGGCCCGAACGCGGTGACGCTGAAGCTGGCGGACGCCACGGGCCAGCCGGTCGAGGTGCCGGAGGTCCAGCTCGCCTTCACCCTCCCGGACCGCGACCTCGGCCCGCTCCCGGTGACACTGAAGCCGGAGGGCACCGGCAGCTGGTCGGGCACCGCACAGCTACCGCTGGCAGGCGTGTGGGTGGTGTCGGTGACGGTGCGGTCATCGGACATCGACCAGGTGACGGTTACTCAGCAGCTGAAGGTCGGGCAATGAGAGAGGGCCTGCGGCGCAACGACGCCGACGAGACGGTCAGCGGCGGAGCCGCGGGCGGCACGGGGCAGGGAGAGAAGAGCCAGGGCCTGCCTCACGACGAAGCGCTCAGTGGGCAGCGGGGTGCGGAGGACGGCGGAGCCGCAGGCGGCACGGGGCAGGGAGAAAAGGGCCAGAGCCTCCCGCGCGACGAAGCAGTCAGCGGGCAGCGACGCGCGGGCGGCGGCGGAGCCGCGGGCGGCACGGGGCACGGAGAGAAGGGCCAGAGCCTGCCGCGCGGCGAAGCGGACGGTGAGGGGCGGTCGGTTTCGCGGCGGGCGGTGCTTGGTGGGGCGGGGGCTGGGCTTGCGGTGGGGGCCGTGGGCGGGGTGTGGGGCGGGCGGGCTTCGGCTGCTGCGCCGGCGCCGGCGCCGGCGCCGGTGGGCCTGGGGGCGGGGCGGGTGGCGTTCCACGGGGTGCGGCAGGGCGGGATCGTCGAGGCCGGGCAGGCGTGGGTGGAGTGGGTGGCGTTCGACCTGCTGCCCGCGGCCGGGCGGTCCGGGCTGGTGACGCTGCTGCGCGGCTGGTCCGCCGCGGCGGAGCGGATGGCGGCGGGCGAGCCGGTGGAGCAGGGCGAGAACCAGATCGCCCTGGACGCCGGACCGAGCTCACTGACCGTCACCTTCGGCTTCGGCGCGACGCTCTTCGACAAGACCGGCCTGGCAAACCGCCGCCCCGAGCAGTTGGCCGCGCTGCCCGCGTTCCCCGGCGACGCGCTGGATCCGGCCCGTTCGGACGGCGACCTGTGGGTGCAGGTCGGCGCGGACGACGCGCTGGTCGCGGTGCACGCGGTACGGGTGCTGCGCCGGCTGGCGGCGGGGCTGGCCGCGCCGCGCTGGCAGATGTCGGGCTTCGCCCGTACGCCGGGGGCGGCCGCGCGTCCGGTGACCGGGCGCAATCTGATGGGTCAGATCGACGGCACCAACAACCCGAAGCCCTCGGACCCGGACTTCGCCGCGAAGGTGTTCGCCACCGGCCCGGGCTGGCTGGACGGCGGCAGCTACGTGGTGCTGCGGCGGATCCGGATGCTTCTGGACGACTGGGAGAACCTGCCGACGGACCGTCAGGAGCGGCTGGTCGGGCGCCGCAAGCGCGACGGCGCCCCGCTCTCCGGCGGACCGGACGCGGGCGAGCACACCGCCGTCGACCTGGCCGCGACGAATCCCGACGGCACGCTGGCGATCGCCCCGGACGCGCACGTCCGGGTCGCCGCGCCCTCGGTGAACGGCGGGGCGGCGATGCTGCGGCGCGGCTTCTCCTTCCACGAGGGACTGCTGCCGGACGGCTCCCCGGACGCGGGGCTGCTGTTCGCCGCGTTCCAGGCCGACCCGGCGCGCGGCTTCGTCCCGGTCCAGCAGCGGCTGGCCCGCGGCGACGGCCTGTTCCGGTTCCTGCGGCACGAGGCGAGCGCACTGTTCGCGGTGCCGCCGGGCGCCCCGGCGGGCGGGTACGTCGGGCAGCCGCTGCTGGAGGGCTGATCCGCCGCGGGTCGTCCGGCGGCCTGCTCGCTGGGCGGAACGCGGCACGGCCGCGCGGCGGAAGTGGCTAAGGTGGCAAGCCGAGTCCTGCTCTGCACCACGCTGTTCGTTCGGAGGCGGTCATGTCGGCGACCCGTTACACCTACCTCGGTCCCGCGGGCACCTTCACCGAGGCGGCGCTGCGTACGCTGCCCGAGGCCGCGACCCGTGAGCTGGTGCCGGTCGCCTCGGTGTCGGCGGCGCTGGATGCGGTGCGGGCGGGCGAGGCCGCGGGCGCGATGGTGGCGATCGAGAACTCGGTGGACGGCGCGGTGACCACCACCAGCGACGAGCTGATCAACGGCTCCCCGCTGATGATCTACCGCGAGGTGCTGCTGCCGATCTCCTTCGCGGTGCTGGTCCGCCCGGGCACCGCGCTCGGCGACGTCAAGACGGTCACCGGCCACCCGGTCGCCCAGCCGCAGGTGCGGCACTGGCTGGCCGCCAACCTGCCCGACGCGCAGTGGGAGTCGGCGGCGTCCAACGCGGAGGGCGCGCGGCTGGTCCAGGAGGGCCGCTACGACGCGGCGGTGGCCGGCGCGTTCGCCGCCGAGCTGTACGGGCTGGACGTGCTCTCCGACGAGATCCACGACGCCGCGGCGCCGACCACCCGGTTCGTGCTGGTCGGCCGTCCCGGCCGGGTCTCCTCGGCGACCGGCTGGGACAAGACCTCGATGGTGGTCTGGCTGCCGGACGACCACCCGGGCGCGCTGCTGGAGCTGCTGCAGGAGTTCGCGGTGCGCGGCATCAACCTGATGCGGATCGAGTCCCGGCCGACCGGCGAGGGCATGGGCAACTACTGCTTCGTCTTCGACTGCGAGGGCCACCTCAGCGAGCGCCGGGTCAGCGAGGCGCTGATGGGCCTGAAGCGGATCTGCCCGCAGGTGCGTTTCCTCGGTTCCTATCCGCGCGCCGACCACGGCACCGCCGCGCCGCTGCGCCCGGGCACCTCGGACCTGGACTTCGCCAACGCCGCGGACTGGCTGTCGCGCTGCCTGGACGGGCGCGGGGAACTCTGAGCGGCTGCACCGCGGTGTGACGCCACCGCGGTGTGTTGATCGTTCGGATCGCAAGGAACCGAATCCGGCCGGAACGGGATCGAAAAGGAACCCGTTTCGTTCATTTTCGACACGCCGGAAGGTCACCTGCCCGGACGAGAACCGTTCACCGGGCGGGTGTGAGGCCACCGATCAGGCGGGGAGCGGGCCATGGGCTTCATCCACAGGGCCGCGCCCGGCATCCACAGGCGGAGTTGTCCCCAGGTTGGGGGTAGTTATCCACAGGACTGGGGACGAGTCGACAAACCGGTAAAGACATCCCCAGTGCCGGTCAGATCATCAGCTAGGGGCACAGGGTGGACTAATCGCACCAGAGTCACCCCTGCGCCAACAAATCACCTGTGCGAGCGAGCGAATTCCCTCACTCGGGAAGCCGAATCGAGGTTTGAAACATGGAATTCTCGGTTCAGCACCCGGCGGACCGGCGGTTTTCCACTGTCCACAGCCCCTCGCCCGAGCCTGTGGATAACTCGTCCACCGGGCGATTGTCCACCTGGGTTATCCACAGGCCGACCGGAGTTATCCCCAGGCCTCGGACGGCTTTCCCACACCCCCGCCGCCACCGGCCGGGCACAGGATGCCAGATTCCGGGACAGAAAGCGACATACCCGCCCAAGCTTCACCTGGCCGGAACCGCGCCGCTCCGGCCGCCGAGCGGCGGTCCCGGAGCGCCCCCGCTCCCCCGGTAGGCTGGATCCGTGATCGACCTCCGCCTGCTCCGTGACGACCCCGACCGAGTGCGTGCCTCGCAGCGCTCCCGTGGCGAGGACGTCGACCTGGTCGACGCCCTGCTCTCCGCCGACGAACGCCGCCGCACCTCCGGCACCCGCTTCGACGAGCTGCGCGCCGAGCAGAAGCAGCTCGGCCGGCAGGTGGCCGCCGCCAAGGGCGAGGAGAAGGCCGCGCTGCTCCAGCGCACCAAGGAGCTGGCCGCCGAGGTGAAGGCCGCCGACGCCGCACAGGGCGAGGCCAAGGACGAGGCCGAGCGGCTGCTGCGCTCGCTGGCGAACCTGATCGACCCGGCCGCCCCGGTCGGCGGCGAGGAGGACTTCGTCACCCTCGAGGAGATCGGCACCCCCCGCGACTTCGCCGCCGAGGGCTTCGAGCCCCGCGACCACGTCGAACTCGGCCAGCTGCTCGGCGCGATCGACACCGAGCGCGGCGCCAAGGTGGCCGGCGCCCGCTCCTACTACCTCACCGGACCCGGCGCGCTGCTCGAGCTCGCGCTGGTCAACATGGCGATGGCACAGGCCTCCGCGGTCGGCTTCACCCCGATGATCACCCCCGCGCTGGTCCGCCCGGCCGCGATGGACGGCACCGGCTTCCTCGGCCAGGCCGCCGAGAACGTCTACTACCTGCAGGACGACGACCGCTACCTGGTCGGCACCAGCGAGGTCCCGCTCGCCGCGTACCACATGGACGAGATCCTGGAGGGCGACCGCCTCCCGCTGCGGTACGCCGGCTTCTCGTCCTGCTTCCGCCGCGAGGCGGGCACCTACGGCAAGGACACCCGCGGCATCATCCGGGTCCACCAGTTCGAGAAGGTGGAGATGTTCGTCTTCACCGCCCCCGAGGACGCCGAGGCCGAGCACCGCCGCCTGCTCCAGTGGGAGAAGGACTTCCTCAACGCTCTGGAACTCCCGTACCGGGTCATCGACGTCGCCTCCGGCGACCTCGGCGCCTCCGCCGCGCGGAAGTTCGACATCGAGGCATGGATCCCCACCCAGGGCAAGTACCGCGAGGTGACGTCCACCTCCAACACCACCGAGTACCAGGCCCGCCGGCTGTCCATCCGGATGCGCGACGAGAACGGCGTGCGCCCGCTCGCCACCCTCAACGGCACCCTGGTCGCGGTCCCGCGGGTGATCGTCGCGCTGCTGGAGAACCACCAGCGCGCCGACGGCTCGGTGGTCCTCCCGCAGGCCCTGCGCCCCTTCCTCGGCGGCCGGGACGTCCTGGAGCCGGTCAGCAAGTAAGCCCGCCCCCTCCCCCGGAGACACCTCGCACATGAGCACCGACGCCCTGCCCTACCGGCTGGTCGCCACCGACCTCGACGGGACGCTGCTCACCAGCGCCGAGACCGTCTCCGAGCGGACCCTGCGGGCGCTGGCCGCCGTCACCGCGCGCGGCGCCCAGCACATCATCGTCACCGGCCGCTCGGCCGGCTGGACCCGACCGGTGCTCGACGAGATCGGCTACACCGGGATAGCGGTCTGCGGCCAGGGCGCCCAGGTGTACGACGCCGGGGCGCACCGGCTGCTCACCTCGGTCACCCTGGACCGGCAGCTCGCGGCGATGGCGCTGGCCAAGATCGAGGCCGAGGTCGGCACCCTGGCGGTGGCCGCGAACCAGGACGGGCTGGACGGCGAGGTGCTGGCCGGGCCCGGCTACCGGCTGAAGATCGGCGCCGAGCTGCCGGTGCGCCCGGTGCCGCCGGAGGAGCTGCTGGCCTCGCCGGTCAGCAAGCTGTACATCCAGCACCCCGAGTTGACGGACGATCAACTCGCTTCCGCGGCCGAGGCGGTGGCCGGTCAGCTGGTGGGCGTCGTGATGGCCGGGGCGGGCATCGTGGAGCTGCTGCCGCTGGGCCTGACCAAGGCCACCGGCCTGTCGATCGCGGCCCGCCGGCTCGGCGTCACCGCCGCGCAGACCATCGCGTTCGGCGACATGCCCAACGACGTGCCGATGTTCCGCTGGGCCGGCCACGGCGTCGCGATGGGCAACGCCCACGAGCAGCTGCGCGCGGTCGCCGACGAGGTGACCGTCAGCAACGACGAGGACGGCGTCGCCGTCGTGCTGGACCGGGTCTTCGGGCGGTAGCCGCGGCGCCCCTCGCGGGGCGCCGGGTCACCCGTAGCTGACGTTGGAGCAGGGGTCGTCGTCCGCGGAGCGGGCGTCGTTGGCGACCGAGCTGGGCAGCGGGCCCGGGGCGGTGGTGCCGGGGGCCGCGCCGCCCGCGGAGGCCGCGTAGTCCTTGCCGAGCACCAGGGCGATGCCGGCGCTGGAGGAGGCCTCCAGGGTGGAGCCGGGAAAGAGCGCGGCGACGGCCTGGGCGTTGGTCTTCTGGCCGGGGCCGTACTGGACCACGGTGGTGGAGTGGTTCTGGTTGCTCGCGTTGGTGGTCGCGGTGACGGTGAACTTCGCGGCCTTGAGCGCGTCGGCGGCCTTGGTGCTGAGCCCGGCGGTGGTGGTGCCGTTGTAGACGCCGACCTTGATGCCCGCGCCGTTGGCCGACGGGACCGCCGGGGCGCTGGAGGCCGGCGCCGCGGGACTGGCGGGGGCGCTGGCCGGGGCGGAGGCGGCGCCGCCGCTGGCGTCCTGGCCGTCGAGGGTGCGGTCGGCCTTGAGCGCGGCCCAGAGCTGTTCGACCTCGGGGTGGTTGAGGCCGATCCGCTCGCCCTCGTAGTGCCAGGGGGTGGTGAGGAACTTGACGTCGTGCAGGTCGAGGTTCTTCATCGACATGGCGAAGTCGAGCAGCTTGGCGGCGGAGTCCAGTCCGGAGTCGACGACCAGCGACTTGGTGGCGGCGTCGGCGAGGGGCAGCAGGGTGGTCGGGTCCATGCCCTTGGACTTGACCTCCTTGATCAGCGAGGACATGAAGGCCTGCTGACGCTTCATCCGGCCGACGTCGGAGCCGTCGCCGATGCCGTGCCGCAGCCGGACGTAGTCGAGGGCGGCCTGGCCCTCGACCTTCTGGGTGCCCTTGGGGTAGATCTCCTTGCCCTTGCGGGGCAGGTTCGGGTTCAGGTCCTTCTCGTAGATGGCGTTCGGCAGGCAGACGTTGACGCCGCCGACCGCCTTGGTCATCGCGGCGAAGCCCTCGAAGTTGACCACGATGGTGTGGTCGACCCGGATGCCGGTGATCTTCTCGACGGTGTTCTGGGTGCAGGCCGGGTTGCCCGCGTCGGTGTTGCCGACCGAGAAGGCGCTGTTGAACATCACGTTGTTCTGCGGCTTGGTCCAGGTCTTGTTGGGCAGCATGCAGGCCGGGATGTTGACCAGGGCGTCGCGCGGGAAGGAGACGCCGACGGCGTGCTTGTGGTCGGCGTAGACGTGCAGCAGGATCGTGGTGTCCGAGCGGGCGCCGCCGTCCTCGCCGCCGGCCAGGCTCTTGTTGTCGCCGGCGCGGGAGTCGGAGCCGATCAGCAGGATGTTGACGGGCGTGCGGCCCTGGGCGTCGGCCTGGGCGGCGTCGGGGCGGTCCTTGCTGAGGCCCTCGTCGCCGAACGAGGTGATGTTGCCGTTCAGCTTCAGGTAGATCGCGCCGCCGGCGGCGATCACGGTGGCGACCGCGCCGACCGCGATCCAGGCGACCAGCTTCTTCTTGTTGCGCGGCTTCTTGCGGCCCTGCGGGCCGCGGCCCTGCGCGGCGCGGCGGGCCTCGGCACGGCCGCCGCCCCCGGCGGCTGCCGGGTCGGGGCCACCGTTCGGGGAGCGCGGCGGGGTGCCGGGAGTGCGGTTGCCGGAGCGGGGCGGGGTGGCGGCGCGGCCCTGGGCGGCGCGGCGGGCCTCGGCGCGACCGCCGGAGGGGACGTCGTCGTGGCCGCCGGAGCGGCGGCGCGGCACACCCGGGGTCGGCACGTCGTCCCGGTGGGGCGCGTCCTGACGGTACGGCTCACCCTGCGGGGAGTCGTTCTCCCACCAGCCGGCGTCCGCGTCGGACGCCCCCGCCCTCTGGCCTGCCATACGTACACCCTTCACCGGAGGCGGCCGCTGGGCGCCTCAGCAAACGCTCCGTCTGCTCAGCGGACGGATGAAGCTTGAGAGCGGAGCATATAAAGGGATCATTTCCGAGTCACGGCCTGGGTTCCCTCTCCGAGGATGGGAACGCCGTGTGCGGAGCGCCGGTTCCGGTCAGCGGACCAAGGTTGCGGAAAACCGGGGAGACACAGCTCACTTCGGGCTCTCCGGAACCTCGGAGGGCCGGTTGTAGGATGACCGGGCAAGCGGTTGTAGGATGACTGCCGTCGACGAGGCGTGGAGAGGGGTGTCCGGACGTGGGTGAGGGACTGCAGGCGGCCGGGCGGCGTTCGCTGGTGGACGCGGCGATCGAGCAGCTGCGGGAGCAGCTCGCGGCGGGGGCGTGGCCGGTGGGGTCGCGGATCCCGACCGAGCACGAGCTGGCGGAGCGGCTGCAGGTGGGGCGCAACACCGTACGGGAGGCGATCCGGGTGCTGGTGCACGCGGGGATGCTGGTCTCCCGGCAGGGCGAGGGGACGTTCGTCCGGTCGACCAGCGACCCGGCGGCGGTGCTGCGCGGGGTGCAGCGGTCGGGGGTGCGGGACGTGCTGGAGGTGCGGGCCGCGCTGGAGACCGAGGCGGCGCGGCTGGCCGCGCTGCGGCACACCGCGGCGGACCTGGAGCGGATGCGGGCCGCGCTGGCCCGGGAGGCCGCCGTGATGGCGGCGCACCCGGAGCGGGCCGGCCGGGAGGACACCGTCGAGCACGACCTGGAGTTCCACACCGCGGTGGTGGAGGCGGCGCACAATCCGGCGCTGACCGAGGTGTACCGCTACTTCGGCGCCTCGGTGCGGGAGTCGATGCGGGCGGCCTTCGGCGACCAGGAGATGCCCGAGGTGGTGATCGCCACCCACGAGGCGCTGGTCGCGGCGATCGAGAGCGGGGACCCGGACCGGGCCGAGGCGGCCTGTCGCGAGCTGCTGGCCGAACCGTCCGCGGCGGTGGAGCAGTTGCTCGCCGAGATCGCGGCGCGGAAGTGACCGGCCCGCCAGCCCGCGCCGTCCCCGTCCCGTACCACCCGCACAGAGAGCTTGCCCCTGCCATGTCGGTCACCCGTGCCGCGCAGCCCGTCCTCGATCCGAGGACGGGCGTCCGAACCGCCCGGTTCGCCCACCCCGCCCTGCTGCTGGCGGGGATCGTGCTGGTCGCGTTGAACATGCGGGCCTGCCTGGCCGCGATCTCGCCGATGGTCGACGAGATCCAGCGGACCTTCGGCCTGTCCGCCGCCGCGAGCGGTCTGATCACCACCGTTCCGGTGCTGTTCCAGGGCGTCGGCGCGCCGCTGACGCCGCGGCTGACCCGGCGGTTCGGCACCGAGCGGGTGGTGCTGGGCGCGGTGCTCGCGCTGGGCGCGGGCGTGCTGCTGCGGGTGCTGCCGTCGGTGGCGGCGCTGTACGCGGGGTGCATGGTGATCGGCGTGGCGATCGCGGTGCTGAACGTGTCGATGCCGGGCCTGGTGAAGCGGGAGTTCCCGCACCGGGCGGCGGCGATGACCGGGGTGTACTCGACCACCATGCTGGTCGGCGCGACACTGGCGGCGGGCCTGTCGGTGCCGCTGGAGCACGCCCTGGGCGGCGGCTGGCAGGCCTCGCTGGGCGCCTGGTCGCTGCTGGCGCTGGTCGCGGCGGTGGCCTGGCTGCCGCAGGTGCTGAGGGCCCGTCAGGAGCACACCGCGCCGCTGCGGGTGGCCCCGGCCGCGACGCCGGCCGCCCCGGCGGGCAACCCGTGGCGGTCCGGGCTGGCGTGGCAGATCAGCGCCTTCATGGGCATCTCCTCGCTGCTGGTGTACGTGATGGTGGCGTGGCTGCCGACCGTGCTGGCCGACCACGGGATGCCGCGCGGCGAGGCCGGCCTGGTCTTCGCGTTCAGCAACCTGGTGCAGGTCGCGGGCGCGTTCCTGGTGCCGCTGGCGGCGGGCCGGATGACCCGGCAGCGCGGGCTGGCGGCGGCGATGGCCGTGCTGAACGGGGTCGGCCTGGCCTGGCTGCTGCTCGCCCCGGTCTCCGGCGCCTGGTTCTCGGCGGCGGTGCTCGGCCTGGCGCAGGGCGGTTCGCTCGGCCTCGGCCTGGCGTTCATCGTGCTGCGCACCGACAGCGTGCTCGGCGCGGCGCGCCTGGGCGGGATGAGCCAGGCGGTGGGCTACCTGGTGGCCGCGGCCGGTCCGGTGGGCGCGGGCGCGCTGCACCAGCTGACCGGCGGCTGGGACGCCACCCTGCTGGTGATGCTGGCGCTGGCCGCGGTGGCCGGCGTGGCGGGCTGGGGCGCGGGCCGCAACCGGACGGTCTGACGCCGCGTCAGGCGCGGGGGATGCGAAACGGCGGGGAGCGTGGGTGCTCCCCGCCGTTTCGCGTGTCCGGCGGGCTGTTCGCCGCCGTTGCGGGTGTCCGGTGGGCTACTACTCCTCGCCGCTGAGGGTGAGGCCGGCGAGCTTGACCGCGGCCAGCGCGGTGGCGGCCAGGCTCACCAGGATCAGCAGCGGCACCGCGACGGAGAGCGCCACCGGGGCGGTGACCATGCCCTCCCCCGCGACGGTGTGGGCCAGCGAGAGGCCCCACTGCTGCACCGAGAGGGTCTTGGCGCCCTTCACGTAGTTGCCGACCAGGCTCTCCCAGATCAGCGCGTACGCCAGACCGGCGATCACGGCGTGCCGGGTGACCACGCCGAGCAGCAGGAACAGCGCGCTGTAGGCGGCGCCGGAGGCCAGCGTGGCGACCGCGTAGCCGAGGGCGACGTTGTCGGCCGAGCCGTAGACGATCAGCCCGGCGAGGTAGGTCGGGACGGCGGCCAGCAGCCAGGTGGCGCCGATGGCGACCGCCAGCTTGGTGGTGATGATCTGCCAGCGCGGCAGCGGCTTGGACAGCAGGTAGACGATCGAGCCGTCGTCGATCTCGGTGGCGATCACGCCGGTGCCGGTGATCAGGCCGAGGATCGGGACGAGGGTGCCCAGGGCGAGGGTGCCCAGGACGCTGTGCGCGAGGTCGAGCGGGTCCTGGTCGGAGTTGCCGGCGACCAGCGCGATGACCAGCAGCAGGACCGGGACGGCCAGCAGGACCAGGACGCGCCGGCGTCCGAACAGGCCGCGGGCGGTGAGCCTGGCGACGGTGGTGTTCATCGGGTGTGGCCCTTCAGGACGAGACCAGGTAGGAGAAGACGCTTTCCAGCGACTCGTCGGCCGGGGAGACGGTGTACAGCCGGATGCCGGCCTCGCGGGCGACCTTCGGCAGCAGGGTGGTGAAGCCCTGGAAGTTGATCGCCTGGATGCGCAACGCCTTCTCGGTCCAGTCGAGTTCGATGCCCGCGGTGGAACCGTCGGCGATCAGCGCGGCGGCCAGCCGCCGGTCGTCGCTGGAGCGGACCAGGTAGCGGTGCGGGCGGTCGGTCATCAGCCGGCGGATCTCCCGGAAGTCGCCGGAGGCGGCGTGCCGGCCGGCCACCACCACCTCGATGTGCCGGGCGAGTTGCTCGACCTCCTCGAGGATGTGCGAGGAGAACAGCACGGTGCGCCCGTCCGCGCCGAACCGGCGCAGCAGCTCCATCAGGTGCAGGCGCTGGCGCGGGTCCATGCCGTTGAACGGCTCGTCGAGGAGCAGCACCGCGGGGTCGTGGACCAGCGCGGAGGCCATCTTGACGCGCTGCTTCATGCCCTTGGAGTAGGTGCCGGTCTGCCGGTCCTGGGCGTACTCCATCTCGACCAGGGCGATCGCCCGCTGAGCGGCGGCGCCGGGGTCGGCGAGGCCGTGCAGTTCGGCGTTGGCGAGGACGAACTCCCAGCCCGTCAGGTAGTCGTACATCGACTCCCGTTCGGGGACCAGGCCGATCTGGCGGTACACCTCCTGGTTGCGCCAGATCGCGGCGCCGTCGAGGGTGACGCTGCCGGAGGACGGGGCGAGGAAGCCGCTCATCATGTGGATGAGGGTGGACTTCCCGGCGCCGTTGGGGCCGAGCAGGCCGGTGATGCCGGGTCCGATGGTCATGGTGACGTCGTTGACGGCGACCACGTTCCCGAACCAGCGGGAGACCTTGTCGATGGTGATGACGGCCATGGCTGCCTCTCAGACGTTCCGGTAGCGGCGCAGCAGCAGGCCGTAGCAGGCGGCTGACACGGCGGCGAGGACGGCGGCGAAGACCGCCGCGCCGAGGCTGCCGGGGGCGTGCAGGACCCCCGGGTTGTCGGCGAGGCCGAAGAGCTGGTTGACCAGGGAGGAGACCAGCTGGGACGGGGAGATCAGCAGCGCCCAGGACGCGGACTGGTCCGGGACCGGCTGCGCTCCGCCGGACAGGCCGTAGAGGATCAGCGCGATGGCGCTGGTGATCATCAGGGTGCCCATGATGGCGGCGACGCCGAAGCCGCGGCGCGGGGTGGCCGCGGCGATCAGCAGGCCGATCGCCGCGTACAGCACCGCGTAGAGCACCGCCGCGACCAGGCCGTACAGCAGGTGGGTGGCGTTCTCGCCGGTCGGGAGGCCGGCCAGCAGCGCGCCGATGAACAGGATCAGCAGCGGCAGCACCAGCAGCATCAGCAGGGCGCTGACCATCGCGGCGGCCTTCGCGTTGACGTAGTCGCGGCGGGTCAGCGGCCGGGAGAAGTACAACGGCACGACGTGGTGCCGCAGGTCACGGGACATCAGGACCGGGGCCTGCGCGGCGAGGAAGATCTGCGGCAGCACCCCGAAGCCCGCCAGGTACTGCGGGTAGTCCATCGGGAACTTGGGCATCCCGACGAAGACCGCGATGGCGACGATCGCCACCGCCGGCGCGGCGAAGCCGCCGACCAGCAGGAACGGCAGCACCTTGGACTTGCCGGAGCGGCCGAGGCCGAACGCGGCGCGCAGGCTCTGCACGTACAGCGAGCGGGTGGCGTAGCCGCGGCCGAGCCGGGGGCCGGTGTACGGGCGGTAGCCGATGTCGTGGATGACGCCGGTCTGGGCGTCGGCGTGGGTGGTCATGCGGGCTCGCCTCCGGCCGGCTGCTCGACGACGGCGCGCTCGGCGTCGTCGCGCGGATCGGTGCTGTCGACGACGTCCGCGTCGTCGGGGGCGTCGGTGCTGAAGATCTCGGCGACCCGGTGGCGGCGCTGCTCCAGCCGGACCAGGCCGAGGCCCAGGTCGTCGACGGTGTCGCGGACGGTGTCGTAGGTCTCGTCGCCGGCGAGTTCGACCAGCAGCACCCGGCTGCCGTCGGCCCGCACGCTCAGCCCGGCGGTGGTGAGCCGCTCGCGCAGTGCGGCGTCCGCGTCGAAGGACAGGTCGCCGGGTCGGTCGGTGACCTCGACGGCGAGCAGCTGGGTGGCCTCGGTGAACGAGGCGGTGGACGACGAGCGCAGCAGCCGGCCGCCGTCGATCACCACCAGGTGGTCGCAGGTGCGCTCCAGCTCGCCGAGCAGGTGGGTGGTGACCAGCACGGAGATGCCGAAGTCGGCGTGGATCCGGCGGATCAGCGCCAGCATCTCGTCCCGGCCGACCGGGTCGAGGCCGTTGGTCGGCTCGTCCAGCAGCACCAACTGCGGGTCGTGGACCAGGGCCTGGGCGAGCTTGACGCGCTGCTTCATGCCGGTGGAGTAGCCGCCCATCGGGCGGTAGCGCTCCTCGTACAGGCCGACGTGGCGCAGCGTGTCGGCGGTCCGCTCGCGGGCCGCGGAGGCCGGCAGGCCGGACATCCGGGCCATGTGGACCACGAACTCGGTGGCGGACACGTCCGGGGGCAGGCAGTCGTGCTCCGGCATGTAGCCGACGCGTTCGCGGATGGCCGGGCCCTCGGTGGCGATGTCCAGGCCGAGCACCTGGCCGGTGCCCTCGGTGGCGGGGGACAGCCCGAGGAGGATCTTGATGAGAGTGGACTTGCCCGCGCCGTTCGCTCCGACCAGACCGACCACGCCGGGCTCCACCTCAACGGTGAGCCGGTCGAGTGCGGTGACCCGGGGGAACCTCTTGGTGAGGCCGTCCGTCTTGATGACTGTGGACACGGGCTCAACGTATCCCTGCGCAGGTGTGCGGGGGAATGCGCTGGGAAGCGGAGCCTTCCGTCCCACCACGGGATGACCGTCCGGGCCCGACCCCTAGGGGTTCCGGAGCCGGGCCCGGAAATCGCGACCGGTCTGACGCCCCGTCAGCCGGCGCGCCACGTCGGCCGCACGGTCAGCCGAGCATGGCGCTCTGCAGGGCGATCACCTGCCGGAACGCCTGCGTGGGCACGCCGTGCGGGTTGGTCATCTGCACCACCGCGACGACGTCGCCGACCTGCACCCAGGCCACCCGGCCGGTGGGCGTGCCACCGGACTTGGCGTCCGAGAGCCGGGCGGCGACCTGGGTGCCGGACGCGGTCGGGTACTGGGTGTCCAGGTCGATCCGCGCGGACTCGATGTCCCGGGTCGAGGACAGGCCGGCGGAGCCGCCGAAGAAGTCCACGGCCTCGTACGAGGAACCGAACTTGAGCAGCCGCAGCTCGGTGCGGGTGCCGTCCTTGGCGGTCCAGCCCTGCGCGGCGGCGGCCCGGCAGGCGTCCGTGGTCAGCCGGTTCGCGTTGGCCGGGTCCTTGGCCAGCATGGTCTCCGCGTCGCACGGCACCCAGCGGCCCGCCATGACCGGCTGCGCCGGCTTCGTCGCGGCCGACGCGGTGGCCGCACCGCCTGCCGACGCGGACGTGGCGGTGCTCGGACTGCCACTCGGGGCTGCGGCCGGGGAGCCGGTGGCGCTCGCCGACGGGGCGGCGGACGGGCCGGTACCGACCGCGCCCTTGGGCAGCGGGAGCAGCAGCGCCCGCAGGTCGGCGGCGTGCGTCTTGCCCCGGGTGTCCTGCGGCGCGGGCGCGCCCGACGGCAGGGGCGGCAGCGCCAACTCCGGGAAGACGTACCGCCCGTCGTTCGGTGTGGCCAGGCCGGGCAGCTCGGTGCGCTCCGGCTGGGTCACCGCGACGGCCGTGGCCGCGCCGGTCGCCAGGGTCAGCAGGACGGCCGCGCCGAGCTGCCACAGCCGCTTGCGGCCGGCCTTCGACGCAGCCGGCCGCCCGGCGGGGTCGCCCTCGGGCACGGGCTCGCCGGCCACCGCCTCGACCTCGCCGATCGCGGTTGCCGCGGCTCCCCCGGCGGGGGCGGGGGCGACGTCGGTGGCCGGGGCGGCGTCGG
Organism: Kitasatospora sp. NPDC049285; assembly: GCF_040678815.1. Classification (NCBI taxonomy): domain Bacteria; kingdom Bacillati; phylum Actinomycetota; class Actinomycetes; order Kitasatosporales; family Streptomycetaceae; genus Kitasatospora; species Kitasatospora sp. NPDC049285. The sequence goes on along the minus strand of NZ_JBFAQR010000039.1, from coordinate 26,904 downwards.
TGGCCGGGGCGGCGTCGGTGGCCGGGGCGGTGTCGGTGGGAGTGGTGTCGGTGGGGGTGGTGTCGGTGGGGGTGGTGTCGCTGCTCATGCGGAGGCTCCCGGTCGGGCCAGTCGGTCCAGCTGCTGACGGAACAGGTCCACGACCTTGTTCTGGTCGAGGGGTGCCAGCCCGGAGACCTCCATGGTCACCAGCAGGTCGCCCTCGGCGGAGAAGCAGTGCACGTAGTCGAGTTGGTCGCCCGGCCGCAGCGGCGGCAGCACGCAGCGCGCGCCCGGGTGGCCCGGGACGTCCGGGCCGTGCCGGAACACGCCGGTGTCGTCGACCATCGCGCCGTACAGCTGGCTGGTCTGCGACACCGCCTGCTGGTTGAACTGGTCCAGGTAGAGCTCGACCAGCATGCTGTTGTCGCCGGGCACCAGGGTGCGCACCCCGGAGCCGAGGAAGTGCAGGTCCTCCCAGGCCTTCTTCACCTGGTCGCGGTACTTCTCCGGTACGTCGGCGAGGTTCTTCTCCAGGCGCTTGGCCAGCTGCTCCTGGCCGAGTTCGCTGTCGTGGCCGAGCGCGCCGGCGTCCGGGCCGAGGCGGTACGCGCCCGGCACGGGCAGCAGCAGGTCGCGCAGGCTGCCGAAGTGGTTGCCGTTGGACTTGGCACCCCAGGCGGCCGACGGGCTCGCCGAAGGCTGCGGCGCGGTCGGCGCCGCCGCGACGACCGCCTTGTCGTCCTTCGCGTAGTGCACCTGGATGATCGCCTCGCCGATGCCGACGCCGACCAGCGCCGCGGCGACCACCGCGGCGGCGGCCTTCAGCACCGTGCGCTTCGGCTTGGGCGTCACAATGTCCTTGTTCTTCAGGGACGTTGACGACTCGACGGGAAGTTCGGCCGACGCGCCGGTCGGTTCGACGGCCGGTTCGACGGCCGGGGTGGGGGATTCGATGTCGGTCACGCGAGTCGCTCCCACTGGCGCTTGGCGAGGTCTTCGAGCTGGGCCCGGTCGACCGGGTTCTTGGCGTACACCTCGACGTTCATCACCACGGTGCCCTTACGCGCCAGGACCTGGCCGTAGTAGTACTTCTCGGTGCTGTCCGCGTAGTGCAGCGGGTCGTCCAGGACGGCCACGACGCTGTCCGGGTTGCCGGCGAGCTTGCCGACCTTGGTGTTGCCCGCGCGGTAGTCGTTGGCCGCGGTGATCGCGTTGTCCGCCGAATCCGGGGCGTACTGGACCAGCCGGATCCGGTACTCGACGTCACCGGCCTTCCAGGCGACCACCGCGGAACGGCGGAAGCCGTTCGCCAGCAGCTGCTTGAAGATCCGCTGCGACTCGCCGTACGACTCGGCGGTGTCGGCGGTCGTCATCCAGCCGCCGTCGCCGGCGTTCTCCTTCCACTCCTCGGTGCCGTCCGGGCGCTTGAGCAGCAGTTCGCGCAGGTCGCCGTCGATGTTCAGCGGCTGCGGGGCCGCGGCGGCCACCACCGCCGGGTCGACCCGGTCGGCCGGGTAGGACAGCTTCGGCGCGGCGATCCGCGGCAGCGGGGTGGCGGGGCGGGCGGCCTGGATCGCGTACCCGACCGTGCCGCCGAGCACCGGCCCGGCCAGCACGGCCACCAGGAACAGCGTCCCGGTGCCGAGCTTGCGCCGCTTGCGGGCCGGTTCGGCGCCCGCCTCGATCAGTTCGGGCTGCGGGAACAGCACGACCGGCGGGGCGAACGGGTTCGGCTCCGCAGGCGCGGCGGCGGCGGGCAGGGCGGTGGACGGCGGCGCGAACGGGTTCGGCTCCGCGGACGGGGCAGTGGCGGGCGGGATCGTGGTGGGCGGCTCGGGTTGTGCGGCGGCCGCCCCGGGCACGGCGGGGCCCGTGGGTTCGGTGCTCAACTGGTGCTCCTGGAAGAGAAGTTCGGGACGGCCGTCAGCCGTTGGCGAGCCGGTCGCGCTGACGCTTCACCACGTCGGCGAGCAGCGCCTTGTCGGGGTCGCCCTTGACCTGGACGGAGATCTCGTAGACCACGTCGCCGACCGCGCCGACACCGATCAACTCGCCGGTGTAGGCCTGCTGTTCGGGCTTGAAGATCCAGCCCTTGGCGCCGCCCCCGCCGTCGACGGTGAACGAGTCGCCCTTGTAGCTGGTGCCTTGCGCGTAGCCGTCGGCACGGTCGGTGCGGCCGAAGTGCTTCAGCTCCACCCGGACCTGCAGCTTGCCGTCCCGGGTGCGGTAGGTGCGGGTCGCCGCCTCCTTGAAGCCCCAGGAGTCCAGCATGCCCTGGACGTCGGTGCCGTCGGAGTAGCCCGCGGCGATCTCGTCCATCGTCATCATCGAGCCGTCCGGCGAGCCGTACGGGTCGGCCTGGTCCGGCACCGGCAGCAGGAAGTAGCGCAGGTCGCCGCTGTGCTTGCCGCCGGAGACGCTGCCCTGCAAGGTGCTGGCCGGACGGGGTGCCACGCTCGGGGTCGGCGTGGGCGTGGGCGTCGGGGTGGGCGTCGCGCTGGCACTCGCACTTGCGCTCGCGCTCGCCGCGGGGGCGGCCGGGGCGGCGGCCACCCGCGGCGCCGGGTCGGGCTTGCCGACCGCGACGGTGACCGCGGCGCTGGTCGCGGTCACCGCGAGCAGCCCGGTCACGGTGAGGGCGATACCCAGCGCCCGGGGCAGCCGACGGACCGTCGGCGCCCCGAGCGCGACGGGCTGCGCCTCGACTGCGGGGTGCGCCTCGACTACGGGGTGCGGCTCGGTCGCGCCGGGCTGCGCGTCGGAATCGGTCAGCTGGTCGGTCGACTGGTCGGTCGACGGGTCGGTCGGCTGGTCGGCCGACCGCTGGTCAGACGGACGGTCAGACGGGCGGTCAGACGGGTGGTCAGACGGGTGGTCGGCGGACGGATCGGGCACGGACAAGGGTCTCCCCCCAAAGTTCACAGGAAAGTACCCGCGGGCGGGCGGACCGTCCCCCCGGTCGGCCCGTGCGTCATCGTCACCACGCGGTGCACGAATTATGAAAGCCCTGTGTCTCCGTCAACAACACGGTTCTGCGGCACAAAAACCCGTATTCGGCGACCAATCAGACACGTCGTGACCGAACCGCAACGCCACGACCCGTCAGGTCGGCTGGCCGGGCGTGCCGGGGGCGCCGCCGGGCGGGGTCGGCTGCCCGGGGTCGGTGAGGCGGATGCCGGCGGCCTCGGCGAGTGCGAGGTCGAGTCGCTCGTTGCGGATCCGGCGGTCCATGTACAGCAGGCCGTTGGCCAGCGGGGTCAGCGGCAGGGTCGCCATCACGCCGAGCAGGCCGAGGACCGCGCCGATCACCACGAGCACCGCCAGCGCGCCGCTGCCGGGCAGGTCCGGCGTGGGCACCGAGGCCGGGTCGGTGGAGAACTCGCGAGTGGGCGTCATGACGTTCACGGCGATGGAGAACGGCGAGGTCAGGAAGCCCACGGCGGCGCGGCCGACCGCGGCTACCGCCAGCGGGATCAGCAGGCTGCGCCACCAGTTGCCCAGGTTCAGCCGCCAGGCCCGCCGGATCGAGCCGGTGACCGTGGACTCCTCCAGCACCAGGACGGCGACCTGCGGCACCAGTCGCACCGCGACGTAGACCACGACCCCGAGCAGCGCCATGTCCACCGGCACCAGCACCAGGAACAGCTGCGGGACGTCGGCCGCCGCCGCGATCGCGGTGCCCGCCACCGCCACCGCCACCCAGGCCAGCAGCATCGAGCCGTACAGCAGCGCCTGCGAGCCCAGCACCCGCCACAGCCAGGGCCGGGCCTCCTTCCAGGCCTGACCCGCCGTCATCGGGCGTCCGATCGCCGCCGACCGCAGCACCACCGTCGAGACCGTCGAGGTGACCACGTACATCACCGCGATCACCAGCACCCAGACCAGCGCCAGCCCGCCGAGCGACCAGAGCAGCCGCACCACCGCGTCCTGGCTGCCCTCCCAGTTGTCGTCGTCGGCGGCGTGCCGGAAGACGTCCGAGAGCGGTGAGACCGCGGCCACCGACAGCGCGATCACCGGGACCGCCGCGATTCCCGCCACCACCAGCAGCGGCAGGTAGATCGCCTTCGCGTAGCGGCGCAGGGTGTCGAAGACCGCCCCGAAGATGTCGCCGAAGGCCAGCGGGCGCAGCGGGACGGTGCCGGGCTTCGGCGCGATCGGCACGAACGCCCAGGCCCCGCCGCCGCCCTGGCCCCAGCCCTGGTGCCCGTATTGGCCGTACTGGCCCTGCGGCGGCGGCTGCTGGCCCCACTGCTGCCCGCCCCAGGGCTGCTGGCCCTGCTGATGACCCGGCGCTCCGGCCTGCTGACCGTTCTGCCGGCCGTGCTGCTGTCCGCTCTGCTGACCGCCGTCCTGCGGTTGCTCCGGACTGCCGCTGTCCGCGCTCATCCCCGTACCCCCTCCAGAGGCCCGCCGATCCCGTTGATCGCGTGCGACGCAGAGCCTAGGACTCGCGTCGCACCAGGTCACCGGCGGCCCCCGGGTGGGTGCGGAACCGGATGGGGCGTCAGCCGAGTTGGGCCAGGCCCTCGGTGGCGATCCGCTCGAACACGGCGAGGTCGTTGGCGAAGATCGAGTCCGGCACCGGCCAGTGCACCACCAGCTCGGTGATGCCCAACTCCCGGTAGGTGCCCGCCCATTCGACGAAGGCGTCGAGTGACTGCAGCGGCTTCTCCACGGTCGAGCCCTGCAGCAGCACCTTCTCCAGCGTCGCCACGTCCCGCCCGGCGGACTCGCAGGCGGCCGTCAGCTTCGCGAGCTGCTGCGCGATCACCGCGGGCGCCTGCTCCACCGGCACGTCCGCCGGGCCCTTGGGGTCGCCGTACGTCACCCAGCCCTGCCCGTACTCCGCGGCCAGCTTCAGCCCGCGCGGTCCGGTCGCCGCCACGTAGAACGGCACCCGCGGCGTCTGCACGCAGCCCGGGATGTTCCGCGCCTCGACGGCGGAGTAGTACTGCCCCTCCCGGGTGGTCGCGTCCTGCCGCAACAGCTCGTCCAGCAGCGGCACGAACTCGCCGAACCGCGCCGCCCGTTCCTTCGGCGACCACGCCTCCTGGCCCATCGCCGTCGCGTCGTACCCCGTTCCGCCGGCCCCGATCCCCAGCGTCAGCCGCCCGCCGGACACGTCGTCCAGCGTGATCAACTCCTTGGCGAGAGTCACCGGGTGACGGAAGTTCGGCGAGGTCACCAGCGTCCCGAGCCTGATCCGCTCGGTCACCGTCGCCGCCGCCGTGAGGGTCGGCACCGACCCGAACCACGGCTCCTCGCGGAAGCTCCGCCAGCTCAGGTGGTCGTACGTGTAAGCCGCATGGAAGCCGAGTTCCTCGGCCCGCCGCCACACCTTCTGCCCCTCGCTCCACCGGTGGATGGGGAGGATCACCGTACTCAGTCGCATGGCCCCGACCCTACGCGCGAGCTGCTGCGGGTGAGGTTTCGGCAAGGCCGAGGAACGGTATCCGTACGCCCGCTAGCGTGGCGCCGTGGACACGGATGCACGCTTGCGCGCTGATCTCGTCGAACGCAGTGCCGAGCTGAAGGGCGCATTGGTTGCTTTCGGGCAGAGCGCGCGCTTCGACCGGTGGCTGACACCGCTGCTGCTGGAGGCCGCCGGCCCGGAACGGGAGTTGGACGAGACCGAGGCGATCCGGATCATCGACCACTGCATCCTGCGGTACCGCCTGCCGGACGGTTCGACCGTGGTGGACTGGTTCGTCGCAGGACGGCGGGACCTGACCGAGGTCGAGCGGGAGCTGCTGCTCGGCTGGCGTGACCCGGTGGAAGGGATCTTCGAGATCCGGCGGAAGGACGACGGTGCGGTCGTCCTGCTGAACCTGGTCGACGACCTGGAGTACCGCACGTACTCGAATGTCGGGCGAGCCGCCTTTCGCGGAGTCTTCGAAGGAGGGTTCCTCCTCACCTGCCTGGTTCCTCTCCTCCCGGCCGAGGGAGCCTGGCTGGTTTCCGGGGCCATGGAGTACTACCCGAAGGCCAGTGCCAACGAGATTGCCCAGGCCGCGCTCCAACTGGCAGCCAGTGAGCCCCGCCGCATCCGAGGATCTGCTCAACGCCTACTACCGGCACCGGCAGGAGGCCACCCTCGCCGCGCACTCCGCCCCTGCACGGGGCAGGCGGCTGCCCGGGCTGGACTTCCCTGCCTTCGAGCTGCCACCCGACCTCGCGGACGCGGACACCGTCGGCGTCATCTACGACGAGATTGACGGGCTGAACTTCTACGCGGACTACGGGATGCTGCGGGACCTGTTCGCCGACCCGGACCTGACGGGCCGCAGGAAGCACCAGGACCTGCTGCGCACCTACCTACGCGAGGACTCGATCACGCCACTGCCGATCCGCCGCCTTGCCGCCGCCCACCCGGACACGGTCGACACTGTCTTCCGAAGGCTGCTGCGCAAGCCCGGATTCGCCTGGGCCGAGCACGGCGAGGAACTGCTGCGCCGACGCAAGCCCTGGTACTACGCACAAGAACCCCGCCCCGGCGTCTCCGTGATCGGCGAGCGCCTCGCCGAACTCCTCGCCGGTCGGCGGTAGTACCGGGCGGCGCGCTGCCGTCGGGTGCACCCGAAACTCCGGAATCCGGAGCGCCGGCGCACAGGATTCACAAGTGATGTACTACACTTTTCCCATGGATACCCCTCGCGCCGGCAAGACCCGGGTCACCAGCGTCTCCTTGCGCGCCGAGACGCTGGAGGCGATCCGCGCGCGCGCCGGGAAGCAGGGCGTCTCCTCGTACATCGAGGAGGCCGTGCAGCGCCAGCTCCAGCGCGAAGCCATCGACGAGTACGTCGCCACCGCCGAAGCGGAGCACGGCCCTGTTGATCCGACCGAGGTGGCGGCCAGGGCCGAACGCATCCGAGCCCACCATGCCGCCCATCGCGACAACTCGGCTCCGGCGGACGCCGCGTGAGCGGCACGCTCGTTCTCGACAGCGAAGCACTCTCCAAGCTCTCCCGCCGCCACCGTGACATGACGGTCTGGCTGGACGTCGCCCGCACCCTCGACCTCCTGGTCGTCACCAGTGCAGCGACCCTGGTCGAGGCCCGCGATCCGAAAGTGCCGCAAGCCGCGTTCGACCACGCTGTCTCGCTGGCCAAGGTGCGTCCCGTCACGGAGGAGATCGCACGCGCCGCGAGCAAGCTCCTCGCGACCGAAGGGTTGCACGGCCACAAGTACGCCGTCGACGCGATGCTCGCAGCCACGGCCCACCTCGAACGCGGCGACGTCACCGTGGTCACGAGCGACACCGACGATCTCCGCCGACTCTGCCACCCGCGGGTGGCAGTCGAGCCGATCTGAGCACCCCTCCCGACGACCTGCCGCGTCTTTCCAGCTCAGGCTGTGATGGGTGAACGAGGCTTGACCGAGGTCACCAGCGTCCCCAGCCTCATCCGCTCGGTCACCGTTGCCGCCGCCGTGCGGGTCGGCACCGACCCGAACCACGGCTCCTCGCGGAAGCTCCGCCAGCTCAGGTGGTCGTACGTGTAAGCCGCATGGAAGCCGAGGATCACCGTACTCAGTCGCATGGCTCGACACTATGCCGCCGAAAGCCCGGCCGGAGTATGCATACCGGCAGTATGCTTGCTTCATGGCGGCTACCACGCGCATCACGGTCACCCTGCCCACGGAGCAGGTGGCCGAGCTGAAGAAACTCACGGACAACATCTCCGGATACGTCGCGGAAGCGGTGGCCCGGCAGATCAGGCATCAACTGGTCGCAGAAGAACTCCGTCAGTACGAGGAACAACACGGCGCGTTCACGGACGAGGAACTCGCCGCCGCGCACGCGAGGATCTTCGGTTCGTCCGAGCCGGGCAGCGGAGCGGCTGCCGCGTGAGTGTGCGGATCGAGACCGCCGTGCTGGACTCCCAGGGAATGTCCGCCTGGATCTCGCAGGACCGGGACGTGCTCGCGATGATCAAGGCTTTCCACTCGATGGGGGCCGGCCTGGTCATCGGCGCCAACACCATCGTGGAGATCTCGCACGCCAGGGCGAACACCGCCCGCCTGAACTGGGTGCTTTCACAGGTCAGGATCGAGCCCGTGACCGAGCACGCGGCCAGAGCCTCCGCGGCGCTTCTCAAGCAGGGCGGTCTGCACGGTCACAAGTACGCCATCGACGCCACCGTCGCCGAGATGGCGCTCCGCCAGCCAGGCCCGGTGGCCATGTTGACCTCGGACGTCGACGACATGGCCAAGCTCTGCGGTGACCGGGTCCGGCTCATCGCGATCTGAGCCGACAGCGGGTCAGGGCGTTCATGACCCGCGTTCCCGCAGGTCAGTGCGTGATGGGTGAACGAGGCTTGGCCGAGGTCACCAGCGTCCCCAGCCGCATCCGCTCGGTCACCGTCGCCGCCGCGGTGAGGGCGGCACCGACCCGAACCACGGCTCTTCGCGGAAGCTCCGCCAGCTCAGGTGGTCGTACGTGTAAGCCGTATGGAAGCCGAGTTCCTCGGCTCACCGCCACTCTCCCGACAGCCCAGGTGGACGAACTCAGGAATCTCACCGACAACGTCTCCGGGTATGTCGCGGAGGCAGTAGCCCGCCAGATTCGGCACCAGCTGCTCGCGGACGATCTTCGCCGTTGTCGGGATGAGCAGGGCGCGTTCACCGACGAAGAGATGTCCGAGGCGCACGCCAGGATCTTCGGTTCCGCCGGGTCGGCGGGTTCGGCGAGCGCCACGGGACCGAACGCTTCTGCTGAAGCAGGCCGGCCTGCACGGGCACAAGGACGCGACCGACGTGACCGTGGCGGAGATGGCGCTGCGGCAGCCGGGGCCAGTGGGCGTGCTCACCTCGGACGTCGACGACATGGCCCGACTCTTCAGAGCTGGTACGGATAGAGCTCCAGCGTGCGGGCGCGGAGCGCGATGGTCTCGCCGATGGCCGGCCAGGACACCGGGGCGGCGAGCTCGACCAGGAGGATGTCCGTTCCGACGCGGAGGCTGAGGACGGGGTCGTCGTCCTCGCCGACCGCGACCACCACGCCGGTGACGGCCAGGTCCTGGGGGCCCACGCCGCTGAGGGATCCCGGTCCGGGTGCGTGCGGAGCCCAGCGGTCGACCGCCTCGGGGATCTCCAGCTCGACGTCGTACGAGCCGATCCGGGCGGCATCCTCGCCCCTCCACCGTCCGACCGCCTCGCCGACCGCGCAGGAGAAGGCGACGGTGCCCTGCGCCGGGTCGACGACCTCGGTGACCTGCACTCTCATTTCAGCGGAACCCTGACCATGGTGTTGCCGATCACCCACGTGTTCGAGGGTGCGTGCCAGTCCCACGTCTCCATGTGGAAGTGGAACTTCGTCGGTTTGCTGTTCATCTCGTGAGGCCCCAGTCGGATGCTCCGCCGGCCGTCGGCCGACACGATGCGGTGCGGGTCCGGGAGGCCGGTTCGCGGGTGAATATTAGTGTGCGGTCCGGGGCCGAGGAACTTGTCCCACGCCGCTTCGACCTCGGACGGCTTGAGCGGCTTGGGAGCCGTCACCTCCGGTAGTTCGATCTTCGTCTCGGGCGGTGCCGGATTGTGGTTGTGGGGAGAGAGTCCGAGCGGATCGGCCCAGGTCAGCGGGTTGTGGACGTAGCTGTCGGGGTTGGGCGCGGGGCCGAGTCCGAGCGGGTCGGGACTGGTGTACCGGCCGGTCTCGGGATCGTAGTAGCGGTGGACGTTGTAGTGGAGCCGGGTCTCCGGGTCGAAGTACTGCCCGGGGAAGCGCAGCGGGGTGTAGGTCGTGCTCGCCGCCGACCAGCTCGTGCAGCCCCACAGCGTCGTGGTGGCGCGCCAGGCGATGGTGTGGTCCGCCGTGTCGATCAGCTCGGCCGGAGCCCCGACCAGGTCGGTGACGATCGCGAAGAAGCGGCGGTCGACGTGTTCCTGCGAGGCGTCGGCGGTCGTGATGGTCTCGGTCTGGCAGATCGGGTGGAGACCGCTGTGTTCCCAGCTCAGGGTGTGCGGCCCGGGGAGATACGGAGCGACCGTGGTCTGCTCGACCAGGGTGTGGTCGTCCCAGGTGAAGTCGGTCCGCTCCACGACCGTGCTTCCGTCGTCGTCGAGGCGCTGCTTCGCGATCCGGCGGCCGAGCGGGTCGTACAGGTAGCGCCACACGGTTCCGTCGGGCGTGGTGACGCGGGTGAGCCGATCGTCGGCGTCCCAGGTGTAACGCCAGGTGTCGGGCTTCCTGGACAGCCGGGTGACCTGGCGCAGGGTCGTGCGGCCGACGGCGTCGTACTCGTAGCGGACCCGGCCGGCATCGGTGAGCCGGGTGTCGCGGTACACGCGCGTGCCCAGCGGGGCCGCGCCGGCCCCGGTGGCGGGCCACTCGGCGCTGGTGATGTTCCCGGCCCGGTCGTAGGCGTAGGACTCGGTCCACTCACGGGCCTGCACACCGGTGACCCGACCCGCCTGGTCCAGTGCGAAGGTCCTGGTGCCGGAGATCGCGTCCTCGACGGCCTGCAGGCTGCCGTCCGGGTAGTAGGCGTAGCTGCGCTGTTGGAGACGGGTGCCTCCCGTTTCGACCGTCTGCCCGGTGCGCCGGTGCCGACGGTCCCAGGTGGTGGAGATGAGCAGTCGTCCGCCGATGCTTCGCGCGACCTCGTGCCCCACCGTGTCGTAGCCGAACCCGATCTCGCCGTCGGGGGTCGCGAGCGCCGAGGGCCGGCCGGCAGCGTCGTAGGTCCGGGTGCTGGCATGGCCGGCCGGGGTGCGTCGGGTCAGTGAGCGGCCGAGGACGTCCCGGGTGTGGGTGACGGTCCGTCCGTTGACAGTCTCCGAGAGCAGGTTGCCCACGGCGTCGACCGTCCGGGTCAGCACGGCGTCGGGGTTGTCGGCGGCGATCAGGTTTCCGGCCGGATCGTAGCCGAACGTCGTCGTGCGACCTGCCGAGTCGACCCGCACGGCCCGGCCGAGCAGGTCGTAGGTGTGATGCGTCCGTGCGCCGTCCGGGCCGGTCCGGGTGAGGAGCTGGCCGGCGGCGTCCAGCTCGTAGGTGGTGGTGCGCCCGCCGAAGTCGGTCTCGGCGACGAGGCGCCCGGCGGCGTCGTAGGCGTAGGTCCACTGCCGGCCCAGCGCGTCGCCGACGGCGATCAGGCGCATGTCGGCGTCGTAGTGGAAGGTGTGGCGGGCACCGTCCGCGGTGGTCCGGGCGGTGAGGACGTCGAAGTGCGTGTGCTCGAGGACCGTGGTTCGGCCGAGCCGGTCCGTGTGCGTGAGCAGGTTGCCCTCGCCGTCGTAGGTCCAGCTCTCGGCGGCCCCGTCCGCCGTGGTCCGGGTGAGCGGACGGCCTTCGGAAGTCCAGGTCAGCCGGGCGACCGCGCCGAGGGGGTCGGTGATGGCGACGGTGAGTCCGAAGGCGTCGCGCTCGTAGCGGGAGACGCCGCCCAGCGGGTCGGTGACCTCGACGGGTAGGCCGGCCGGGTTGCAGCTGATCAGCGTGGTGTGGCCGAGGGCGTCGGTGATGGTGGCGAGGTGGCCGTCGGCGTCGTAGCCGTACCGGGTGGTGGCGCCGAGGGGGTCGGTGTCGGTCGTGCGCAGCCCGGACCCGTCGTAGGTGTGGTGCCAGGTGGCGCCGCCCGGCTGCGTGACGGTCGTGGGGAGGCTGAGTCCGTCGAGGTACGTGGCGGTGCTGTGGTGGCCGTCGGGGCGGGTGATCCGGATCAGGTCGCCGGCACCGTCGTACTCGTAGCGGGTGGTGCGGCCGAGGGGGTCCGTCTCGGCGAGGAGGCGGTCGTACTCGTCGCGTTCGGTGCGGGTGGTGTGGCCGAGCGGGTCGGTGATCGCGGTGATCTGGGCGTGTTCGTTGACCAGGTAGGTGGTGGTGTGGCCGAGGGCGTTGGTCTCGGTGTGGGTGGCGAGACCGGTCGTCGGGTCGGGTTCGGAGTAGGTGAAGCGGAATCGGAGGTTGCCCTCGGCGCCGCCTTCGTCGGTGACCCGGTCGTGTGCGTCGTAGGCGTACAGGTACTGGGAGTTGTTGCGGTCGGTCCACGACAGGATGCGGCCGTCGGCGTCGTTGGCGAAGCGCATCGCCTTGCCGCTGGAGTTGTAGACGGCGGTGAGGTGCCCGTCGGTGTAGCTGTAGCGCATCAGGAGGGCGTCGCCGCCGCTGTCGCTCGCTCCGGCGAGGCGCAGGGCGGTGATGCGGTCGGCGTCGACGGTGACGAGGAGGCGGTAGCCGCCGGAGTGGGTGATGGAGAGCGGGACGCCGTCCTCGTCGTAGGCGAGGGTGTAGTGGCGGCCGTGCCGGTCGCGGACCTCGGTGAGCAGGGCCTCCGTGCCGTCGGGGGTGGGCGTGAAGGTCTTCACCAGGCCGGTGGCGGGGTCGGTGACGGTGAACAGGCCGTCTTGCAAGGCGAGTTCGTGGCGGGATCCGGCCGAGGCGTATACCGGGTCGTCGCCGGGCTCGGGGAGCGGGTAGGCCTGGGTGATCCGGTCGGCGCGGACGTGGACCACTCCGTCCTCGTCGAGTTCGAGGCGCTCGTCGAAGGGGCAGAGCCACTTCGGGCCCATCCAACGACCCGTCAGCAGCCCCGACTCGAAGCTGCGGGTGAACAGCAGCGGCAGCGAACCCGGCAGCGAAGCGTCCGCCTGGTCGATGAACATCCGCCCGGTCGCCATGTCGACCGGCTCACCACCCGGGCAGCGCGAGTCGTGCCGACGGCCTTCGGTCCGCGGCGACTTCACCTGCTCGCGGCCGCGGCCCTTCGGATGCGAGCCGCCCCGGCGGCCGAAACCGCCGCCGGAGCGGGGGTGGTTCAGGCCCTTGCCCTCGCCCTTGAAGATCTTCTCGAGGTCCTTGGCGTGCTTCTCCTCGATGTCCCGGACGTTCTTGGCGACCTTCTTCATGTTGTCGCCCGCATGCCGGTAGAAGTTCTTCAACGCCTTCCCGGCGTCCTCCGCCAGCGTCTTGCCGAGCTTCTGCGCGCCGTCCTCCAGCGCCTTGACGATCTGATTGCCCATCAGAACCAATCCCCCGAATTCGCACTCGCAGACGACCGTAGTCGACGGCGCAACGGAAGAGTGCGGGTTTCAGAGTGCAGGCCGCGTCGCCGTCGAGCCGGTCTGAACGCCTGCGCCTGCGCCAGAGCTCTTGTCGCGGCGGCACCGACCGGGTTGTGGCGACGGCCGGGTGCCGTCTCCTGGTGGGGAGGGGCACCCGGCCGTCGGGGGTTCGGTGTGGTGGGTCAGTGGGTGGGGTCGATGAAGTAGCCCTGCTCGTCGACCACGATCTGGACGGGGCCGAAGCTGCCGTTGTCGATCCTGACCCGGCCGTCGGCCACCGGGACGGAGACCAGGTTGGGGACCGTGCGGCCGGGGGTGAAGTTGAGGTTGGAGGCGGTGGGGCGGGTCCGGCCGTCGGGGTAGGCGGTGAGGAAGCCGGTGTCCCGCGGTTCGGTGACGGTGACGTTGAACAGCACGCTGACCGGCCACTTGTCGCCCAGCGGCAACGACGGGTAGATGCTGATGCCGTCCTGCGGGGCGACCGCGCCGGCCGAGCGGTTGAGGCCCGTGCCGTCCCGGGTGTCGGCGACCCGGACCGGGCTCTGCGGGATGTAGCTGAGGGTGGCGCCGCTGTCCGGGGTGCCGTAGTAGCCGGCCAGGTCGGCCACGACGTGGACGGTGCCGAAGCTGCTGTTGTGGAGGTCGATCCGGCCGTTGCTGACCGGCACGGTCACCAGGTTGGCCACGGTCAGCCCGGGGGTGAAGTTGAGGCTGGACGCGTTGGGCAGCAGCTGGCCGTCGGGGAACGCGGTCAGGAAGCCGGTGTCCTGGGGTTCCGTCACGGTCACGTTGAGGACCGCGGCCTTCGCGCCGGCCGGGATGCGGTCCGACAGGTTGACGCGCAGGTACTCGCCGACCGCCATCGGCCGGGCCGCGGAGGCGCCCAGGCCGGAGCGGGTGTCGAGGACCCGGGTCGGCGCCAGCGGCTTGAAGCCGTAGCCCTTGTTGCTGTAGTAGCCCGCGAGGTCGGCGATCACGTGCACCGTGCCGCTGCCGGTGTTGTGGAAGCGGATGCCGCCGCCCTCCACCGGAACCGTCACCAGGTTGGGGACGGTCTGCCCGGGCGTGAAGTTGAGGTTGGACGCGTTCGGCAGCGACCGGCCGTCCGGGTAGACGGTGAGGAAGCCGGTGCCGGTCGGCTCGGTGACGGTGACGTTGACGGTCACCGCGGTCAACTCGGCGGCCGGGGTGCCGTCGACGCTCGTGATCGGCAGCAGCAGGTCGCCGCCCGGGGCGACCGGGGTGGTGGTCGGGGTGCCGATGCGGTTGCGGGTGTCCAGCAGCCGGGTGGGGGCGACCGGGGTGTAGTCCGCACCCACGACGACGCCGCCGTCGGGGAAGCTGACGCCGGTTCCGGTCCGGAAGCCGTCGGTGCTGACCGCGATCCGCACGCCGTGGTAGCCGGCCCGCTGGAAGGTGTGCCGGACGGTGCCCTCGGTGGTGACCACGGGGAACGGCTCGTCGTCGAACTGGTAGGCGAAGCTCGCGCCGGTCGCGCCGTAGGGCGCGCCCGGGTAGCCGGCGCCCGGCACCGAGGCCTCGACCTCGAGCGCCCCGCCGCCGGGGGCCTGCACGATCCGGGGGCTGCCGGACGATGCGGCCGCCGCCGCGAACTCGACCGCACCGCGGTCGGCGTAGGCGGTCTTCCCCGCGCCCGTGTTCGGGACGGCCGGGACGTCCTGGTGCGGTGCGCCCAGGTAGTCGACGGCCAGTGCGCCGCGCGCGTCGGCGTCGGCGGAGTCGATGGCCGGCGAGGTGGATGCGAGCGGGTACCAGCTGATGTCCCCGCCGACCGCGTCCGTCAACTGCGGTGCGGCGGAGAGCTCGTGGGCACCCTGTCCGGTCGCCGCGGTGAGGGCCGCCGGGGTCGGGTAGACGGTGCCGCTCCAGTTGTACGGCGCTCCGCCGCCGGTCGGGTCGACCAGGTTGTAGTCGACCCCGGTCGAGTCCGCGGAGTCGGCCGAGACGGATATCGCCGTGGAGGTGAACGGCGCCGGGCAGGCCGCCGGGGCCTTCGGCGACCCGCCCGCGTTCTCGACGATGTTGTTCTCGATCGAGGAACCCACGGAGGCTCCGGCCAGCGCGATCCCCTGGCCGCACGGGGCGATCACGGTGTTGCCCGTGACCGTGGTGCCGGGGGCGTCCGTGGCGAGCACGCCCGTGGCGGCCCGGCCCGACCCGGACAAGGCGGTGATGGTGCTGGCCGTCACGCTGGTCCCGGACACGCCCGCGTCGACCTGGATCGCGGCCGGACCGCGGTCCACCACGGACACCTGGCGGACGGACACCGTGCTCGACGAGCCGGTCACCCGGACACCGGCCGCGTTCCCGTGGGCGGAGCCCTGCTCGATCGCGACCAGGTAGGAGTCGGACACCCGGAAGGCGTCCGCTCCCGAACCGGCGAACGCCGTGAACCCACGGAGCGTCACATTGCGGACGCCGGAGACCGAGACCGCCGGAACCGACGCGGTGTCGGAGAAGACCCGGACCATGCCCTGAGCCGTGTTCTCCGCGACGAAGGTGATCGGCGCAGCATCCGTGCCGGACCGGCTGATCCGGAGCTGCTCGTGGTAGCTGCCCGGCTCGACCCGGACGGTCTGACCCGGTGCGACCACGGCCGCGGCCGCGGAGACGGTGCAGAACGGCTGCGCCGCGCTGCCCTGGCCCGCGTCGGAGCACGCCGCCTGGTTCGCCACGTACAGGGTGCTCGCGGACGAGGCCATCGGCCCGGTCGTCGTCGCCCCGGCCGGCACCATCGCGGTAGGCACCCCGGCGCCCACCAGCAGAACGGTGACGGCGACCCGGGTCGCGGTCAGTCTTCGCAACTGTGCTCCTTCTGAACACTCGACGGCGGCAGGCCGTACGCGTGCAGAGGGTAACAGCCGCCACCGGCACGAGAGATGGCCCCCTCCGCGCTGTGCGACCAGGGCTGATCCGGCGCTCCGTCAGCTGGCACCGGTGTCGGGCGTCGGCGAACCACTTTGCCCAACCGTGATGCCGGCGGCCCGGCCGGCGACGGTCGGTGCTGGTATGAATCATCAGCCGGTGACGTCGTCCCGGCGGGTTCCTTTCGTTTCATCAGGGGTGGCACTTGGACCGGGTTGTGGGCTCGCCGCGTCGTTCGGGCGCGGTACGCCGGTTGGCGTTGGGGCTGGCGGGCGTGGTGACGCTCGGCCTGACGGTGGTCGGGGGCACCGGGACGGCCACCGCGCAGGGGGCGGCGGTGCCGGTTCCGTCGCCGGGTGGGAAGTTCGTCAAGGTGGAGCCGCACCGGATCCTCGACACCCGGTCCGCGGTCGGGGTACCGGCCGCGGGGAAGGTCAAGGGCGGGGCGAGCATCCGGGTGCCGGTGGGGCTGCCGGCCGGTGACGTGAAGGCCGTCGTGCTGAACGTGACGGTCACCGAGCCCTCCGAGGACAGCCACCTGACGGTGTATCCGGACTGGACGACGCTGCCGACCGCGTCGAACCTCAACTTCACGGCGGGGCAGACCGTCCCGAACGCGGTGACGGTGCCGGTCGTCAACGGGTACGTCGACTTCTTCAACAACTCCGGCAGCACACACGTGGTGGCGGACCTGGCCGGCTACTACACGGACAGCCAGGCGATCACCGGGTCCACCTACGTACCGCTGAGTCCGGCGCGGATCCTCGACACCCGGCCGAACGGCGCGGTGGGCGAGGGCGTGACGCGCAACCTCAAGGTGGCCGGGGCGGGCGGCGTGCCGGCGGCCGGGGCGACCTCGGTGGTGCTGAACGTGACGGTGACCGACACCACCGCCGACAGCTTCCTGACGGTCTTTCCGCACGGCATCACCCGTCCGAGCACGTCGAGCCTGAACTGGACGCCGGGGCAGACCGTCCCGAACCTGGTGACCGTCCCGCTGGGGGCGGACGGCAGCGTGGACCTGTTCAACCACATCGGCTCGACCCAGGTCGTGGTGGACGTCTTCGGCTTCTACCAGGCCGCTCCGAACGGCGCGTCGTACTCGGCCACCGGCCCGAAGCGCATGGTCGACACCCGCTCCAGCGGGAGCTTCCACACGCTGGACGCCGACGGCACGATGAACCTCCCGGTGGCCACGGGCGGTCTCGGCACCACGAAGGTGGCCGCGGTCGTCCTCAACGTCACGGTCACCAACCCGACCGCCGACAGCTTCCTCACCGTCTTCCCCGGCAACGGCACCGGCCGGCCGACCACCTCGAACCTCAACTTCCGCCCGGGGCAGACGATCCCGAACATGGTGATCGTGCCGGTGGACGACTCCGGAATGATCAACTTCTACAACCACCTGGGCACGGTGGACGTGGTCGTCGACATCTTCGGCTACTTCACCCTCCCGGAGGGCGGCCCGACCGCGCTGGGCCTGGGCACCAACGGGCCGAACGTGGCCTGCGCCGCCACCGCCCCGGGAAACTGGCTCCCCAACGCACTGAGCGACGTCCAGGTGTTCGCCACGCCGCCCGGCCTCGCCGGTAACGGGGCGAGCCCGTGGCTCCAGGTGGTGCTCACCGCCCCGGACGGCAGCACCAGTTCCTACTCCAGCACACCGGTCGCCGACCACTTCCAGACGGGCGTCTCCATCGGGAAGCCGACCTCGGGCTCGTACAGCTTCTACACGTACGAGACGGACGGGACGCGGGTCTCCGCGCCGAGCAGCACCTGCTACTTCCGGGTGGACGCCGACTCGCTGATCACCGGCGTGACCGTGGCCTCCAACGGCGTGGACGGCCAGATCTTCATGCAGCAGCCGCTGACCTTCACCTTCGGCGCCACCTCCACCGGCAGCACCGAGGGGAGGACGATCGCCTCCTTCCACTACGCCCTGGACTCCAGCACGGCGCCCGACACCCTGGTCCCGGCGACCAACGGCACGGCCCAGGCCGTCATCAACTCGGGCAGCTGGGGCACGCACTCCGTGTACGTGTGGGCCGTGACCGCCTCCGGCTGGCGGAGTCAGCCGACGATCTACACCTTCTACACCCGCTGGCAGTAGCGCGCCCCGACGCCCGGCGTTCGTCCGGGCGTCACGGGCGGGTGGGCGGGTGTTGGCGGGGCGCTGACACCCTCGCGGGTCACATCCGCGTTGCCGCAAGGAGTGTCATGCGATTCAGACTCCCGTCCGCCGCACCGGTGCTGGCGGTCGGTGCAGCACTGGCCACCGTCGTCGCCACGGCTCCGGGTGCGTTCGCCGCGCCCGGGGCGCCGGGGACCCGTCCGTCGTTCTGCGGGCACGACAACCGGCACACGCCGTTCGCGCAGTACCTGTGCGCCCAGGAGGGCGACCTGCTGGACGTGCGGATCGGCGACGTGCACCCGACCCAGCCGTCGCTGGGCTTCGACGAGGTGTACTACAAGCTCGGGCGGTACACGCTCGGCAAGGACGCGGTCAACAAGAAGTTCGACGACTGGTGCGAGGCGGACGGCCGGGTACAGGCCGCGGCGGTCCAGCCGGGCGCGCGTCTGGACGACCCGTCCTCGTTCACCTGTGCGCTGCCGGTGGGCGGCGAGACGGCGGACAGCACCGCCGCGATGAAGACCGTGGTGATCGGCCCCGGCGGCGAGCCGTTTTTGACGGACGGTCACCACACCCTGACCTCCTTCTTCGAGACCCCGGACGGCGGCGCCGACCTGCACGTCCGGCTGAAGGTGCTGGCGAACCTGAGCACCCTCACCAAGAAGGACTTCTGGGCGGAGATGCAGACCAACAAGTGGGTCTACCTCCGCGACCCGGAGGGCAACGAGGTCACGATCAACAAGCTGCCGACCTCCGTCGGGCTGGCCGACTTCAGCGACGACAAGTACCGCAGCCTGCTCTACTTCGGCCGGGACATCGGCTACACCCAGAACACCGTGCCGTTCCAGGAGTTCTACTGGGGCAGCTGGATCCGTGACGCCGCGCCGGTCGACCTGACGGCCTGGGACCAGACGGACCCCGCGAGCTACCTGGCCGCCGTCAAGGGCACCACCCAGGCGATGGTGGCACTGCCCAAGGACGCCGTGGTGGACAGCGGCTTCACCGCCGGCCAGCTCGGCGCGCTGGACCAGTGGAACGCCGGCAAGGCCGCCAACAAGGGCGAGTTCGACAAGCTGGGCAAGCCGTACTCCGACGCCAAGCCGGGCAAGCTGGCCTACGCGCTCGAGTACAAGAAGGTCAACGGCCTGGGCTGACCTGGAGGTTGGACCGACGGAGGGGACCGGCGCGGCGCGCGCCGGTCCCCTCCGCGTGCGGGCCGGCGGGTCAGGGCTGGAGGAGGACGGCGGCGGGGGCCGGGTCGGGGGTGCGGGTCTTGGTGAGGCGGGTGACCTGGTCGGCGGTGAGGGCCTGGCGCCAGAGGCGGACGTCGGTGATGCCGCCGTTCCAGGCGTCGGCCCAGTGGGCCTTGTAGCGGGCGCGGCCGAGTTCGAGGGGGCCCTTGGCGGGGAGGACGGCGGGGGCGGGGGTGGTCTGGGCGAGGGTGCCGTCGACGTAGAGCGAGATGGTCTTGGCCTTGGCGTTGTAGACGCCGGTGAGGGTGGTCCAGCGGCCGGTGGCGGCGGGGGCGGTGGAGAGCGCCATCGCGGTCTTGCCGGCCTCGTTGGCGGTCTGGACCTTGAAGACCCAGCGGTTGCGGGTGGCGGCGGAGGAGTCCTCGCGGCCGAGGTAGTAGGCGAAGAACTGCTCGCCGTTCTGCGACAGCGCGGCCTTGGGGTCGCTCGCGGCGTCGTTGCGGACCACGGCGGAGACGGTGAAGTCCTTCGCGGTGTCGATCCCGGCGTCGGCCGCCTCGGCGTAGCCGTCGCCGTTGCCCGGCAGCAGCAGGGCGGTGCCGTCCCGGCCGTCGGCGGGGCCGAGCTTGGCGGCGCTGCCGGGCTGCAGTCCCTCGGGCTTGGCCGCGGACTCCGCCTTGTCGGCGGGCTTGGCGGCGGCGGTGCCGGAGGGCGCGGCGGCGGAGGGCGCGGCGGCGCTCCTGGCCGGTTTGGCGGCCGGTGTTCCGTCGGAGTGCTGGGAGACGACCACGGCGACGGTGATCATCGCGCCGACCGCGACCAGGGCGCCGCCGCCGAGCGTCAGGCCGAGCATCCGCTTGCGGCGGGCCTCCCGCTGCTCGGCCTCGGCCATCGCCTCCCAGTAGGCCGCGTCCGGCCCCACCGTGACCGGCCTGACCTGAGTCCCCGCACCGCCCGCTGCACGCCTGCCCGCCACGTTCTCCCCGTTCCCCGTTCGGCTTGCTTCGTCGGCGGAACTCTAGGCGGCGCGGTTCGAACACGCGAACTGCGGGGGGCGCGACGCCCGTCGGCCCCGCCGCCGAAGGAGGCGACGGGGCAGGGGAGTTGACGGGCAGTCGGCTCAGTCGCGGGCGGCGGCCGCGCGGCGGCGGGCGGCCACGGTCACCACGCCGGCGCCGAGCGCCACCAGGACGGTGCCGGTGATCAGCAGCGGGGTGGAGGAGGAGCCGCCGCCGGTGGAGGCGAGGTTCTGCGCGACCGCGGGGGTGCCGACGGCGGTCGGGGTCGGGGCGGCGCTGCTGACCGCGGCGGCCGGGACGGCGGCGGCGGTGGTCGGCGCGGTGGCCGGGGCCTTGGTGGTGGGGGTGGACGCCGGGGTGGTGGGCTGCTTGGTGGCGGGGGTGGTCGGGGCCGGCGCCGGGGTGGTCGGGGCGGGGGCGGCCGGGTGCACGATCGGCAGCACGTAGTGCAAGTCGACCTGGGCGCCGAGGTAGATGTCGACCTGGGTCTGCGCGGCGTTGGAGTGGCCGGTCACGGTGAGCCGGAACAGGAACCGGGTGGCGTGGCCGTCGTCCAGGTGGGTGGCGAGCGAGGAGTAGTCGGCGCGCAGCACCGGGTCGCAGCCGGGCTCGAGCGGCAGGCTCTTCCAGGTGCCGCCCTGCATGACCTCCAGGGTCAGGTCGGACGGCTGCAGGATGCTCGCGCCGGTGCCGTCCTCGTGCTCGTTGTAGAAGGCCAGGAAGGGCTTGGCGTCCTCGATCGGCGCGCCGGTGGAGTTGCCCAGCTCGATGCCGAACTCGACGCCGGCGCCGCCCGCGGTGACCGACTTCGGCATCTCGGGGAGGAAGTCGCTCTTGGGGAACTTCGGCGTGGTCTGGTCGGCGGCCTTGACCGCGTTCGCGTCCTTGACGGCTCCGGTGACCGCCTGGCTGACGGTGGGGGTCTCCGGCTCGTCACCGCAGGCCCAGGCGGTGGACGCGCCGCCGAGCACCGGGAGGGTGGCGCCGAGCACGGCGACGGCGGCGAGGGTGGCGAGGCGGGCGCGGCGGGAGCGGGTGCGGACGGACATCGGAGTTCCCCCAGGGACGGATGGTGAGCGGCGTGGGCGGCGTCCGCTCGCTCGTTCCCGGCGGGGTCCGGCGGACGCTGTACGACAATCATGGCGAGCGGATATCCCGCGCCGATCATCGCTCTGTCACCGAACAGAAACAGCCGGACGTACCCCTACCATCGCACCCTGCCAGCGGATTTGTCGCCGCGTCAGGTGCGCGTGACGCACGGTCGGCCGAGGCTGACGGACCTGCGGCGCGACCGGCGCGGCTGCCTGGACCAGATACCGGGAGGGGGTATGGTGGCGGGGTGCAGCGGACTGGGCGGACCCCGGTACCCGCCGGGTCGCGGACGGCCGCCCGGTGGGCGCTGCTCTGCGCCCTGCTGCTCGGCCTGTTCCTGATGCACGGCAGCCCGACCGGCGCGGCCGGGTGCCATCCGCAACCGCCCGCCGCGGCGGGCGAGTCGTCGCCGCACGCCGCGACCGCCGGAGCGGACGAGCGCACGCCCGCAGCGGCGGCCGCGCCGTACCGCCCGGGTCATGCCGGGGCGGCCAGCTGCGTGTCCACGCAGGCCCGGGACCACGCTCCGCTGGCCGCGCCCGGGCCCGCCACGGTGTGGACCGGGGCCGTGGCCCTCGCGCACCCCCGGGTGCGGCCGGCGGCGGACGGGCGGGGCCGGGCGCCGCCGGAGGGCGGGCGGGAGCTGCTGACCAGGGTCGGCGTCGCCCGCAGGTGAGGGCGCCACCCGGTCGGGCCGACGGCCCGGGCGGGCGCCGCGTCCTGTCCGCGACCGCGCATCCGCGCGCGCACCCTGGAGCGATCTCCCATGACCAGCATGCTTTCCACGACCCGGACGACCCCCTCCCCCCGCCGCCGGGCGCTGGCCGCCGCGGCCGCGGCCGTGCTCGCGCTGACCCTGACCGCCTGCGGCAGCGGCTCGATGGCCGGCATGGACCACGGCGACACGAAGCCGTCCGCTGCCGCGTCCGGCCACGACATGGCCGGGATGAGCCACGGCCCGGACGGCATGGCCGGTGCGGCCACCGACGGCCTGGCCGCCGAGCAGGGCGGCTACCGGCTGGACGGCGCGCTGTCCGGCAGCGAGTACCGGTTCACCGTGACCGGGCCGGACGGCAGGGCGCTGACCGCGTTCGAGCCGGAGCAGACCAAGCCGATGCACTTCTACGCGATCCGCTCGGACCTGTCGGGCTTCCAGCACCTGCACCCGGTGCTCGGCCAGGACGGCGGCTGGACGGCGCCGCTCGCCGCGCTGGAGCCGGGCGACTGGCGGGTGTACGCCTCGTTCGTCCCCGGCGCGGGCAGTGGCAAGGGCACCGGGCTGGTGCTCAGCCGCACCGTCACGGTGCCCGGACAGGCGACGCCGGTGCCGCTGCCCGCCGCCGCGGCGAGCACCACGGTGGACGGGTACACGGTGACCGTGGCCGGTGCGCCGAAGGCGGGAGTGGCGGGCGAGTTGACGGTGACGGTCGGTCGGGACGGGCAGCCGGTCACCGACCTGCAGCCCTACCTGGAGACCTACGCCCATCTGACCGCGTTCCACACCGGCGACCAGGCCTTCGCCCACCTGCACCCGCAGGTGAAGGCCACCGGTGCGGGCGGCGGTCCGACCCTGCCGTTCCACGCCGAGCTGTCGAAGGCCGGTGACTGGCGGCTGTTCCTGCAGTTCCAGACCGGCGGGACGCTGCACACCGCCGCGCTGACGCTGAACGTGGCGCCGTGAGCGCCGGTCCCGCCCCGGTCGGTGCCGGGGCGGGACCGGATTCCGCACAGGTGCGCGAAGATGGACCGATGAGCCCCTCGCCGCGCCCCCGCCTGATCGCCACCGACCTCGACGGCACCCTGCTCGGGTCGGGCGGCACGCTCTCCGCCCGCACCGCGGCGGCGCTGGCCACCGCCGAGGCGGCCGGTCTCGAGGTGGTCTTCGTCACCGGCCGCCCGCCGCGGTGGATGCAGCAGCTCGGCCCGCACATCGGCGGCCACGGCGTGGCGATCTGCTCGAACGGCGGCGCGGTGGTGGACGTCCACCGCGGCGAGCTGCTGGAGACCTTCCCGCTGCGGCCGGACGAGACGCTCGCCGTGGTCGAGCGGCTGCGCGCCGAACTGCCGGGCACCGCGTTCGCGTTCGAGTTCCCGGGCGGGTTCGCGCGGGAGCCGGAGTACACGGTGGTGATGTGGGAGTCCGACAAGGAGCACCCGGTCGCCCCGGCCGAGCAGCTGGTCGCCGAGGGACGGGTGGACGGCCTGTTCAAGGTACTGGCCAAGCACCCCGACCTGGCCCCGGACGAGTTCCTGGACCGGGCCCGGGCGGCGGTCGGCCCGCTGGCGGAGATCACCCGCTCCAGCCCGATCGCGCTGGTGGAGATCAGCGCCCCGGGGGTGACCAAGGCCAGCACGCTGGCACGCTGGTGCGCGCAGCGCGGCATCGACGCGGCCGAGGTGGTGGCCTTCGGCGACATGCCCAACGACCTGGAGATGCTGGCCTGGGCCGGGCAGGCCTACGCGGTGGCCAACGCGCACCCGCTGGTGCTGGCCTCGGTCACCCGGCACACCGTCAGCAACGAGCACGACGGCGTCGCCACGGTCATCGAGACGCTGGTCTGACCGACCATCACCGGACGCACCGTCACCGGGTGCGCCGGGTGACCGCCTTCGCCGCCCAGCGCTGGACGTACTCGTCGCCGTGCTCGGCGATCCGGGCGAGCGCGGCGGTGGCCTCCGGGGTGTGGATCGCCTCCAGCGCCCACACCGCCTTGACGCCGACCTGGTTGAACTCGTCCCATTCGTGCTCGGTGCGGGCGATCCGTTCGAGCAGCGCGATGGTTCCGGGATCGGGGAGGTCGGCGAGCACCTCGAGGGCGTCCTCGTTCGGCACCTCCCGGGCGCCCAGGGCCAGCGCGGCCGTGATCGGCGGGAGGTAGGACGGGTCCGGGTGCGCCGCGGCGACCAGCAGGAAGAGCTCGAACTTCCCCCAGTCGCCGGCGGCCCGGGCGGCCTCCAGCCCGGCGGCGGTCGCACCGGTGACCCCCTGCAGGTCCTTGACCCGGTCACGGCGCTCCTCCCAGGGCACCGACGGGTCGCGCAGCAGGGCTTCGATCTCGTCCGGGGTCACCGGGCTCACCAGTCCTTCGTCTCGTATCCGAGGATCCGCCCGTTGAATATATCCACCGACTTCTTGCGCAGGCCGAAGTTGAGGAAGCCCTTCTCGGCCTTGATGTGCACCCGGTCGGCCTGGCCGCGGCCGAGGATCGGCAGGTCGGCCAGGCCCTTCTCGCGGATCGCCTGCGAGGCGGGGTCGTCGCGGGCGCCGGCGGCCAGCAGGGCGTCCCGGGTGCCGGCCTGCATCTCGAACTGGACCAGGACCTCGTAGTCCTCGGGGTGACGGGCCGCCAGTTGCCGGATGTACGCCTCGTCCTGGGTCACGAAGGTCTCGCCGAACTTCGGGTACAGGCCGCCCTCGGCCTTGAGCTGCTTCTCGTACTCGGCCCGCGACATGCCGCGGTAGAAGACCTCGGCGTCCTCGTGCGGGGACAGGCCGAGCGGGTCGATCCAGGCGTGCGGGTTGCGGACGTAGGCGTCCGGGTTGGACGAGGGCGCGAGGCCGAGCGGGTCGGGGCTGGTGTAGCGGGCGGTCTCGGGGTCGTAGTAGCGGTGCAGGTTGTAGTGCAGCCGGGTCTCGGGGTCGAAGTACTGGCCGGGGAAGCGCAGCGGCGTGTACCCGCTGCTGTCGCCCGCCCAGACGGTGTTGCCCCAGAGGGTGGCGGTGGCGCGCCAGGCGACGGTGCCGGCCGGGTCGACGAGTTCGGTGGGGGTGCCGACCAGGTCGGTGACGATGGCGAAGAAGCGCCGGTCGACCTGCTCCTGGGTCGCGATGGTCTCGGTCTGGGTGAGCGGGCGCAGGCCCTTGTGGTCCCAGCTGAGCGTGTAGGGGCCGGGCAGGTAGGGGGCGTGGGTGGTCTGCTCGGCGAGGGTGTGGCCGTCCCAGGTGAAGTCGGTCTGCTCCAGGACGGTGGCGCCGTCGGCGTCGAGGCGCTGCTTGGCGGTGCGCCGTCCGAAGGGGTCGTACAGGTAGCGCCAGCGGGCGCCGTCGGGGGTGGTGACCTCGGTGAGGCGGTCCTCGGCGTCCCAGGTGTAGCGCCAGGTGTCGGGCTTCTTGGAGAGCCGGGTGCGCTGCCGCAGGGTGACCCGGCCGGCGGCGTCGTGCTCGTAGCGGACCTTGCCGGCGGCGGTGAGCAGGGCGCCCTCGTACGCGCGCGGGCCGACGGCGTCGCTGGTGGCGCCGGTGGCGGGCCACTGGGCGTCGGTGAGGTTGCCGGCCGGGTCGTAGGCGTAGCTCTCGGTCCAGTTCTCGGCGCGGACGGCGGTGACCCGGCCGGCCGGGTCGAGGTCGAACTCCCGACGTCCCGTCAGCTGGTCGTCGACGGCGGTGAGCTGGCCGTCCGGGCGGTAGTCGTAGCGGCGGGCGCCCAGGGCCGGTTCGCCGGCGGTGCGGCCGTGCAGGGCCTGGCCGGTGCGGCGGTGGCGGGCGTCCCAGCTGGTGGTGAGGGTGAGCTGCGCGCCGACGGTGCGTTCGATCTCGCGGCCGGCCGCGTCGTAGCCGAAGCCGAGGTCGCCGCCGGGGGTGCGCAGGGCGGTCGGGCGGCCGGCCTCGTCGTAGGTCCAGCCGCTGGTGTGCCCGCCGGGGGTGGTGCGGGAGGTGCGGCGGCCGAGGGTGTCCAGGGTGTGGGTGAGGGTGCGGCCGTTGACGGTCTCGGCGAGGACGTTGCCCAGTGCGTCGACGACGCGGGTCACCTCCGCGTCCGGGTTGGCGGCGTGCACCAGGTGTCCGGCCCGGTCGTAGCCGTAGCTGGTGACCCGGCCGGCGGTCTCGGTGGCGACGAGCCGGCCGAGTTCGTCGTAGCGGTGCGCGGTGCGCTGCCCGGCGGCGTTGGTGTGGGCGACGAGCTGCCCGGCCGGGTCGAGCGTGTACTCGGCGCGGCGGCGGGCGAAGTCGCTCTCGGCGATCAGCCGCCCGGCCGGGTCGTACTCGTACTCCCAGCGCTGGCCGAGGGCGTTGGTGACGGCCACCAGCTGCATGTGGGCGTCGTGGGTGAAGGTGATCCGGGCGCCGTCGGGGGTGGTGCGGGCGGCGAGGGTCTCGAAGTGGGTGTACTCGTAGGTGCTGACCTGGCCGAGTTCGTCGGTGTGGGTGAGCAGGTTGCCCTCACCGTCGTACACCCAGCTCTCCACCGTCCCGTCGGGGGCGGTCCTGGTGGCCGGACGGCCGTCGGCGGTCCAGGTCAGCCGGGTGACGCCGCCGATCGGGTCGGTGATGGTGCGGGCCCGGCCGAAGGCGTCGCGCTG
Organism: Kitasatospora sp. NPDC049285; assembly: GCF_040678815.1. Taxonomy (NCBI): domain Bacteria; kingdom Bacillati; phylum Actinomycetota; class Actinomycetes; order Kitasatosporales; family Streptomycetaceae; genus Kitasatospora; species Kitasatospora sp. NPDC049285. The sequence continues at coordinate 298 of NZ_JBFAQR010000039.1, read as the reverse complement.
GTAGCCGACGGTCCGTCCGGTCGGGTCGGTGGACTCGACGGGCAGGCCGGCGGGGTTGCAGCGGATCCGGGTGGTGTGGCCGAGCGCGTCGGTGACGCTCTCCAGGTGCCCGAGCTCGTCGTAGCCGAACCGGGTCACCGCGCCGAGCGGGTTGGTGACCGAGGTCCGGCGCCCGTGCTCGTCGTAGGTCTGCCGCCACACGACGCCGCCGGGTTCGGTGACGGTGACGGGCAGGCTGAGGCGGTCGGTGTAGGCGGCGAGGGTCTGCTGGCCGTCGGGGCGGGTGACGGCGATCAGG